>NCGL01000145.1 GCA_002256935.1 Bdellovibrio sp. 28-41-41
GTATTTTTCGGCTCGCACTATGTTTTCTTCGGCGTCGTGAACTTGGCTGTGTAAGAGTTTTAGTTCGGCGACTTCGTTTTCTATGTGTGAGTGGGCTTGTTGCCTTTGATAGCCCGCTAACTTTCGAAATGCGGCGGATTCTTTGGCCTGGGATGCGGCTTCTTTATTTGACTCAAACCCATCAGACAGGCTCAGTGAGACTCTTAATCCTACATACGATTCCTTTCTTTGCTCTGCATCTGGGTAATCTTCTTCGAGTTCGTTGAATTGATTGTATCCGGCTACAGCGTCTACTTTTGGCCACCAGTTTCGTTTGAATTTCTGGCTTGAGAGCTGGCTTAGATCGGATTGAATTTCATCTTCTTTGGCAAGAACATCATGGTCTTCGTGAGAATGCCTGATGTTGGCTTCAAAGTCATGCTCGTGTCCGATTTCCTTGGGGAATTGAAGGGTCGATGAAGAATCAATATTCAGCATTAATCGCAACTCATCCATCTGAGTTTTCAATTGTAGCTTTGCCATTTCCAGATCTTGCTTAAGATTGTCGGAATCTGTGGCGACACCGCTGCGAATGCGTTTTAGTGCTGAGTCTGTATTTTGCGAATTAATTTTACTGACAGATTCAAGAAGAGCAATTTTTTCTTGAGAGTACAAGATCTCCCAAAACAAAGTGCGTGCCTCTAGTAACTCACTCGCCGTGAATTTAATAAGTTGCACAGATTTTTTCTGTGTATTTAGATCTCGCATATCTGATTCGATGCTATCTTTACCACCATTAAAAAGATTCACCTTGGCTTCAACGCCGTAAGCAGGTTGAGTTTTTGTCGCGGCGGATCCTTTTTTGAAATTCTCTTGGCTCGCATGAAACTCTAGCTGAGGCAGAAACGATCGATTTAATGAACCTTCTTTAAGTTTCGCGGCTTCAACTTCCAACCGGTAAGCCTCTACTTTGACGTTTCGGCTTTCAAGCAACGTTTTCAAATTGTCAAAGCTGATCGACACTGTGTCTGCAAATATAGGTAGGGGTTTTAGAAACCCCACCAGAAAATAGAGAGCGATATATTTTGTTTTCATCTAGATTCCTATTTTTTTAATTCAATTGTGAATTCAATTTTATCCGCGTGATGCTCTTTTGGGCCTTTTGCTTCTAGAACCAAAGTGTAGCGATGCGTATTCTTTGGTTTGCTGTTCACCTCAAAGTGAGAAAATTTGCCAGTGGCAGAGTCAGTGATGTTATCCAATTTCAAATTCTCTAGCTTTTTGCTTTTGGGTAATTTCATATTCGCTTTTAAACCAAATGCCGTGCTATCTAAAACCTTTCCATCCATATCATAGGTGTAGATTTCAAGCTTGGTGTCTTTGTTAACGACTTCTATGTTTAAAGACTCAGTCGATTTAACCACGCCACCTTTTTGTGGTTGGAACGAGCTTGGTCCATCATGATCGTGATCTTCATGAGCCAAAGCCGTGGACGTGAATACGATTGAAAATAATGCGATCGTAAGCGTTTTCAAAATTGTGTTCACTGAATTCTCCTTAGTGGGTTTAAATTTCTTCTTTTTTATTGTTATCGTTAATGTAGTGTTCTGCTGATGTACGGCCAAAGCGAAAAAATAAAGTCGGCGTTATGATGATGTCGAGAATCGTTGAGCTGATCAGTCCTCCAACGATCACCACAGCAACTGGATACAAGACTTCGCTGCCAGGTTGGCCTTTGGCAAATACTAATGGAAGCAATGCAAGTGACGCCACACACGCCGTCATCATCACGGGAACAAGGCGTTCCTGAGATCCACGAATGATCATTTCTTTGTTGAAGGTTTCATTTTCAAACTTCATCAAATGCAGATAGTGGGAAATCATCATGATACCGTTCCGCGAGGCCACTCCACACAGGGTAATGAAGCCAACGAGGCTGGCTACTGTAATGGTTTTATCCGTTAAATATAACAGCAAGATTCCACCGATAAAGGCGAGTGGAATCGTCGCCATAATTTGCGCCATAATTGTTGTCGAGCGGAAATGACTAAATAATACGAGTGCAATTCCCAAAATCGAAATCAAACCAAACAATGCAATTTTTTGAGTTGCGTTTTGCTGACTTTCAAATTGTCCACCGTATATAACGTAATATCCTTCAGGCAAAACAACTTTTGATTTTACTTTGGTTTGGACTTCTTCAACCAAACTGCCAAGATCGCGTTTGTTTACGTTGGCACTGATGACAATGCGTCGCTGGCTATTTTCACGATTGATTTCATTTGGACCTGCTGTTTCGTACACATCAGCCACGTCTTTCAGGCGAACCTTGCGACCGTCCGGCATTACCTTTAATACCGTTTCTTCCATTTTTTCCATCGAGCCACGAGAATTTTCGTCGAATTGGAAAAATACGTCATACAGCCGCGTATCTTCGATCACTTGTGCATAACTCGGTGACTTCACCGGGACTTAAACCAAAGGCCGCGGCTTCAGGGCGCAGTACTTTGATTTTAATTTGTGGAATCAGGCCTTGTTGTTCGATTTTTAAATCAACCAAACCTGGAGTTTCTTTGATGGCAGCCTGTAGTTCAGCCGCTTTCTGACGAAGCACCGTTAAATCTGGGCCGAATACTTTTATCGCAATCGCTGCGCTAACACCAGAAAGCATATGATCGATCAAATGCGAAATGGGTTGTCCGACATTGACGCCAACTCCGGGAAGGTGAGCCTTCAAATTATTTCTAATTTCTTCCAGCACAACATCGCGAGGACGACCGTTAGGATTAAAATCGACATCGATCTCGCTGACATTCACGCCCATTGCGTGCTCATCTAGTTCCGCGCGTCCTGTT
>NCGL01000072.1 GCA_002256935.1 Bdellovibrio sp. 28-41-41
GGATGTCACTTCTTTTAAATCAAAACCATGGCCACATTGATTTAACTAGACCACTCAATAACTTACACAAATCTGTCGCCGATCCTCCTGGATTCCATACACCCAATCTCAAAACGAGACTGTCTAAACTTTAGACGATCATAGAACTCAAATTGTCCACACCTCACCCAAGTCAAATAAACGCGACACACGACACGAAGAAACTTGGCCAGGTATTTGGAATTCACCAAAGTAGGAGATAAAATGCGTTTTCCAATCAGACCACTTATACTATTTGCGTTCATGTCCTATTTCTTAGGTGCTTGCTCTGGCGTAAAGTTTTCGCAGAACTTAGAATGCGAAAAGAACGGCACATGCGTAGTACAGAATGGTAAAGCCGTTTATCCTGCGCAAGACTATACAGTCGATGGCGGTAAAGTTGACGTTCTTATGGTTGATGATAATTCAGCCTCTATGTCATTTGAGCAAAACCGTATGTCGGCTCGCTTTAATCAATTCATTCAGAATTTAGAAAACAAAGGTGTTAACTATCGTATTGCATTCACTACTACGGACATCTCAAGCTCACAAAATGCCGCTCGTGCTATCAATGGCAATGGCGCTTTACAAGACGGTAAATTGATCGCGCTCTCTTCTGGCAAAAAATTTCTATCTAAAGAAGACGGTGATTTAGCAGCAAAAACCACAATTTTCAAAACAGCTATCGAGCGTAAAGAAACTTTATCGTGCGAAACATTTATTAACAATTGGATGAGTTCAGGTAAAACGACTTCGGATGCATCGTATTCGACAGAATACTATAATAACTGTCCCTCAGGTGATGAGCGCGGTATTTACGCGGCTAATTTGGTTACTAAAAATAATCCAGATGGTTTTTTGCGCGATGATGCTGACTTTCACATTATCTTTTTATCGGATGAAGATGAGCGCAGTCAGTTGTACTTATACGGCGGACAATACTCTTTAGAAGACATGGATAAAGGTAAAACGTTAGCCTCAACAATTCGTACTACATTCCCAAGCAAAACATTCGGTATCCATCCAATCATCACGGCGGATGCGTACTGCTTGCCAATCCAGAATCAACAAATGTCTGGCATAGTAAGCGGCACTTACGGAACTGAATACAACAACGCTAGAAAAGAAGCCTTGTCCATCGTAAATGCAGAGCGATCTCAAAAAGGATTAGCGGCTGTGAAAATGGTTCTAGGTGATATCTGCTTGAACGATTACGCGGGACAATTAACAGAAATTTTCGATAACGTAGTCGGACCTATCGTAGATAGTTATGCAATCAAATGTTCTAACCCAGAAGGTTTAAACATTACAGTATCAACGTCAGATTCATCGATCTCGCACGAATTAGTAGGTAATGTAATTAAATTTAATAAAAAATTACCAGTAGGAACTAGGGTATCTGTCAGTTCTTATTCATGCCCAGCAGAATAAGCAAATTAGTACCGCCAGTACACATCAAGAAACATATTGTAACCATCTTTTAAGTCAAATCGGTCGGCGCGAATGTCGACCGTATTCAAGCTGACATTCAAATTAAAACGATCCCAAATAGCCACGTACGACAAGTAACCACCGATCGTTTTCTTTTCAAAGTTGTAATTGGGTCCGATTAATATCCGATCCCAGCTCTTCAAAATAAATTCGTATCCGGTCTGAATCGAGCTTGATCCAAATGATTTGATCGCCGTTGTTTCAATCGCGCGATCGTAGGCTAAAACGGCCAAACTCAAAAAGTTATGAGTGATCATTGTGTCGTTAGAGAATGAATCCCATAAAAAAGTTAAATTCAAATTGCTTTGAGTAGAATCAGGTACGCGGGTGAATGTCACAAGTGTTGAAATTGTATTCTCGTTAGTAGAATAAATGCGGTATTTACCTAAAAAGTTCAAACCACCCGCCGCATTCACAAGTGCTGTCGTTCCAATCGTGAACCGAGGGTAAATTCCATAATAAACCTGACCCAGGTAATTCACCAAGAATTCATCTTGATCCAATGTCGCTGCGGTATCGCCGACTAAGAAGCCTTGCGTGTACAAAGGCTTGTAGCGGCTAGAAATATTTTCGCCGGTATTACGGATCATCAGCAACGTGGCGCCTTGATAATTGGAGTTCTCGGTCACCAGTAGTAACGGTTTCAAGCGATGACCAGGAAAAATAATTTGGTCTTTAAATATTTTTAATACGATAAAGTTATTTTCGGTGTATCCGGCTGGGGAAATTTGGGTACTGATTAATTCCGCTAGGCCGATAATTTCTTGGGTTTTATCTGAATGGATACTAAATCGATCGCCGACTTTTAAATGTTCTTCATAGGTAATGGCTACGAATGTCTTTTCATCTTCAATGCGTCTAATCGTCAGATCGGATTCGGATTTAGAAACGGCTTTAGAAAGCGTTCCTAGCAGTAGAAATAGGCAAAAAAATAAAGTACGCACCGTCATTCAAACGGTATAGCGTACTTTGCAGAGTTAGGCTATTTTTTTAATCTGTTCAAGCTTGTTTTTTAGAACTGAATTTTCAATTCTTAGAGTTGTCGCCTCTTGAGTTAATTGGTTAACTTTCTTTTTAAGAAAATCATTTTCGTCTTTGAGGGTATCTAATTTATCGTTGCCGGCACTGGCGCGATTACTAGCCCCGCTAAAATCTAATTTTGTTTCCGAATCATCACTGCTTGTAGGCGGTGACTCTACCAAAGAAACACCAGAAGAACCTTTTTGATTGATCAGCTCTTCCATGTTTTCAGGAACAGCCATATCGGGATTAAATTTTTCAAGCTTAATAATGCCTTGTTGAATAAGACCACGAACTTCAACTACAATTTTAGAAAGGCATGTTGCAATTTCTGCCGGATTAGGATTTGTTTCGTCAATCAGGCTCAGGATTTTACGTTTATCGCTTTGAGACAATACGGCCAGAATTTCATCGCGTTTAGGGCCTTCGAATTTACGTAAAGCCACGGCCAGTGTTAGGGGCTGAATACGTGATATGATTTCGCTCAAAGGCTCACGCGGCCATTCAACAATTTTATCCACTGTGAGCACGCGTTTTTTGAGTTCCATTTCCCAATTCACATTTTCTTGTGAAATAAGAGTTAGAAATTGCTCCTGTTTGGCTTTACTTGAAGTCTCAAGTAAATTCAGAAGTTGAACGAAGCCACCTTTTTTTTTGTAACGATCTAGCATACCCATGCAAAACTTTTCGGGAATATAGGAGAATTCTTTAAGAAAAAGAAATGTCTCAATTTGATTAGCTACAGGATCATAGACCAGAGAATGCCGTTGCGTAAACCGACTCTGGGGACAAAAATACGATGAGCATCGCATTGTCGTAAAACCATTTTAACAGTGTAGATGGCGGGAAGAATTACATCGGCGCGATCTGGGCGCAGATTCAGTTTTTCAATTCTATCTTTAATCGACATTTTTGATAGCTTGTCGTAGATCTCGATTAGCTCATTGAGCGTAATAAACGTATTCGATGATTTTTTTAAAAGGTCCCATTTTAATCGGGCCATACATTCTAGATTCCCGCCGGTGCCAATAGCAAAATCAATGTCCCGGTGGAAATCATTTTTATCTATAAATTGAAACACGGGGCGAATAAAATCGCCAACGACGACTTTCAAATGAGTTTCATCTAGCTTGCGTTTTTCCAGCTGATCAATAATGCGAACAGTGCCCATTGGAAATGATTCTGTTTGCTTCATTTTGCCGTTTTCTGAAAGTGTGACCTCTACGCTGCCACCACCAACATCGATCAAAACACAGCGTCGATTTTTCAATTCGACTTCTTTGCTGACAGCCAAGTAAATTAATCGCGCTTCTTCTTGGCCATCGATAATTTCAACTTTGATACCGCTTTTTTTAGCAATTTTATCTATGAATTCGAGTTTGTTTGTAGCTTCACGCAGTGCGCTTGTGGCAACGGCCCGACAGCTTTGTACGCGGTATTTTTGATTGATATTTCGAAAATGTTCAAAAGTTTCCAGAGATTCACTCAGCGTATGTTGTGATATCGGCTTATCAAGAAAAACTTCTTTACCTAAGCGAATAGGGGAGCGAATTTTTTTAATCTCTTGAAGAAGGTTGGTTTTAGTAGATGAGTCATAGGAAACCTCTGAAATAATCATCCGTATTCCATTTGATCCAATATCGATAGCTGAATAGATTTTACCCATGTTTGACATTGTGGTTCAAATATTGTTCGATGTAAAGACTTGAGGGGGCCTTCCTATGGGAAAAATTATATCTTTCGCATTTTTACTGATTCTGCCATTTGTTGTCCAAGCACAAATAAAGACAGAAAACTGGGAGATCGAAGGTGAAGTGGATGTGCTGACTCGTATTGGATCGCAACCATCATCAGAACGTGGGCAAGTGGCGTTCTCTGTGCCCTCGTTAAAATTGTCGGGTGATTATTTGATCGAAAAAAATAATTCTGTCTATTTTCAAGTTCAAATGGCAGAAAACCGCAACAAAGATACTAAGAAATTCCAGACAGAGCTAAGCCGCGCTTACTATCAACACATATCAGACGATGACTCGTGGATTTTTCGGTACGGTTTGATTAAGAATGCTTATTTGGAAGACAACGAATTGTTACTCGACTACGACGTAGTGCCCGAGTTTCGAGCGTTTGCTAATCGCTATAACTATCTACCGTTTGCGGATGTGGGCATAGAAATTCGTTATGTGACCAGTCCTTATTTAGATTTTTCTTTAGGTGTCTTTAACGGCGAAGAAAATACAACCAAAGAAGATGGCATGCATAAAGATGCCTACATCGGTATCAACTACGATGATTCTAGCTTTCACTTGGCATTGCTAGCCATTCGCGGAGCCTACGACGAATACGAAAGTCCATTCAACACCAAGGAGCGAAATTTAGCTCGCATCGTATGGAAAGGTGGCTTGGTAGAGCTTGGTTTAGAGGGACTGACTTCCAAAGAGTTAAGCAATGCCACCCATGCCTACGGTCGCGCCGAAGGTTGGGATGGAACTGCCTACCCCGAAACAATGGTGCAGGCAGAAGGCGCATCGGCCTGGTTGTTGTTTAAAATCGACTCCGAGCTGCAATTCTTAGCGCGTAAGGACTATTTGGATCCCTACAAAGATGTAAAGTTAGATGAAATCGAGTCTGAAAACTTAGCCATGATCGTCAAAGATAAATTCAGATCTTGGGTGTTTGGTTATACTAAAACAGTTTACAAAGACCTGCATTCTACCAAATCGTCTGAGAAAGAATTCGGCTTTGTTGGCCTAAGACAAATTTTCTAGCGTAATCACTCAGAATCCGCCTAGATTTTCCCCAAAAGTATGTTAGATTTTTGTTAGGGGCTTAGCAGAGATAGAGTCCGGCATTTACAAGTCTATCAAATTTAGATAACTAACAAACATGGAGCTTTCGTTGGAACGCGCTTTAGATACTCAAATAGATGAAGCTAAAAGATTAATTTTAATCATGGCTGGTAGCGTGGAATTGGCTCTTTTTGAAGCCACTGAAGCTCTGCTTGGACGCAATTCATCTAAGCTAAAAAACATTCACCAAATTGAAAATAAAATTAATGAAGATCATATCAAAATCGATGAGTGCTGCTTGAACATTCTAGCTAAGCAAAGCCCGGTCGCTAAAGATTTACGCATTATTTTATCCATCTTAAAAATCAACACAGACTTAGAACGCATGGGTGACCAGTGCACTAATATCGCCTACACAACACAAGATTACCTTTCACGAAAAGACTTACAGCAAGTCAGCCTGATATCTGAAATGAGCGAATTTGTGCGCACTATGGTAAAAAAATCCTTGGACTGTTTCGTGCGTGGCGACGCTGTGGGTGCTAAATCTATCCTTGTGATGGATGACGAAGTGGATGAAAGAAAAAATCGAGTTTTTAGAGAACTTTGTGAACACATGAAGAAAAATCCAGACGACGTGGATGCGAGTTTGGATTTAATTTTAATTGCACGTAACTTTGAAAGGCTAGGGGATCATGCAACCAACATTGCAGAAGACGTCATTTTCGCCTACACGGGCAGCGATATCCGACACGGTGGTAAATCTGGATCCTAATATCCTTGTTGTCGAGGACGAAACAGAGATCAGAGAATTAATTGCTCTGCATTTGCTACGACAAGGTTTTAAAGTAACTGAATGTGATAACGTATCTGATGCCATCGAGCAGCTCGAAAAAAAGAAATTCGATGTCATCCTTCTAGACTGGATGTTGCCTGGATTAAGCGGCATGGACCTTCTTGGGTTCCTAAAGGATAAAGAGATCGACACCCGCGTGTTGATGGTGACTGCAAAGACCGACCCTGCCGATATCGTACAAGGTTTGGAAAGCGGCGCTGATGATTACCTAACCAAACCGTTTGACCCAACGATCCTTATGGCGCGAGTTCGTGCGGTCATGAGACGCGTTCCGAAGAAAGATAGTACAGAAAGTCAGGAAGAACTGACTGTGGGCCCACTTTATATTAATTTTCGCACCTATGATGTGATGCTGAACAATGAGAAATTGCATTTAACTCCCAGTGAATTTAAGTTATTAGGGATTATGATTCAAAACCAGGGTCGCGTGTTGACTCGGGATAACCTCATCGAGAATATTCAAGGTGAGGGCGTGAATGTGATTGGTCGTACTATCGACACTCACGTTTTTGGATTAAGAAAAAAACTAGGTAGCTGGGGAGATCGCATTGAAACAATTAGGGGAGTTGGTTACCGGGTTAAGACGGAATCTAACTAGTTTTACTTTTTTTCATTTCCCGTGGCGCATATTCCTACAGTTTTTCATTATCCAAGTCCTATCGTTTAATATTTTATTTCTTGGTTTGTTTTTCACGCAACTGGGAACTCTCAAATGGATTTCATTGTTCTTTTTGGGTTCGGTTGCCGTGTCGTTAACAACGGCATTTTTTTTCACGCAGCCGATTCACCGTATTTACATGAAAATTTTAAAACTCTCGTACAAAAAAGCAATGCGTGAGTGGCGACCGGAAGCCGACGATTTAACAGAAGAGGAAGTCGGCGAATTCTCTGTTTTAGAAAAAGGCTTAAATAAAATTCAGAAAAAATTAAAAAAGAGAAAAGAACAGCTCTACCGCGAACGCGAAGAGACTCGGGCCTTTATGTCCTCTGTGCAAGAGGGGCTAGTCAGTATCTCTACTAACGAAAAAATTACGTTTTTCAATTCGCGATTTGCGACGTTATTTTTAGATTCAGGACAGATGAATCAAGAGCAGATTTTTTTAACGGACGTTTTCCGAGATCCCGTTGTTTACAATTCATTCCGTCGGGTTTTGGTTGAAGGTCATTTGGTAAAACTTGAATTAAAGATGGAAACCAAACTGGATGCAAGCACTCGTCATTTCTTGTTATCGCTGAGTCCGCTCAGAAAAGGCAAGACGAACGAGATTTATGGTATGATCGGAATTTTCCATGATATCTCGGACATTAAAAAAACAGATCAGATTCGCATTGATTTTGTTGGCAATGCCTCGCACGAACTACGCACGCCGTTGACGTCGATCAAAGGTTATATTGAAACACTGAAGCAAGATTTTGAGGCTGGCAATACCGCCCAGGCCGGCAGTTTCCTACAAATTATCACACGTAATGTGGATCGATTAATTGATTTGGTAACGGATCTGTTAACGATTTCGACATTGGAATCGCACCCACAAGTTAAAACAACGGTGGTTCATCCGATGCAGCTGAGTAACTTGGTCGTGTCTGATCTAATGATATTGGCGCAAACAAAGAATCAGAAAATTTTCATTAACGTTGAAGTCGATTCTCTTCGTGGAGATGCCGAGAAAATGGATCAGGTCCTTAGAAACCTAGTCACCAATGCCATCAAATATATTCCAGAGGGTAAAGAAATTCACGTAGCTTGGGGATACGACACCGATGGCGTTGTGGTTTTAAAGGTTCGTGATAATGGCCCAGGCATTCCAAAAGAACATCATGACCGTTTGTTCGAACGATTTTATCGCATCGACAAAGGCCGTTCTCGCGATCGCGGAGGCACAGGTCTTGGATTGGCGATCGTAAAGCATATCGTGCTAGCACATGGCGGTCGGGTTGAATTACGAAGTGAGATGGGCAAAGGTTCAGAGTTTATTTGCTATTTCCCGCAGCCAGAAGGACTCACTAGCCTTAGGTCGGGACACTAGTTCTTTAGTATTCTTGAAATTCTAAATTCTTTTAATGATTGGTAGCCGTAAGTCTTTTTACGGAAGATATCTACGATTTCTTCTTCTAGGTCGGTTAGGACCTCTCTAAAGACCGGTTCTGGTATCGTATTCGACATTAGCAGGTATTTAACAAATTGATCACGTACACGCTTTACGAATTGAGATGTCGTTTCGTTCAGATTCGACGAGTCTCTTAGGTAAGTGATAATCAGTTCAATTAATACTTGTTTATCGTTCATACTAAGAGTTTCGGAAATTGATTTCGAACCTTTAAAGAAAAAAGGGCTTGTAAAAAATCAGAACAGAAATCAAGGAAAGTTTGATAGTTCGAGCAAAAGTTGTATCATTTTGAACGGACGTAAACACAAAGGCCTAGTAGGTGAACTAGTGAAAAGTATGAATTTTCTAGAATTTCAAGGCGGGGTCGATCGGCTACGCAAGCTGATTGTCGGTACCCAGCTGCAGGATTTTAGTGTTCTAGATAAGGATTTGTTGCTTCTTTTCTATGCATCAAAATCTTTCATTCTAAGGTTATCGCTGCGTACACCGCCCGTATTTTTTTTAGAGACATTAGATTTCAAATTAGAAAAAAATTCTTTGAAAGTGCCGCTAGCTTTGTTTTTAAGTAAACATTTTTTAAGAAAAACGGTCGCTGACGTGAAGTATTTATACGAATGGGGGCGTAAATTCGAGATCCATTTGTCAGACGAAAAAAATAGTCCATTTATTATTGAAGTGACTTTAGTTCCTGGCTTTCAAAATGTCGCTTTATCTGCGAAAGATGACGGTAAAACGAAACAAATACATTGGAACAGACCCCGAGAATTGTCCGAATTTTCAGAGCAGAAAACAGACGTTTCAGATTTTCGGTCTCTCGATGTCATTCGCGATGAATGGTATGGCGAAAAAAATTCAAGCACCAAAAAATCATCACAAAATGCTGTGGCTAATGTCGATGCAGAGCCAGATTGGAAACTAGAAGTCCGTAAAAAAATTAGAAAGAAAACAGAAGCTATCGACAAAATAAAACAGCAAAATTCCGACAACGAGATCAGCGTGACTCGACTTTATGAAATTGGCGAGTTGCTTAAATACCAAACGGCCAAGCAGCTGGATTCAGTTCAGCAAGAATGGCTTCGCCTGCATCATCCAAAAAATATCGATCGTGAGCACATTTTCAAAAAAGCCAAAACATTAGCCGCGAAAAAAGAAGGCATGGCCGACAGAATAGAAATGCTATTAAAGGAAATTGATAGTTTGACAGAATCTTTGGATGGGCCAGTTCCGCAGGCGAAACATAAGATTTATGCGATTACGAAGGGTGATGTCGACACTCGCAAGTTTGAAGTGAATCAGAATGTTAGTTTATACATGGGAAAAAATGCGAGAGACAATGTCGAACTACTGAAGAGTTCGCAGCCCTGGGAGTTCTGGTTCCATTTGAAGGACTATCCCAGCGCCTATGCGATCACGCGTCGAAACAAGTCCGTGCCGGTAGGCCATGCAGAGCTTATAAAAATGGCGCTTTGGTTTGCCAAAGAGTGTTTTAAAAATCAAAAGGAAAAATCTCCTCAACATATCGAAGTGATTTATACCGAATGTCGCTTTGTAAAACTGCTCAAGGGAGACAGGCTAGGGCGAGTGACTCACACGAACACAAAGACATTGCGCGTATCAACCTCTTGAGCAACCACTTGACAGTGAAGTCCGGGATGAAGACACTTTTTTATACGACTTCATACTAAAGAGGTGTTCACAATGATAGAAGTACAAAATTTGACTAAGGAATACGGTTCGCTCAAAGCCATCGACAATGTTTCTTTCTCTATCAAGAAAGGCGATGTGGTCGGTTTCTTGGGACCAAATGGTGCCGGTAAATCAACGACAATGAAAATTATCACAGGGTTTATGGCGCCTTCAAGTGGTTCTGCATCCGTGGCGGGATTTGATGTTTTTGAAAACCCGATCGAAGTTAAAAAACGCATAGGTTATTTGCCAGAAACGCCGCCGGTCTACGCGGATCAATATGTATCCGAGTATTTAAAGTACGTTGCGCAACTAAAAAAAGTTCCCAAAGATAAAGTGGCAAAATTCGTTGACCGCGCCATTGAAAAAACAAATTTGGGATCGGTTAGAAATCGATTGATTCATCATTTGTCGAAGGGATTTAAACAACGCGTGGGAATTGCCCAGGCCATTGTTTCCGATCCAGAAGTTTTGATTTTGGATGAGCCTACAGTGGGGCTAGATCCAAAACAAGTGGCCGAAATTCGTGACTTAATCAGCGAATTAAAAGGCCAACACACCATTATTTTATCAACGCATATTTTACCGGAAGTTCAAGCTACGTGTGAAAAAGTAGTGATCATCAGTAAAGGTAAAATTGTTGCTCAAGATACGATTGATAACTTGTCTAAATTAGAAAAAGGCCAAGGTCGTCTTTTTGTTCGTCTTAGAAAAGAAGTTTCTGATTTGGGATCCGTCATCGCTGGAATCGACGAGGTATTAAGTGTTGATGTGGGTACTAATAAAAAAGAATGGCGCATTGAGTACAAGGGTGATGATGAAACTATCGATAAAGTTTCGTCTAAAATCGTCAGCAACGGACTTGGCTTGATTGAATTAACGCCGTCTCGTGTGGATTTAGAAGACGTCTTCTTGAAACTGACTTACGGAATGGAAAAGGGAGTATAATATGTCTGGTATTATGACGATTGCGTGGAAAGAATTTAGAGGATTTGTGAAGAGTCCTACATTCTACATCATGATGGCCATGTTAACTTTGATTTTAAGTCTTTTGTTTACGATTCAATTACAAAAGTTTTTTCAAGCTGGTAGTATGGCGATGATGCAACCGGGAGCCGGTGCACAAATGAATATTCACTACACGGTGTTTTTAAACCATTTACAAATTTTGAATTTGCTTCTTATCTTTATTGTTCCGGCAATTACAATGAGACTTTTTGCGGAAGAGAAAAAATTAAGAACATTCGATTTGCTTTTGACCTCACCTCTTAAGTCCTACGAAATTGTTATCGGGAAATACTTGGGCGCGCTCATGGCGTTGTTTGTGGTTTTCGCAATAGCATTTTTGTATCCACTAGGTACGGCTCTATTTGCTGACTTTAGTTGGGCGCCGCTGATTATTGCATTCTTCGGTATTTATCTGATCGCGGCTATTTACGCAGCGATGAACTTGTTTTGCTCGAGCTTATCAGAAAGCATTTTGATTTCATACGTTATGGCAGCGCTTTTAAATATCGCTGTTTGGTTTGTATCTCAAGGTGTTGAGTTCGCAGATTCGCAGTGGGCGCGAAATATTTTAGAGCATATTTCACTTAGTTTTCATATTTCTGGATTAATAGAAGGAACAATTAGATCTAATTCTCTGATTTACTTTTTCAGTGGTATTTGTCTATTTCTGTTTCTAAATGAACGTGTCGTCGAATCTCATCGCTGGAGGTAATTATGAGCAAATTAGGTCAACTGAGTTTATTGTTTTCGGGATTGTCACTAGCAGCTTTCGGAATTACACGATTTTTTATTCGTGAGTGGTATCCATTTTATTGGGTTATTATTGGTTTAGTTGTTTTCTTTTTGCTGGCGGCCTTTTTATTTGATCGAAAATTCTACACAGAATTTTTGTCGATGAAGACCACCAAGCACGGCATGAATATGGGTGTGATGATCCTTTTGGTATTCGCGATTATTTTCATGGTGAATTTTATTGGTGCTCGTAATGTCAAAACGTTCGATTTTTCTCAAGCTAAGCGAAATACATTATCAGATCAAAGTATCAAACTGTTAAATAATCTGAAAGAACCTCTGAAAGTTCGCTTCTTCTATCACGAGAAAGAAAAAGAATCAGAAGAAAATCGCCGCGCATTTCGCGAGTTAATCAGAAAATATCAAGATGTGACCAGCCAAATCAGTCTTGAATTTGTAGAGATTAACGAGCGCCCGGATCTTGCGGAAGAATATGGTATTAAGCAAGGTAAAGGGATTGTTTTTCTTGAATATAACAAGAAGAAACAAAGTATTGAAAAAATTGATGAACAGGACATGACTCAAGCTTTGATTCGCGTAATGAGCGATAAATCTAAAAAGATTTATTTCACAGACGGGCATGGCGAGTTTTCATTGTCTGACGCTAGCAGCGCCAAGGGCCTGGGTCGCCTGAAAACAGTTTTAGAATCTAAGAATTACCAAGTGGCTAATTTAACATTGGCGCAAACGGGTAAGATTCCTGACGATGCCGATGCTGTTGCCATCGTGTCTGCGGATCAGGGATTTCTAGAGCACGAAACCAAAGCATTGACTGAATACGCTAAAAACGGTGGAAATTTAATTCTAGGATTGGAACCGAAAAATAAATCGGGTTTGGATGCTTGGGTTAAAAGTTTTGGATTAGAGCTACAAAACGACTATTTAATTAGCGTTAGCAACACGCCACTGCCTAAGGGAATAACGTTTGCATTTCAATACTCGGGTACAAGTGAAATCACAAAAGCATTCCCTAAAAATCAGGTCGCTTTGTTTTTCTTGCCTCAATCTATAAAAAAATTGGCATCGGCTCCGGCGACGATCACCTACGACGAGTTAGTTAAGGTCGGACCGCGACTTACTAGATGCGAATATGAATAAAGATTTAGTTTCAAATTCATTTTCACAATTAGCAAAAGACGACAATCTAATCAGTATCAGTCCAAAAGAATTAACCAAAACAGAGATCGATCCGTCGCAATCAAAGCAGGCCTTTTTCTATTTTGGTATTGTCATTCCACTTCCTATCATAATGCTCATTTCTGCTATCGTAATCTGGTATAGAAGGAGAAATGCGTAATGAAAAAAAACAAGGCGACTTGGATTTTAGTTGGCGTCGTAGTGCTGCTGTCGCTTTATACTTACTTTGGTGAGTATCAAGGTAAAGAGAAAGAGAAATCCCGGGAAGAACAGCAGGCGGTGATTCTAAAAGGAATCAACGCCGATCAGGTCAATTTAATCGAAATAAATAATCTTCAGCAAAAAATTACCCTAAGCCGCAGTAGTGACGGGTGGAGTGTAACTTCACCTATCAAAGATTCTGCTGATAACGCAGATATCGAAAGCTGGTTAAAGCAATTAACGGAAGAAAAAACGGTATCCGTGGCTGTTGAAGGCACCGATATTAAATGGCAGTATTTTGGATTTGATCAACCGGCCAGAACAATTACGGTCAAAACAAATTCAAATCAACAGATGACGGTAGAAGTTTCTGATAAAAAGAATTTCGAAGGAAATTGCTTCATTCGTTTTCCTGGCGAAAATAAAGTTATGGTCGGATCTTCGGGTTGGGACACCTATTCGACGAAAAAAGTTTTTGATGTTCGCAACAAGCATATCTTTAGACATCAATTATCTAATGTTCAATCGTTCCAAATTAAGAACAAAATTAATACGATCGATATTCAAAATAAAGATGCGAAATGGATAACACCGGGTCAGCCGACTCTATTGCTAGATCAAAATGCTATTCGTGAAAACATAAACAAAATTAACGACCTTAAAGCCATCGAATTTGTCGCCGAGAACGACGCTATCGCCGCCGAGAAAAAGAAGTTAGGTCTTGGATCAAGTCTTGTTTCTATCGATGTCAAATTGACGGAAGGCGCCTGGACTACAAACTTTTACGAAGCCAAAGATAAGGCCATTTACGCAGAAGTCGTAAGTAATCAGCTGCTTGTAAAGGTCGGTAGCGATCTGCTCACTCGACTGACAGGCCTAACGCTGACAGATTTGCGAGACTATCGCTTGCCGTTTGCAAGTTTTGATAAAACTAAAGTTGAAAAATTTGCCTATGATACCACTTTGAAAAAGGCCTCTTTAGTAAAGAAAAATAGCCTGTGGGAAGTGACTCCATCCGACAGCGCGAATGAAGTTCAGCAAGATAAAGTTTCTGGCCTGCTTGAAGTTATTAAAAATATAGTGGCGAAAGAATATTTATCTCCAAAGGCAGTAAAGAAAGACATTTCGAAACAACGTATAGTTTTTAAAGATGCCGCCGATCAGGTGTATTTCGAATTGCAGTTTTCAGATGCCGAGACTAAAAAAGTTAAAAATGAAGAAAAAACGATTCGCTATGCTAAAACCAATCTTTATGATGAACCATT
>NCGL01000146.1 GCA_002256935.1 Bdellovibrio sp. 28-41-41
CCGTCTCATTTCGATATGCCTTCCCAGAATACAACCCGAGAGCCCTTTTGCGCACCCCAGGCCGTTAAGTCCAATCAAACGAAGGCCGATTGGCATACTAGGTGCTGTAATGATTAGTGTGAAACATTGGTTAGTAACTTTAGTTATATTCGCGTTGGGGTCGTCGGTGATGGCTAAATCGACGTGTTCTATTCCAGTGGATGCAGCTTATGGTGAGTTTAAAGAGAATGCCGTTTTAAATGAACGTCTTAAGAAGCACCAGAAGATTAAAAATATTACCTTTTCCATTGATCTTAATAATTTGCAAAGTGAAAAGAACAGCAAGATTCAATTAATATTCAATACTACACAATCTAAGAAGTTTGAGACTACATATACTCAATACAACAGAAGTGTGAGTGTGTGGAAAATCGATTTTTCTACTAGCCAGATTTTTCCTCAGCTATTTAAGAATTATTTGAATATCACTCAGTTTAATTCGAAATACTATTTCCGTTTGTATGATACGCCATCTGAAAAAACGATTGTGAATTTAACATTTGATTCAACTCATTGTACGCCAGAAACAAAATCTAATGTGTTAACGAGAGCTAGCACTACCTTTTAACCAACTAATAAAATCACGCAAATTCTTTTCTTGGCCGAAATCATTGGGCTGATAAAAATCGTCCGCTATATTTAAATCTGTAGGCAAATAGTCTTGAGCGACCCAAGATTTTGGATAGTCGTGGGGGTATTTGTAATTCTTCGTAACATCCGGGATATTTCCTGAACGCAAATGATCAGGAACTTCAAAATCAGTATGTTTTTGGAAAAACGCGCGAGCCGCATGCAAAGCTTTGTACGATCGATTGCTTTTCGGGCAGCTGGCCAGAAACGTAACCACTTGGGCAAGAACGATTTCAGCTTCGGGCATTCCCACAAGTTCTACGGCCTGCAAACCGTTGATCGCTAATGTCAGCGCGCGAGGTTCTGCATTGCCGACATCTTCTGACGCCAATATAACTAATCGCCGAGCCACGAAGACTGGATCTTCACCCGCATCGAGCATTTTCACCATGTACAATAACGCCGCATTTGTGTCACTACCGCGGATCGATTTAATAAATGCGGAAATAGTGTCGTAGTGTTCAGAGCCTTTTTTGTCATAAGCGATATATTTTTTCTCTAACAAAATCTCTAGATCGCTCATGGGAGTCGTTTTCGTCACATTAGAGAAAAACAAAGTTTCAATCAGATTATAAAATCGTCGAACATCGCCGTCAGATATATCAATGACAAACTGTAAAGCGGTATCATTTAAAAAATGATCACAGTCGGCTTTCAATTGTGTGCAGGCTCTAAGGTATAAAGACTTTAAAACTTCTTTTTCTGGCTTAATGAAGGTGATAATACGAGAACGGCTTAGCAAGGCGCGGTTCAATTCGTAGTTTGGATTTTCTGTCGTAGCGCCGATTAATATAAAATGCCCGGCTTCTGTATGTGGCAACAACGTATCTTGTTGGCCTTTGTTCAAACGATGAATCTCGTCAATAAACAGAACCGTTTTTTTCTGGTAAAGACGTTTTCTCTCTAGGGCCTCATCACCAATCGCTTTCATTTCTTTTGTCGAAAGGTCGGTGGCGTTTTTTAACAGGAAGGTGTACTTCGTTTCTTTCTCAAGCAAACGTACAAACGTTGTTTTACCTGTGCCAGGAGGACCCCAAAGAATCAAATTGGGAAGGAAATCTTTTTGAAGCCAAGTTTGGATCGGCAAGCGAGTCAATGTCGAGCCCGCTGTCTTCATAAAATCAGCTAAAGACTTGGGTCTTAAGGTCTCTGAAAGTGGGACGCCGAGCTGGCTATCATTAGAGTGATTAAACAAATCCATA
>NCGL01000073.1 GCA_002256935.1 Bdellovibrio sp. 28-41-41
CTCGAAAAAGGAATGGGGGATTGGGATCCCATGTCGAGTGTGGGATATAAAGAAACCATTCAGTGGCTACAAGCACCTAAGGTCTCGGATTTGTTCTCGTTAGAGGCAGAAATTTGCGTCAGTACTATGCAGCTCATTAAGAAACAAAAAACATGGTTTCAACGTGATAAGAGCATCCGTTGGCTTCGTCGAGATGATATTATTTCTCTATTCTAACCTCTCGTATTCTCATTTATTGACGAAAGCGCTGTTATTCGCCATAATCCCGACATGAAGAGCATGACTGGCTATGGTTCCGCAAAAAAGGAACTTAAAAATTTCCAAATCGAATTAAATATTAAATCTGTAAATGGACGTTTCTTAGAACTTCGTTTTCATATGCCCAAAGAGTATGTGCCGATCGAATCCGAGCTTCGCCGTATTTTGCCAGAGTTTTTTGCTCGCGGCACTATCGATGTTTTTTGCAATCGTAAAATCAAAACGAGCAATGAAATTTCTGGTGTTGAAATCAACTTTGGCTTAGCAGATAAAATTCACAGTGAACTTCAAGCCTTAAACAAGCGCCTTAGACTAAAAAGTGAAATTCATTTGAATCATATTATCTCGTCGGCTCCGATTCTAAGGGTGAAGGAAGAGGTTGAGCTTTCTAAAAGCGAACGATCCGAAGTGATCTCGCTTTTAAAAGCCTCAGCCAAGCTGTGTCTAGCTGAGCGCCTTCGCGAGGGCCATTCGCTAAAGAAAGAATTTTTAAGCCTGCTAGGAAAGCTGAGCGACGAAGTAGGAAGTATTAAGAATTTAAAAGAGATACATAATCTTGAAGTATCTCAGAGACTCAAAGATAAAATCAAAAGCAAAGGACTTGTTGACAACATCGACGATACGAAATTTCAGCAGGAGTTGTTCTTTTGGACCGAGAAAACTGACATTGCTGAAGAGATTCAGCGTTTAGAAGAGCATATACGCAACTACAAGAACCTCCTTTTGTCTAAAAATTCAAACGGAAAGAAAATAGACTTTTACACGCAGGAATTACTCAGAGAAATTAATACTATAGGATCAAAATCTCAAAGTTCTAAAATCACTCAGCATGTGGTTGAGGCTAAGAGTTTGATCGAAAAACTTAAGGAACAAGCGCAGAATATTGAATGAAGACTAATTTAATAATTCTAGCAGCACCCAGTGGCGCAGGAAAAAGCAGTTTTATCGAAAAAATCTGCGCTGACAATAAAGTGCTGTTTGACACCATCACCTACACCACGCGCGCAATGAGAAAAGGCGAATCTCAAGGCTTTCCTTATTTCTATGTCTCAGAAGATGAATTCAATATTAAAAAGTCTGAAGGCTTTTTTGTAGAGTGGGCGCGCGTTCACAATCATTTGTACGGGACTTCTCGCATGCAAATTGAAGATGCGTGGAAACAAGGTCGTTGCGTGATCATGGATGTGGATATTCAAGGTGCAAAGACATTTAAAGAGCTCTACCCACACAGCCAAAGTATCTTCATCTTGCCGCCTTCGATTGAAGAATTAAGAAAACGTATAGTAAAGCGGGACGGACGGATTCCTGCTGATATAGAGGTCCGCATGGACAACGCTAAGAAAGAAATGGCCGAGGCGCCAGGATATGATTATCGTATCGTAAATGATCACTTTGAAACTTCTTATGCGGAATTCAAAAAAATCATTGAAAATATCCTCGCCTAAAGTTAGACATATAAGCTTCGGAGGAAATACATGGCTCGTGTAACAGTTGAAGATTGCTTAGAAAAGGTTCCAAATCGTTTTGCTCTTGTTCTAATGGTTTCCAAGCGTGCAAAGCAGCTATTGAAGGGATCTGAAGCGACTGTTGCCCTAAAAAGCAATAAGTACATCGTGGCTTCCCTTCGTGAAGTAGCAGCTGGGAATGTAGGCTACGAAAGCCACTTAGATAACGCAACGTGCATTAGAGACATAGAAGCCGATCTTAATAAGTAAACCCTTGGTAACATAAGAGTTCTAGCTCGGTTCATCTATTAATTTCAGTTCACTGGCGTTCTTCCGAAAATAAAAGATATGGCTGAAATTGCTTTTGTCGCAGAGGATGCGACACGAAATGTACCAATCAAGACGATCGATGATCTTTGTAAAAAAATTACAAACTATCATCCGAATGCTGACGTCCAAACCATAAAAAAAGCCTATTATTTCTCAGAAAAAGCTCACGAAGGACAGTTTCGTCGTAGTGGTGAGCCTTACATATTTCATCCTCTATCTGTTGCCGGAATCTTGGCTGATCTGCGACTAGATATCGATTCTATCATCACCGGCATTTTGCATGACACTGTGGAAGACACCTCTGTTACGTTAGAAGACATTCGCCGAGAATTTGGTGAAACGGTCGCCACGCTTGTGGATGGGGTTACTAAGATCGGTCAGATGAAGTTCAAGAACTCGGTTGAAAAACAGGGTGAGAACGTTCGGAAAATGATTGTAGCGATGGGTAAAGACATTCGCGTAGTGCTTGTAAAGCTTGCCGATCGTTTGCACAACATGCGAACGCTGAATCACATGCCGTATGAAAAACAAGCGCGCATTGCTTTGGAAACGTTAGAAATCTACTGTCCACTGGCAGGTCGTATGGGTATCAATGAATTAAAGATCGAACTCGAAGATCTTTGTTTTCGCTACTACCGACCGGACATGTACTACCAATTAAATCAAAAAGTTAAAAAGACAGAAGCGGAAACGGATCGATACATCGAAGATGTTCAGCGATTGGTCGCTAAATCACTTGAAAAGACAACGGTGAAGTATCACCTGTATGGTCGCTCTAAACATTTATGGTCGATTTACAGAAAAATGCAGGCGCGAAATATCGAATACGAACAAGTATTTGATATCCTTGCGTTTCGACTAATCGTAACTTCGGTGGCTGAATGTTATGAAGTGCTTGGTCACATTCATGCGTTGTGGAAACCCGTTCCAGGGCGATTCAAAGATTTCATTGCTATGCCTAAGACAAATAACTACAGATCACTTCACACGACGGTGCTAGGACCCGGTGGTGATCGTATTGAAATTCAAATTAGAACTGAAGAGATGCATTTGATCGCCGAGCGCGGGATTGCGGCTCACTGGAAATATAAAGAGCGCGGTAAGATTGAGGACGAAGCCATTGGTCAATCTAATTGGATGCGCGATCTAGTAGCGTGGCACCAAACAGTTCGTTGACTTTGCTTATGCCATTCACACTGATTTAGGTAATAAATGCGCGGGCGCGCGGATCAATGGGAAAATGGTTCCGTTAAAGCATAAATTAAAAAATGGCGACACCGTTGAAATCATTACATCGAAAACTCAGACGCCCTCAAAAGACTGGTTAAAGTTTTGTATTACTAGCAAAGCGCAAAGTAAAATTCGCGTATTCGTTAAAGAAGAGCAACGTAAGCGTAGTTGGCTTCTTGGAAAAGAATTAGTTGAAAAAGAATTTAGAAAATTTGGTTTAGCAGCTGTTCGCTATTTAAAAGGCGAAGAGTTTGACAAGTTTTTAAAAGATGGCGGAGTACATGGTGTTGATGAAATGTACATTAAAGTTGGCTATGGAAAACTTGAGCCTCGCCATTTAGTTGATCGATTGGCTCCAAAATCAAATTTAGAAGAGAAACCAAAAGAATCTTCATTTATGGAGAAAGTTCTTAAGGGTGCATCGCAAAAATTGAAGCGTACGAAATCATTGATCTCTGTAGAGGGGATGGATGATATGCTTGTGCATTTTGCAAAATGCTGTTCTCCGATTCCTGGAGATCCCATCATAGGATTTATTTCTCGTGGTCGAGGCGTCGCTATTCATCGCAGTGATTGTAAAAAAGCATTTGAGTTAGATCAGCTTCGCAAAGTGGATGTGACTTGGAACGTGAAGCAAGCAGGCGAAGGTATGGAACGTGTAGTGCGTATGAAGATTACGTGCTTAGATATTCCTGGTTTGCTGAAAACTATGACTGAATCATTCTCGGCACTTGGAATTAACATTCAGTCCGTGAATATTCGCACGACTAAAGACAAAAAAGCGATTTGCTTATTTGATATCTCGGTCAGAGATTCATCGCAGCTGAATCAAACTATTTTTGAATTACAAAAGATCAAAGGCATTTTATCCGTAGAGCGCGTCACTTCATAGAAAGCTAGCCTTATCCTAAGTCAGGGCTAGCGTCACAAAGTGTTGAACCCAGGGTCTAAAATATTACAATTAATAGGTGAATAAAAAACTACTATTAAGAACCATACTAGTCTGTGTTTTTTCAACTTTGGCCGGCCAAGCGGCCACAAACATACAATACTCTTAATTCTGAAGTCATTGATGGGGTTCGAGTTGAACTCATCGCTCAGAATGGTGAAAAGGGTTTCGCTGAATTTGGCGTTACTGTTAAAGAAGCATATTAACTATTGTGGAGCCAATGATTTGGGCTACCTTATTGTAAAGAAATGCACAGGTTGGCTGAGCATTTTTTTTTAAAATAATTTTTAATTTCTTAACAGTTATTGCAACATTTGCTCTTCGAACTCTAAAACGAGCAGCAATCAGTTGGTGCAATAGCCCCTCAACCCAATAAAGCCTTGCTAGCTCTTTTGGGTTTGGTTTTTCTTTCTTCCACTGAACCTAGTAAGCTCGTCTTATGCTTAACTCGGTTGGTTTGACTACATAAACCTCGGGCCTACCAATGCATTACTATTTAACGACAATAAACGGTGTTTAGATATCCCCATACGCTCTGAATTGATACCTTTCCGTTGTAATCAACTGATGCTCTCGGTTCATATCCGAAAAATGGGGCGCTGGCAGTTGTTCCGATTGATGTTGAAAAACCCGCAAGTTTACATAAAGTTTCCCCCTCGTGTCTTGGGATTAAACGATATTTTTCCCCAGCAACCACCGTCGAAAGGTTTGTTAAAGCAGCTACTCCTTCTTTCCCAATAGTAACTTTATAGTTCACAATCTGCTGATTTGCTTGTTGTGTATTCAAAGCCGAGAGAGCTGCAGCTCTTGAAATTCTCACAGTTTGCCCATCGATGGTTCGAATTTGTAGTTCATCAGAGGAAGCGGCAAATGACGAAATAGCAAACAAAACCGGAGCGACAAAAGAATATAGACTAATTTTTTTCATAAAAACTCCTTTAAGTGTTTCATTTACCAAGAGCAATCCTGATGCCCTACTGTATTCATTTTACAGCACTCTATCTTACGCCATCATCATTCATAGATTGTTAAGCCAAATATTAGCAGTGACCTGTTCAAAATAGTTACAAGGTTTCGCTGAATTCGGTGTGACTGTTATAGAAGCGTATTGATTATTTTCCATAAAAAGAATGGCAAGAGTTGACTGGTTTTTCTGGTGATTGTCGGTACCGAAAATGCCCTGTGACTTCATTCAGTTTATATCCAGGATGTTGCTGCTTAATATATGACGTAACTTACGCCGCTTAAAAAAATCCTTTATCCTGAAGCTAAATCTAAGCCAAAAACCGTCACTGATGAGCATAGAAATAGGACAGTCCATAGCATGACGGCGATTTTAATCCTATTTCCAATAGTTATATAAAGCTTAGAAAGTATTGCAAAAGTAGTTTGCAATACACCCTCCAAAACAGTGTCTCAGATTGAGATTTAAATATCTAATTGCGTGTTGCTTAGTAATTCTTCTATCGTTGTGATTCCAGCTAGAACTTTTCTCATTCCGTCTTCACGGAAGGTAAGCATGCCATTAGCAATCGCTTGTTTCTTGATCGTATTACCATCGCGTTTTTGCATAATAAGCGATCGAATATCATCCGTTACCGGCAGTAATTCTTGAATCAGCGTACGACCAACATAACCTTTTTGATTACACTGATTGCATTTGCAGATTTGCGCTATCGTAGCCTGCTGCCTTGTGACGCCAAGCGTGTTTAATTCAAAATCAGACGGGTCATGTGGTGCTTTACAGTGTGGACACAGAACGCGTACTAGACGCTGAGAGATAACTCCCAAAATAGATGTTGCGATCAAGAATGGCTCGGCACCGATATCGATCAAACGGGGAAAGGCGCCGGCCGCATCATTCGTATGAAGTGTTGATAAAACCAAGTGACCCGTTAGTGACGAATTGATGGCCAGTTCACTGGTTTCTAAGTCACGGATCTCTCCGATCATAATGATATCGGGATCTTGACGAAGAAACGATCTTAACCCGGCCGCAAATGTTAAACCGATTTTTGCATTCACTTGCACTTGGCCGACGCCGTGAATCCGTTGCTCGACTGGATCTTCAACGGTCAGAATATTTACGTCTACTGAATTTAAACGCGAAATACACGCATACAGAGTTGTCGATTTACCAGAGCCTGTCGGCCCGGTAACCAGCATAATTCCATAGGTACGCGCTAGTAGGTCATCGATTTTTACGAGATTTGCGGGCGAGAAGCCTAATTGTTCTAATTCTAAGATAACATTCGATCTATCTTGAAGACGCATAACCAAGCGTTCGCCGTGAGAGGTAGGTACAGTGGATAGACGAATATCGATATCTTTACCGCCGACTTTTAATGGAATGCGACCATCTTGGGGCAGACGTTTTTCTGCGATATTCAAATTCGCCATAACTTTAATACGTGACGAGATCGCATTCTGAAGTTTTTTTGGTGGTTTGAAAATATCGAATAAAATACCATCGATACGGAAGCGAACGACCATATCTTTTTCATAAGGTTCAATGTGAATATCCGATGCTTTTTCTTTTACCGCACGGAAAAGTAGTGAGTTAACCAATTTGATAACCGGCGCATCATCTTCGCCAGCTTCAAGGAGATCGACAATGCCGTCTTCAAGATCGACTTCTTCTGAATCAATTTCGTCAAGGCCTGACAAGTTGGCTGTCGATTTCTCGTAAACGCGATTGATTGCATCAAGTAATTTCCCAGCTAAGGTAACCATGGGCTTGATGCGTTTTCCAAATAGCACGCGTAAATCATCCAGTGCCTTGATGTTCAGAGGATTTGAAACCAGCACGATAACTTGATCCGCTTCTTCTTTATATGGCAAAATGGAATTTTGTTTTGCATAATTAATTGGTATTTCGCGAACTAAATCCGCCGAGATATCGTTATAAGGAATNGATTTTTGAAGAAGATTCTGAATTTCAACTGACATAGTTACTCAGTATCCGTGCCGGGGGCATTGTCGTCAACTGGTGCGGCAGCAGCTTTAGGTTTCAATGTCGTTTTAGTTCTAATTTCATCCATGACTTCACCGTAAGCGTCGACTCCGCCTTGTGCTTTGATAAAACCAACTCGTTGTTCTATTTTTTTAGAGATGATTTGTTTTGAGTCATCACCGGATCGAATAATTTTCGGAGTTATGAAAACGAGCATATTGACTTTTTCTTTATTCGTTTCCTTAGATTTGAATAGCCAGCCTAAAATGGGAAGGTCGCCTAATAGCGGAACCTTAACAATTTCTTCCGTTTCACGATCTTTGATCAAACCGCCCAGAACCGCAGTGTCGCCATCATCCACAACGATGAAGGTTTTGATTTTTCGAGTGGCCAAAGGTTGCGTGTTGTCTTGGAATGCTTTCGGCGTAGATACACCAGCTGACGGCTGTTTCACACTTTGATCGATTTCCATACGTACGGCTTTGCTAGTAGGGTTGATGAATGGTTTTAATTTTAACTCAATCAACGCTTCTTCAAGGACTGGTGTTGTTACTGTTACGCCTTGTGGCGATGTCGACTGTGTTGCCGACGTAACAACTTTATCTCCCACTTGGATTAAGGCTTCTTGATTGTCCATCGCTAAGATTTGAGGTCGAGATAGGATGTTCGCTTTGGTTGTCTTTTTAAGTAAGTTAATCAGACCAATCAAAGAAGGCACTTTTTGTTTAGTGTTTCCAATTGTTAACTCAACATCTTTGCCAGAGCCGAATCCTAAAACGGTTCCAACGCCAGCAAGTGGGTTGATAACTTCGTCTACTTTCAAGCCGCCCGAGAAACTTTGACGAGCTATCCCGTTATCTGAAGCAAAGTTATAGTACGATGGCTTGAAACCAAACCCGTCGCCAGCACTCATTTCCATGATGATCGCTTCTACAAACACCTGGTCGCGCGGGATGTCGATTTTATTCAATAAATTCATAACGGTTTCGTAGTCGCCTTTACCGGCGGTGATGATCAAGCTGTTTGTCGATTCATCCGCAGTAATTTTAACTTCACCACTAAAGACCGCGCCACTGGATTTAGTGTCTGCGCCTTCCATTCCCAACGGAGGAGCGAAGAATGGGGGAGGTTGGCCAGCTCCCGGAGTTGTTTTAGGCGCGGCATCTTTCGAAACACCTTGTAAAACAGCTGCGATTTTTTTCGCTTCGCCATTTTTTACGTAATAAACGAATACGCCGCCGCCATCGGCTTCACTTGGTTTGAAATCAAGCTGACCAATTAGTTTTTTAACGCGCACGATGCCAGATTTGTTTCCGACGATAATAAGTGAATTTGTACGATCGTCAGGAATCGCCATGAAAAAGCTATTGCCTTGCTGACTTGTGGATCCACCAGGTCTTGAAAATCTGGGAGCACCGCCACCAAAGCCGCCCGTAACGCCAACGCCGCCGCGATTTGTGCCTTGGCCTTTGTTTACAATCTTATCGACTAAATCAGCGATGTCTTTTGCTTTCGCGTACCGAATACGAACAACTTCTAATTGTTCGTCAAATCCGGGAACATCTAATTGATTGATGATTTTCATCACGCGATCAATATTTGCACCCCAGTCAGAAATGATGATTGAATTAGTTTGTTGGTAGACGTTCATCTCGCCATCTTTGGATGGAAGAATTCTTAAATCTTTATTCACTTGATCTGCAGAGATATGCTTTAAATGGATGATTCGCGTGATCATCTGATCTGTATTTGGATAATAAGACCCAGAATACGTTTCGATATTATCACGTTGAGCATTTCGTCCCGATTTAACTTTCAAAAAACTGCCAGACGGAACTACGGTAAAACCATTAATAGCCAAAGCAGAAAGGAATGCTTTATAGGCTTCGGCGACAGTGATCTTACTTGGTGCAATGATCGTAATTTTACCACGAACACCCGGATCAATAATAAAGTTCTTACCTGTTAATTCTGAAATCGCCTTGATGACATCTGTGATTTCCACGTTAGGAAAGTCGAATGATTCAATCGTTTCAGGAAAATTTTCATTACTAATGTCTTCTACGTTCGCTTGCGAGAATTTCTGTTTTTGATTTGTAGTTAAACTAACGCCTTTTTTGCCATCGCTAGCACCGGCTGCGGCGCCACCGTGATTTCCAGTTGGCAAAGTTCCGTTGCCTGGAGGGGCAGAGGGCGTATCAAAATCACCAAAATCGGGCGGTGGAGGTGGAAACTCTTCTTGTGCGTGAACACTGGAAGCGGTCATGACATTGAGCCCGACCATAGCCACTGCATTCAGCATAACTAGCGATTTTCTAAATTTCTTCATCCGTAAACCCTCGCCCTTTGTTTTGCTTTCCTAGTCGGTCAAATCATTCGACCGGTTACTTTACTGGCTATTTCACAGTATAAGAAAGCTCTTCATTTTTTCCACCACGTTCAACTCCAAGTTTAATGTTTGGAGAATTACGAAGTGCCTGATACATTTCTAAAGCTTGTTGTGTAGACGTCACCGGCGTGCCGTTTACGCTGGTAATAACGTCCATCACCTGCAGACCTAATTGAGTGTAGATACTGTCTGCTTGAATTTCTAATAAACGAAATCCATATGTTTCTCCCGAGCCAGGGCGTTTCGCAGGAACGGCCCGCGCTTGGTATAAAATACTTTGAATGTCTTTCAGTTTGTCATCTAAATCTGATTTTTTAATTTCAAATTTATTATCACCTGCTTTTTGAATGACTGAATTTCCTTTTTCTTCTGCAACTGGTTTCAGTTTGGTATCAAATGTTACCTTATTGGCATCTTTCATTTCAATGTACTCAAGGCGATCAGCGCTTAAATTTCTAATGATGACTTTCCCGCGCGAAATCTTTTCTACTTTAGCTAAGCCTTCAATTTCTTTGCCAGTAGAAAACGAGATGATTTGATTTTTTGTTTTGATCTCGATAGCCGCGATCGATTTTTCGGGAGTTGAGTGCACCAGTGTTCCAATCAAGTTTAGCGGCAGGCTGCTCAAGATGGGTTCGTTATCTTTTGGCTTGGCTGTTTCGCCTTTAGGCAGTAGTTCTGGAGGAATTTCACCTTTTGAAGAAAATAAATTACGCGAAACAATTGGCTGGAAAAAATCACGGCTCTTAATTGGATTCGGTGGAATATTTCGAGTCATATTTTTTTGAGTTCGCTCGGGCAAAAAGAAAAAACGCACTTTCAAAATAGCTAAATCAGCGATGCTGAGCGATATCAAAGAGATAAGTAAATAAACTAAAAACTTATTTACCCACTGTCTTCGAGTGGATAGTACGGTTCCTTTTCTTGTCATGTAGTTAAATACTAGCAAATGGACGGGGCTAGAGTAATTGAAAAATAATTAAGAGCTAGACGTTGGGTGAGTTATTTTTTGGGTCGTTTGGGTGGTGCTGGCGGCACCGAAGCGACGGAAAACGTTTTGTGTTTTAAGTAATACTCCAGAATGGGACCAGTGATCTTTCGGCAGCTGCCGCCACAAGGACCTACTCCAGCTGTGGTAGCATCAAAAAGTTTGTCGAGGGTGTCGCAGCCATCGACAAAGGCTTGCTGAATCGTATCGAGAGTAATGTTATTGCAACGACAGATAATAGGTGATCGTTTTCTTTTGCTCATTCCAACTTTTTCTTAAAGTATTCAATGATTTGATCACGAATTTTTAAGAATTCGCCTTCAATCATAGCACCTGAAGCATGATGATGGCCGCCGCCGCCAAAAAGTTCTGAAACCTCAAGGACATCCAGCGTAGATTTCGAGCGAAAGCTGATCTTATATCTATTTTTAGTATCTTCGCGGAATAGAATCGCAACTTCGACACAATCAATGTCTAAAATTTTATCAACGACATCACGAGTGTCTTCGGGAGTTAATCCGAACTCCTCAATATCTTTTTCGTGAATCAATACAATCGCCACTTTGTTATCAAGGTAGTAGGTGATTTTACCTAAGGCTTTAGAAATGAAACTAATTTTTTCCGGAGTTTGGCCGCCAAAAAGATTTCGATGAATAGCTTCTGGGGATGGGATCAGTGGCAATAATTCGATCGCAATTTGGTGCGAACCCACAGATCTTCGAACATATCGAAACAGCTGAGTGTCAAAAACAATACTTAAATACAAAGACTCGGCGATTTGACTATCAAGAGGGACATCTAAGCTTTTAATTACATGGAAAACAATTTCACCCGTGCTTGCTGCAGTTGTATCGATGAACGCTTTGGTTGGCAGCGGCCCTGATTTCAGTAGGGGGTGGTGATCGACGAACACGATATTTTTACAGACGGTTTGAATCTCTGGAAACAGGGGTCCTATTAAGCGTTCGTCATTCGTGTCGAAAATCAAACAAAGATCGATAGGGCTATCAAATAAAGTCGGGCGGAATAATGTGAACAAGTCTTTATTGAGGAAATTTTCATAACGCTTTGGCAATAGGTCAACATGCACGATTTGAACGTCTTTACCCATTTTTTTAAGCGCATAAAAAAGAGCCAGCTCGGATCCTAAACCATCGCCATCACAATCTTTATGTGTGGTGAGAACTATTTTTTGCGAATTTTTAATCAGATCAACTAGTGGTTTCAAAATTCCTCACGGGGTAAGAGATCCTATCTTTTAAGAGTATAAGTGTTTGAGATTTAGGGGATTGATAACGCGTCAGGTCGTGATAATCTAATCCTTTGTATTGCTAGAAGTCGAATAATCGGCTAAAAAAAACGGCCTCAGATGGGAGCTATGTCCAACTGGTCGATTTATTTTGCAAAGTGTTAAACGAGGATCATATGAACGATAAAATGCCCATGACAGTTCATGGGAAAAATATGCTGGACCAAGAGTTAAAACGCCTAACGTTTGAAGAACGTCCGCGCATTATCAAAGCCATCGAAGAAGCGAGAGCGCACGGAGATATCTCTGAGAACGCTGAATACGATGCAGCTAAAGAACGTCAATCGTTGATTGAAGGTCGTATCGGCGACATTCAATCAAAATTAGCCACGGCCGAAGTCGTCGATCCTAAGACTATTAAATCTGAAAAAATCGTTTTTGGCGCCACTGTTGAGTTAGTGGACATAGAAACAGACGAAAAAGTTAACTACCAAATCGTCGGCATAGATGAGTCTGATGTGAAATTAGGTAAAGTATCAATTTTGTCTCCTATCGCGCGTGCTCTTATTGGTAAAACAAAAGGTGACGCAATCGTTGTTCAATCGCCAAAAGGTGATAAAGAATTTGAAGTCCTTGATTTTAAATTTATCTAATTCTTATAATTGATTCCAACAGTGGAATATAAAAACGATCGACGCCCTATTAAAGAGAATGACCTGGTTTCAGAACAACCAGGTTTTTTTATTTTATTCATCGGTGTCGTATTCTCAGTCATTGTTGGCTTATCTATCAGAACAGCGGCGCAATCGGATTGGTTTCGCGCTCGACTAACCGAAGCCATCTCCAATGTTGGTAAGGATTGGCGGATACAGCACGGTACGGTGGGGCTCTATTTCCGAGATGGGATTAAACCAGCCATCGGCTTATATGCCAATGACGTCAAGATCGCTTCAGAATCAAGTTGTTACATGAAATCGGGTGGATTTGCTCAGCGAGTGAAAATTCCGCTATCTATCATTAAGTATATAATCGACGGTCAGCTTGTCAGCGAGATCGATATTCAAGATTTTAAAATAGAAATTACCGAAAAAACTCCGGTTTGTAATGCCAAAGACCCCATAAATGGAAATACCTTCAGTATTGTCGGGGCAGCAAAGAAGAATCAAATTACGATCGTAGATCGTGTGGAAAAGTCGTCCCTAAGAAATGAGATTGAACGCGTACGTATTAATCGTCTAGAGATTTATTATCCGCATGAAAAATATGATTATTTCTCGCTAAAAAATATCGTTATCGAGAATCGCTCATCACATCCCAAAATATTGTTTATGGAAGGTGATGTGGACTTGAGTCCTCTGGTCAAATCAGCGGATGAGAAAAAATTTGCTAATCTGAAAATAGAATATAACGAATTTCCTGAAAAAATTATTAAATCGAATTTGTTTGGCTCGCTCAGAGAAGGTTTCTTCTCTGTACAGTTAGTAAATCGAATGGAAGATAAGAAATTTCAATTACAGGCCGAGTTGAAAAATGTGTCCTTGTCATTCCTTAAGAGTTTTGTGAATGAAGTTCCTAAAGACATCAATTTGAAATCAAATTGGGTTAGCATGAAACTCTATGTCGAAGGACTAGTGGATTCGCTGGCTGCTTCAAGTGCAGAGGTTAAAGAAGTTACGGTGAATGGGGATTTGGGCGAGTTTTCGATCGAGAACTTAAACTTCGCTCGTGGTGTAGCACATAGTCCCAACGCATTTGAAATAAAAATGAAGGGTGCCGATTTATCTAAAATTTTCACCTTGAATGTGGGCGCTAAAATTCCAGATCAAATCGAAAGCATGGGTTATTTGGATGGGCAGATTAATTATTTAAGTGATTCTGATGTAAAGCTAAACGGAGCGGTTAAAAGTTTAGAAGTCGCCTTTTCTGCCAATAGCAATCGAAAAAAAGAAGTTATCAATATTGATAAACTAACCGGAGCATGGGCAAAGAAAAATCTTCAGCTTGACGCTGCTGAAATCAAAAATAAACAGGGCGCGATTGACGGCACTGTCCGATTGAAAACCGATGGTTTAAAGTCATTTGAACTCGAAGCTTTACTTAAGAATATAAAATTAGCGAATGATGTTTCGGAGCTGGTGACGGGCGTGGAGACTCCTTTGGTGGTGGATGAAGTCGGTTTGAAGTTGCAGGGGGATACGCATGCGGTTAGTTATAAAGCACTAGGTAAACTAAATTCCATTTCCCATCAGTACTTTGACATGGCCAACGTCGCTTTTTCTGTGTTGGGGAACATAAATAAAAATCAGGAAATTGATGTGAAGGCCGATCGCTGGCAGAATACAGATAAGATGCGGAATAGTTTGAGTCCGTTCGGTTTGGAATTGCCAGCGGTCCTGAACAAGCCAAAAATCAAGATGACTCAAACACCTGGCGGGGCACATCTGAAAATTGATTCACAGAGTTCGTTTAGGATGAATGCGACTCTAGTTAGTGGCGGCGACGGCAGAAGCGATAGCAGAAACGAAATAAGTGGCGCAATCACTTTAAAAGACCAAGAATGGAAGATTTATGGGACCCGAGACAATTTTAAAATCGATAAAAAATGATTGGGCCAGTTGGCCTCTAATGTTAGGTAAGTTTTCTGATTGGAATCGTGATTGGAAATTACCAGCGGTTCAAGCTCATCGTGGCTATCATCAAAATTCAATTCCTGAAAACTCGATGGACTCTTTGGCGGCTGCGAAAGTTAACGGCTATAAAATGGCCGAGTTTGATGTTCATATCACAAAAGATCGAATTCCTGTTTTGTTTCATGATTTTAGTTTGCGACAAAGATATCGTTTGAATGTAAATGTGTCCGAATTGTCATATTCAGATTTGAATCGTATTGGATCATTTCCTAAATTCGAAGATGTTTTGTCAACTCAAGATAGACCTGATTTTCTGAATATAGAAATCAAAAGTAAAAACTTCTATCAGTTTCCAGTTGAGGATGCTGTTTACGAATTGCTAGAAAAATACAATTGTGTAAATCAGGTTATGGTTTCAAGTTTTAATCCGTGGGCATTGCTTCGATTGAAATTTTTAAACAGCGATTTAACTCGAGCGTTATTAGTAACGGATGAGCCAGAAATTTGGAACTTCTATTACCTCAGGCGGATGTGGACGGTGCCTTTAATTGAGCCGCACGTTCTCAATATAAGGTACTCAATGTTTAACAATAATTTAATTTCGAAATTAAAGAACTTTAACGTTTTGACGTCTGCGTGGACAGTCAATGAATTAGAAGTAGCCAAAACTCTAAAAACGATGGGTGTGAATAGTATTATTTCAGATACACTGCTGCCGAAAAATTTAACATAAGATTCGTCGACGTTTCATATTCAAACAATTTTATCGAAGACGTTCTTAATTGATTTAAAATCGGCTATACTGGTTCTAACAGGAGCCTTTATGAAATTTTCTATTGTGTTATTACTATTGAGTTCATTCGCTTTCGCAGAACCAGGTGTCAATGCAGACTTCCTTGTTACTGGTGGCAAAAAATTTACAGCATCTACTAAAAATGTAAAAGGGAAAGTTGTTTTGCAGAACGGTGAATACGTTGCTCAAGGGATTGTTGTTAATTTAAAAGAATTATCTTCAGGCATGGGTCTTCGTGATGATCACATGAGAAATAAATATCTTGATGTTGCTAAATACCCTGAAGCTGTTTTGGTGATCGGTAAAGGCAAAGGCGGAACGGGCACAGGTAAATTAAAATACCGTGGCGTAGAGAAAGAGATCAAAGGTACATACAAACAATTAAATGATAAAGAAGTAGAGGCTAAGTTTGATTTAAACCTGCCTGACTACAATATTTCTGGAATTCGTTATATGGGTATCGGTGTAAAAGACACTGTGAATGTTCGCGTTGTAGTGCCTTTAGAGAAGGGGCCAGCTACCGCAGCGGCTCCGCCCGTAAAGAAATAAATTAGATCGATCCGTCTTCTACATTCACGATTTCAGCTGCATCACTGCCTTCAACAGTTTGTGATGACTGAATCGTGGATGAATCTTGTGTCGCTTCTGGCGCTGCATTTCTAACAGGTAAAGATTTTCCAGACATTTTTTTAGCCGGCAATCCGGTTGACCCCGCGTTGGCTTTAGCAGAACCTTTGCCTTTTTTCTTCACGACAATTGTCGGCTCCGACTGTTTTTCATCTAGTTGAGCTTTTTGAGTTGTGCTCATTTTTTTCATTTCGCCGTCGTAGTATGATTTTAATTCTTGAAGTTTAGATTGGTACTCTTTGCGGATCTCTTCTATTTTTTGAGTGCGAGATTCTTTAACGCATGACTGGTAGGTTGTAATTGCAGTTTCTTTGGCTTGAATACGGCATTCAGAATCTATTAATTCAGCAGACCCAAAACTAACCTGAGCGGCGAATAGAACAAGTAGAAAACGTACCATGATAACCATCCCTTTTATCGGCCTTTGTAGCCACAAAAGGGTTAGCTAAAACCATGCCTTATTGAAAGTCGGTTATATTGGAATTCGTTAATATTTTGGAAACTAAAGTGACTAGTTTGGTTACAGAGTTTGATTTTTTTACAACAGCCGGGCTCTTTCGGCTATTCTTTGGTCGTGAACTATTTTATAAACAGATTTTTCTCGTCGTCAGTCATCAGTCTCCAGCGACCTTCAGGTAAAGATCCCAGAGCTAATTTTCCAATGCGAACTCGTTTTAAACCAAGTACATCCAGCCCAACCATTTCGCACATTTTACGAATTTGACGTTTTTTTCCTTCTTTAAGGATAAATTTAAGTTGGTCTTCGTTGAGCCATGAAACCTGAGCTGGTTTTAAAGGAAGTCCTTCTATGATCAGGCCATGATTTAAAAGTGCTAATCCCTCTTCGGTTAAATCGCCTCGTACGCGAACAATGTATTCCTTCTCGACGTCAGAATCTTCGCCAATAACCGCTTTAACTAAACGACCGTCGTGAGTCATGATCAGTAAACCTTGAGATTCAATATCAAGGCGGCCAACGACAGATAGGTTCTTTGGTGCGTTTTCAATGGCGCGCCAGAAGTCTTTAGGCAAATCACTTTCAAGGTCGCCGTGAAAACGATCTCCTGTGATCAGATCAAGAGCTTGTTTATAACTGCGTTCTGGTAAATTAGAAACATAGCCGACAGGCTTGTTTAAAATAACTGTGATGATTTTTTTCTGAGCCGCCATGGCTTCAGTCTCTAGTGATATGCGAACATCGCGAGTGACTTTGTGCCCTAGCGCAGACACTTTAACGCCGTTAACGTAAACGTGGCCTTTTGAGATCAATTCGTCAGCTTCTCGACGTGAGCAAAGACCTCGCTCTGACATTAATTTTGAAAGACGTAAAACTTCTAAAGAATCACTAGATGTAGAATCAGACACGATAAACCTCGGTTATGAAGTTCGTGTTATATAGTAAGCTCAACAAAAATGGAATCCATTTCAAATAGACGGAGTAGTTTCAACTGGTAAGGGGCCGGTAATACGACCTGATCCTTCAAATATAAGGAAATATTTTCAGTCGTGGGGATGATGTCTTTGAAATAAGGTACGTCAAAGTTCAGATGGGTGTGATCGATTTTGCTAATTACCGGCTTAACAGTTTTCTGGATGGCCGCAAGGGCAGGTTCAGGGTAAGCGTCGCCAATTTCGATTTCTAACTGAAGTTTGTAGTTATGACCGTGTCCATGCTCGGTGTAGCACTTGCCAAAAACCTCTTTGTTCTTCTGGGTGGACCAGGTTTTTTGGTGGTACAGATGCGCTGATGAGAATTCGTAAGTTAGTACAATCATCATTTGATGTTTATTCCGCCGTCGACATCTAGGATCGCTCCCGTTGTCCATGAGCTCAGTTCAGAACCAAGGAAGTAAATCGCCTCGGCAATGTCCGTCGGTTTTCCCATGCGCGCAAGTGGCTGCAAGGAATGCATTTGCTCGACTGCTTTCGCACGGGCCGCTGAATCCAATTTGTCAAAACCATGAATCGGAGTTTCAACGATGCCTGGTGATACACAGTTTACGCGAATACCAAACGGTGCTCCCTCAAGGGCTAACGTTTTGGTTAAGTTCTGGATGGCCGCTTTAGAGGCCGAGTAAGCGCCGGTAGATGGGGTAGGCTTATGGGCCAGAGTCGATGAAACCATCACGACAGAGCCCGTTTGCTTACGTTTAAAGTGGGGAAATGCCATGGCTGTCAGTTGGGCGACGGAACTCACGTTAACTTGAAACATAAGACGCCAATGGTCCGCAGTGAAATCATCGATTTTTTGCGTAGAGAATATTCCGGCGTTGTTTACCAGAGTATCTAGTTTACTAAAATCGATTTTCTGTTCGAGCGATTCTATTTGTTTCGCATCGGACAAATCGCAAATTATGATTTTTGAGTTAGGTAGTTGCTTGTGTAGGTCGGTGAGTCTTTTTTCATCGCGTGCTAGCAAATAGGTAAAATAGCCAGCGTCGTGAAATTTGTGGGCGGTGGCGTAGCCTATACCGCTTGAGGCGCCAGTGATAAGTGCAGACTTAAGTACAGACTTCAGTGCAGATTTGAGTTCGTAATTCATGAGACCTCTTCCAATAAGGCCTCGATATTAACTAATTAAATTTAAAAAAGGAAACAATTCCTAAGCTGCTTTTTTCTTTGCAGACATGAAATGTTGATATTTTTTATCGAAGTCTAATGCTTGCTTGCCTTCTTTAGTGATCAAGCCTGCTTTGAACCATTCGAAGTGTTCCGCACAGAAGCTTGCGCGTGTGTGTTTAGCTTTGCAGCCCTCAGCCTGGCAACGAGCATCAGAAAGAGATACGACATTGTTTGGTACTAGATTTGGTTTTTTGTCTTTGTCTGCCATTAGAACCTCCTTAGGTCTTAATACGTTGATACAGACCAGATCGGATCTATTACCTAAACCTTTAGTGGGGAATTTGGATTTAAGTCTTTGAAATTGTCTACTATTTCGACAATAACGACAAGATTTGCATTTTTTAATATTAGTTCGAACCGAGGCGCGCAACTGGACCCTGTGAAACTTTCGCTAAAGATTCTATTTTTCAGGCTTAATGTAACAATGGTGTTTTTAGCAAATCCGTTGGTTTATAAAATTGACGTAAAATCCCTTATTCACGGAATGTAACCAAGTGCGAGGATGGCTACCTTTGGGTGCCAGAAGCTAGACTTACAAAACATTTGGATACGATTACTTATTTAAGTAACTAGGATGTGGAGATTAGTCGCCGGGCTGAGTTAATGGAATGCGAACTCGGCCCCAGTTAACTTCTTCAAAGTAGCGGTCTCGCCTTTAGCGTTCTTAATTTCGACTCGAAATTTACTGTACGTTGTTTTCTCTTTAAAATTCTGTTTGATTTCATCAGTGATATCTTGAGTGAACTCAGTTTTAATAATTTTTAGTTTGGACCATTTGTTTTTATCGCACTCGACAAACTGCACTTCGAATTCAGCGTTAGTGACTGAACCCGATTTTTTAGAGTCGAGCATGCTGAAGATGATAGGTTGCAAGTAATTTGTGTTCGCAGGGCTTGATTCTGAGCACTCGGCACCAAATCCGCCAATTACCTTTACATTCGTCAACTCCGTAGGCGCTGCTAG
>NCGL01000074.1 GCA_002256935.1 Bdellovibrio sp. 28-41-41
CGACTACGGAGTTGTCGAAGTTGGGTTTGATAAAAAGAAAAGTCAGATTCAAAAACAAATAGATCGAGGCGATGTTAAAATAGTCTACGATCAAAGCACCGAAACGGTCAGTTTATTAACGGCTAACGATTTTATGAAATTACAAAAAAAAATGGGCCCTGTTTAGGGCCCATTTTTCATTTAGCAATTGAATCTAAATACTATCTTAAAAGATCAGAACAACGGCTCATGCGAGATACTTTGCCTAGTGCGTAGTTACGCGCTTCAGTTTGGCCTAAGTATAAACCATTGTATGAAGTAGCAAACTGGTATTCTCTGTTGAATTGATCCCACATCATTTGGATTTGAGACGAATTTTCACAGTTGTTTCTGTCAGTCCAGTTGCGAGCTATACGACCAGCATCAGATTGGCCTTTGTATAAGCCATTGTATGCAGTCACAAAACTTTTCAATTTTGCAATCGTATTTACTAGTTCTGCAACGTCAGCAGTTGTATGGTATTCAGCTTTTTCAGCAGCGTACACACGTGCTTCAGTTTCACGTAAGTATAAACCATTGTAAGAAGTAGCTAAGCTTTTAAGAGCTTGGAAACGTGAAGAGAATTCTGTGATTGTTCCACAACGGTGTTCGCGGTTGTATTCCAAAGCCCAACGAGTAGCTTCAGATTGTGATAGGTAAGGTCCGTTGTATGATGTTGCAAATTGTTTAGCGATCATAAATTGTGAATGATCGTAGTCTTGGCAATATCCACGTAATGATCCGTATCCATAATTAGGAGTTGGTACTACTACTGGAGGACGAGGCATTGGACGTGAAGGTTCGATTGGACGAACTGGTCCTGAGCGGTAGTTACCACCATTGCGTCGGCGACCGTTGAAAACAACTTCAGTTGTGTTTACTTCTCTCCAAGAACCATTTGCACTAGAGCAAGCGATACCTGTTTTAGTTTCCGTTTTTTGACGAGTTACGATAACTGATTCGTATTCACGGCAAACTTTACGTGAGTTTGAGCGTAAGTAACCTTCACGAGTTGTTCTAAAATTTCCACGTGCGCCAGTTCTTGAACCGTAGCTGTTGCCATCCCATTCAGTTCTTTCGCCGATTGGACGACGGAAAGAATCACGTTGAGCTTCTTCTAAAGCGCGTCGATCGTTATTATCTAAGTCTTTACCGATATCGGCACCAACAACAGCGCCTAAGATAATTCCTAAACCAGTAGCAACTTTTTTACCGTTACCTTTACCTACTTGGTTTCCTAAGATTCCGCCAACGATAGCACCGATGATGGCACCGTTGTCTTCTTTGTCAGCTAATGCTGTGACACTTACACTTGTAGTTAGCATGGCTGCTACTAAACTAAACGATAAAAAACTGCGATTCATTTTGGCTCCTTTTAATTGTGAATTAAGTACGGGGACCTTGTAGAGCAAACGTGGGGCCTGGATATTTTGGCACTAGGAAAAAAATCCATAAGTTAGGCAGTTGCTTACGAAAATCTTGAACTAACAAGCAGTTGAGTGAGTTTTAATTTGGAAATCTGAGGTCGAAATTCCAACAAGGCATCTTAACTGACGCGCATGGTTGAAAAACATTCAAGAGAGCTGAATCATAAATACAGTGTAATTTTAGCCCCAGAGAGTTGGGGAATTTTAATTTAATGGCTTCCAATGTAGATCAGGATGGCGCTTGCCTGAGGCGTAGAATTCTTTGATTACACTATAAGTAGTGAATGGATCCATCACCATTTCCGGCGGGAATTTTCCGACCGTATGACCGGTGCGAATCAAGATTAAATCGCCGCCTCTATTCAATGGATTATTGAGCTCATAGAATTTGCTGTTATCAGAGAACATGATGATGTACTGCTCACGACCACCTGAAATCGTTAGAATATTTTGATTGGAATAAACCAGGCACAAATTAACGTACTTTTCTGCATCTAGCTTTAACATCAACGTTTCAAGTTCCGAGACGTTTTTAGCGACGCCATCATCAGAAACTAAAGATCCTTTTTCTAAATATTCTAACGTGTAATTCATGTGTCGCTCAGTTTACTCGGTCTTTGCTTCTTCTGTTTTTTGTTTTTTCATTTTTGTGTCAGGGCCAGCGAAAACTGAGATAGAAAGAAAAGACACCATTCCTATAGAAAGCGCTAACCATTTCATAAACTACTCCTTAAATTTTAGGTTCTAATTAGGGTAGCGAAACTTGGACTCGCCTCCAAGTTAGATTCTAGATGACAACAGTTGTTAATAAAACTAGCGTTTATGAGATGGAAATCGAAAGTAACTGGAAACGCATTCCTAAAACTTCAGAGAGTCGAACAGAGAATCGTCTGTCGCAGCCATTGCATTCGTATAAAGTCTTTAACAATCCAAACATTGTTACAGAAGCTTGGTATCCGATTGTTCCCAGTAGAAAATTAAAAAAGCTAAAATCACACTCATTTAAAATTGGTTCACAAAGGATTGTGATATTTCGTGGAGATGATGGCAAAGTTAGAGCCATGGATGCCTTCTGTCCGCACATGGGGGCAGACCTTGGTCGAGGAGAAGTGACGGGAAATGAAATCCGCTGTTATTTTCATCGTTGGAAATACGATGCGGAAGGGAACTTAAATGAGATTCCCTGTAAATCTAAACTGCCATTTAATTTGAAAATTCAAAATTATGATTGTGAAGAAGCCTATGGATTTATCTGGGTCTATTCTGGTAAGAAAGCACCGTACCCAGTTCCAAAACCAGCCGGCCTAGAAAACGTAGATGTCGAAGGACGTCTGTTATTAAAAACTAAATTATTTGTGCATCATCATGTACTGATGGCATCGGCGATTGATCTCCAGCATTTTTCAAGCGTTCATAATTTGCATGCGGATTTTAAACACGAGATCGAGCAGCCAATTGAAGATAATTTCTATTGGAAAGTCACTGGCAAGTTAGATCATAATGGTGTTCGTAACAAACTGGCGCAGTGGTTACTAGGAAGTGAATTCGGGTATCGTGCCGTATTTGCTGGTGGATCTATTGTAGCTTTGACCTACGGAATTGATCCTCACTTTAGGGGAAATCCAAATAGTTTTAAACTGCCAACTTTGCATGTTTTGTGGGGCTGCCTACCAGATGAAACTGGAATCAGTGACGCGTACGTTTTCGTTATTCAAAGGAAAGCTACGGGATTGCTTGGCAAAGTGAAGTCATTTTTGCAATTTGGTTTGAGCGTGGGATTATTGGCCTGGCTTAAAGATGACGATGTGAAGGCGTTTCCGCGTATGCGGTTTCAGGCACAGAATTTAATTGATCTTGATGGATCAGTTGGGAAGTTGATTTCGTTAACTGAAAAATTAAAGGTGTCTGCATGGTCATACAAAAATTAAAACTGCATGAATGGTTTTTGGTTTATCAACTCGATCATATCAAACGTCATGGTAATTTTTTGCCGACACAAATCCAATTGGACATTTCAGCCTACGTTAATTCCTATGAACAACGTGGCCAAAAGTTTCCTCTCAACGCTGTATTTGTTAAAATGATTGGTGACTGGGCAGCCGCTAATCCAGAAGCTCACAAGATGATGTTTCGAACCTGGTCTGGTTTGAAATTTCTTTTTGGCGACGAAATCAGAATCAATATGCCGATTGAAATTAAACACGAAGGTCGGTCGGTTGTAACTGCAATCGTAATTAGAAATCCCCAAAATAAAACCGTTGAACAAATCAATCGGGAACTTCGCACTGCCAAAGAAAAATCGATTCATGACTTTCCCATTACAAAATTTGCTTATTTAAATTCGAATACGTTTTACAATCGATGGTTGCTAAAAGGACTGCATAAAATAATTAATTCATCGCCGAATTTATATTGGAAAAAAGGCGGCGGTTGTTTAAGTGTTTCTTCGCTATCTAATGTGTCGAAACCGGACATGCCATTTTCCACATTTTCATTTGGACCAACGGGGCTAACTTTCTTTTATAAGGATATAGTACGTGTAGAAAACCGATCGTACCTAAACCTTAGTATAGGCGTAGATCATAATTGCTATACAGGTATCGAGATGGTTTCGCTTTTGAATCGCTTAATTGAATCCTTTAGATCTGGCGAACAAAAAAACTTTAACAAGATAACACAGGATGTTCATATATAAACTGTTTTAACACAACAGTGTATTGGCTATACTCACAGTATTGAAAAAATAAAATATACAAGGAGCGTATATGATTTTGAAGGCAATGATCGTTGGCGTACTAACGTTAAGTTTAGTTCACGCAGCACCAAAACCAGTTGAGGTTGTAGAGGCCCCAATCACACCCGAGATGGTAGAAGCGAAATGGGATCCAGCTGAATTCAAAGAAGTGAATAAAGCATGGAATAAAACAAGTCGCAAAATCGCGAGCGATTTGAAGGCATCGGACGCTTTTAAAACTCAATTAATGGATCCTTGGTTGCAGGTTACAAATTCGGAACAGCTTTATAAATTACTAGTGGACTCTTATAAAGGTTACGATCGTACTGCGAACCCATATGCACCCGATGTAAAATATTTCTTGAATCACCTTCACACAATGATCCCTTTAAAAGGTATCGTGTGGAGAATGAGACCGATTTTTGAGGTTGGTGGTTTAGGTAATAAATCGACTCACATGTCAGCTATTCAATTCATCCGTGGGATCGCAACTGGCTTAGCTGCTGGTTTCCCAACTCAGCAAACTCGTGCAATGACAGACTACTTTACTATGCCTGGCGTAGAAATGACGGAAGCTTCGCAATTTAAATCGATTGAAGATTTCCAGAATTTCTTGGTGGATTCATTTATTCCATACCTTGAGAATAGTTCAAATCGCATAGCTGCTTTGACTAAAGCTAACCCGGGTGCTGTTTTTGTTTGGGACAACCAAATGTATTACGGAACAGCTTCTTTCAAAAATGGTTTCAATCGTTATGTAGGACACGGATTAGCGGAAATGCATATCTCAATGGCGACTTTAAATGAAAGTATCCATGATTCTTTAATGTTCTCTGCCTACAACCAAAAAGACTTAATTGAAGTCGCGGGCGATTTGGGCCGCAAATTTGGTATTGATATTGTGAAAGGTATTGGCTGGAACGAGATCGGTGTTACTGATAAAGAACGTAGTGCTGCACTTAAAAAATATGTTGAAAAAGAAAATGGATTTTTGAGTCTACGTACTTACGGCATGTTAGAAAGAGCAAAACAGAAATTGAAAAACGCGAAAGTGGTAACCGTTGATGGTAAACCTAAAGAACTAGGCGAGGGCTTGGTATGGCGCGCGTACGGCTACAAAGTAATTGCTGTGAATCATTTCAATGATGCTTATACAGCGTTGGATGGTAAGGCTGCAAATGCTTCTATGGCGCTTAATCCAGCGATTTATCAAAAAGATGTTCAGAATCGTTTGAATGAAGGCGTTAGTAGAATGAAAGACGCTATCGAAAAACCTACTGATTTCAATGATCCAATTTCTTCTGAAGTGGTTCGTTTAGATGTTCCAAATTTTTACAAAAACCCACCGAAGTCATTAAAAGTGTTGATGGCTAAAAACTGGGAAGGAAGCACGGATGATAAAGAAGGTCCGTATGTCACAAACGTAAAGGGTAAAAAATTACACTACCGCAACTACTTTGCGGGACGTTCAACTGAGTGGGACAATGCCGCTTGGGGACAGTACGTAACTTCGGCTAATGGAAAAGATGCTGGCTACATGATGACGGCGAAACGTGTGATGCACTATTCTTTAGGCGCGACACCAGTTTTCGGCGTTGTTGATATTTTCGTAAGATAGTTCTTTAAACTCAGGAGACCTTTTAAGATCCAAAGGTCTCCTGATAGATTTATAAAAAATCCAATACTGAAAAGTAATCCAAGAATCTTCATCGGAATCAAAGTTTGTAGTAAGAACAGCAAACTACTCATCACTGTGATAAGTCCAATAATAATGCTTGCCGGACCGTTTACCACAACACCTTCGTGAATATCAGCGCCTTCTTTTACAAATAGGTATTGAATCGCATTGTCTCCGGTTATTCCCACAAGAATAGCAAGGAACATGCTGTTGAATGGACTGATGGGGATATTGAACAGAGCCATTCCCGACACTAAAAACAATGGTCCACCTAGCAATGACAACGGCACAATAAAATATTGCCGATTACCTAAACGCTTTTGAAGATAAAAAATAATACAAATTACGATTAATAAACTGGCAAGGAAACTTTCGGCTAAGGTTTTACTTAAAACCAAAGAGGCTTCCCGGTACACGTCGCTTTGTCCGACAATGGCGGCCTCTTTGGAACACGAAGTATCCAGTATTTTGTGTATCTTAGTCAGGTCGTTGGGTGAATTTGATTTCAGAAAAATGACCGAGCGAGAGGAGTAGAGAGAAATATATGGTTTTAAAGGACCGAACCGGCGCAGTTGCCATTGAATGGCCTCTCGGCGAACGATTTCTAAACCTTTTAGGAAATAGTCTTCGAAGGCATAGGGATTATCTATCGAATGAACTACATCGGACGTGCCAATGGCTGCTAAACATCGATCAATCTGATCTCTAGGGAGTTCGATAGGAAACTGAATAAAGACAGAATTTTGCCAGCCCATCGTTTCACCAAAGTGTACTAAGCTTTTCTTGATGGGATGTGAGGCAGGGAAATTTTTTGCAGGGTTTTCTTCAAATTGGAGTTTGAAAAATAAGAAAGGTCCAATAAAAACGAACGCACAAAATAAGACCGTGATAATTTTTGGCGGTGTCCATTGGTTCATCGTCTTCATCAGACCGATGGAGTTTGACTGTTTTGAAGTGTTTATAAACTCAGGCTTCCAATTAAACTTCTTAATGAGTGCGGGAAGAGTCAGATAGGTGAAAAGCCACTCAAGACAGGCGCCCACAGCGGCGGCTAGGCCAAATCGTTTTATTGTTTGCAGATCAGAAACGTATAAAGAAATAAATCCGACCGCGGTTGTCATTGTTGTGAAGAAACCCGGTCGACTATAGAAGATAACACTTTCTTTTAATTTGAGTCCTCGAGCCATGCCCCAACAGACAAAGATATAATCTGCGGTGGCCGCGATCGCTGTAATCAAGAATAGACTGTTTGTTAAAATATCAATGGGAAGCCCAAAAACTCCCATGAACCCAGCTAGACAGAACAATGTTCCTGACACTGTTAGCAGAAAATAAAAACCCGTTCGCCAGGTACCAAAAAAATACCTAAAGAATATTAAAAAGAAAATAATCGTTAGGATGTGAAGAAGAGAATCGCTTTTTAGTATTTCATTCACATAGTACTGGAAAACAGCGGGCCCGATCGCACTCATCGTGTACTCGTCAGAATCAAGATCTTTGAGCCAATGTCCGACCGAAACCAGGGTAAAATTAGCCTCTAATCGCACTTGCAATAGTAGTTGTCGGTTATTGGCTGAGTATTTATAGAGCGGGTGCACAGGATCCAAATTCTTTTTCAAATCAGATAGTTTTACTCCGGGAGTTTCGCATGGGTCGGGCAGAGCGTTGGGAAACCAATATTCGTCTGCTTTATTCTCGAGCCCCTTTAATTTGAAAATATGGAAGACCGATTGAGTGCTTTCAGAAACTGATTGGGTCTCTGACGTCTTTTTTAAAAACGAACATACTTGTTCTGACGTGGGTTCTTGTGGCCATTCGGCAAGTATTGAAATCGTGGAATAATCTTTGAACTCCTCCATCATATCCCACAGGCGTACTAGTGACGGAAAGTCAGAATTGTGTGAATTATAGAGATCTAATTCGACTTTTAGATTTCTTATGCCGGCAAACGACAAAAGCAGGACCAAAGTACTTACTACGAGCACAGAGTTAGTGTGTGTAAATGCTTTTTCCGTTAGATCTTCTATCCATTTAAACGGCTTTTTCTTTTGCGTCATCGCTCTAGATTATTGGACTGGCTTTCGATTTGCGCAATATAATTTTGGAATGTCATTCGCAGATAAAATTAAAAAATTTGGGCACTCTGAATTCGTACCGGACGGTTGGTACTGGCTGATTTCATCGAAAGAATTAAAGCTGGGGCAGGCGCGTCCTGCTAAATTTTTAAACTACGATTTAGTTGTGTATCGTGGTGAAGATAATGAAGTTCGCGCACTGGATGCTTATTGCCCGCATATGGGCGCGCATCTTTGCGATGGCAAAGTTGAAGGTAACTCAATTCGTTGCCCGTTTCACTTTTGGAAATTTAATGCCGATGGCGTTTGCGAAGATATTCCCGTATTAAAAGAGCCTGTTAAAGTTGAACAATTAAAAAAATACAAATGCGGTGAAAAATACGGGCTAATTTGGATTTGGTATGGAGACAATGAAAGTACGGTTGAAATTCCAGTCGTTCCAGAATTAGAAGGCTTCACGTTAGATTGCACTTTAGGAAAGCCCTTTGTAAAAGAGTGTCACCCTAATGTAATGATGATTAATGCGATTGATGCTCATCATTTTAGATCGGTACATAATCTAGTGGCTGATTTAGAAATGGAACCTAAAATTCTTAGTGATAGTTGCATTCAATTTTCTAACACTACTCCGATGCCGCAAAAGAATTGGTTTTTAAGATGGGCCACGCAGTTTTATGCAAAAGCATTAACGTATGAACTGACTTATTGGTGGGGGCACACGGGTTCAGTCATGGTTGGACCTGATTTCTTGCATTTCTATATTATCTTCGCATTAAGACCAAATTCTGAGGGAAAATCCGAAGGCCAAACTATTTTAGTTACTAAACAGCGCTCAGGTGTAACCGGTGCTCTGTTCAATAAAATCGTATTATATTTAACAAAACTCGTCGGAAACTATTTTGCTACGGGTGATACGCTGATTTTCTCGCGTATTAAATTTAAATTTAAAACTCCAATAAAAGCAGATCGCGCTATTCTGCATTTTGTTGATCACTATGAAAAGCTTTCGCAAAATGGATTTGCGGTAAAAGAAAAGGAATTCAAATCATGCTACCCAAACGATCAAATGACTCTTTAGAAAATTGGGACTTGTTTGTGCTTCGGCATCAACAGTTGGCCAACGTTCTGGTGCATTTCGTTTCATTTTTAATGTTTTGGCTGGGGCCTATTTTAGGTATCTTGGTGCATCCATTATTCTGGTTGATGTTTTTCTCTTCGGGTATGGTGGGCGTTGCCGGACACTACTTTCTAAAAGATGGAACTGTGGACCGAAAAGAAGCGACATCAAGTATTGAAGTCGTTGTGTTTTCATCATTGATGGCCGTTTTGTTTGTCAGCAATTCTTATCAGAGAGAAATTGATCGAGTTAAAAATAAGTATCGACAGTTTCTATTGGGCAATATTCCAAGTCATGCGGATGCGGAGTTATTTAAAAAAATCGGGCCACAGGCGGTATAATGGAATTAACTTTTGAAAAAGACCCCGAGATTAAATCTCTAAAAGATGATATTAAAACAATGAAGCGAATGGAACTGGCGCTGAAGAAGAGTAAGCAGCTAGATCAAACAGTTAATATGGATTTGGCCGGTCGCGAATTTCAATACATCGATTGTAATAAGTCATTTTGGAATCCCGAGCGATTTTCTTTATTGTATGGCACTTGGATTTGGAATCAGAGTTCTGATTATCAAAAGACAATTCTTAATCAGCTGTATTGGGTAGCGTACTATTCTCAAATTATTTCTGCAGAGATTGCGACGATATTTTTTAATCAAACGTGTGCCGCTTCATTATATGGAATAGAAGACTTTCGAATCGTATGCGATACACTCGATTTAGAATCGGCCCAGGAACGTGCGCATATCAATGCATTTAAAAATGTATCTGAAGAATTAGAGAAAACATTATTTGGTCAGCGCATTTTCACTTACCCGATGAGAACGCCGTTTGTAAAAACAATGATGTATTCAGACCTAAACAAAGTTCAGGAATGGCTTCGTACACAACAGCTTCGTGCTTATTCGGTATTGTCGGCAAACTCAGCGTTTATTGGTTGCCAGTATTTCACTGTGCGAGGACTAAGAACTCTGAATGGTAAGATTGTACAACATCAATTGTCGAAATTTTACTCGGGAATGGAAAATCCAGATTTGGCACCGATTCCAGCTAAGATTTCGTACTATCACTTTATTGATGAGAGTTTTCATTTTAACACGTCTACCGTTATTTCACATGATGTTGTGAATAGCTTGAAAGCACCAAACAAATGGGAATCTCATATTGCCAATATGACATTGCAAGGTTGCCAGAAAGATCACTTCAATTTTTCAACTGCGATTAATGGTATATTTTGGTTTGATCCGGCTTTGTATGCGCCAGTATACAAAATCCTGCGTAGCGACGTTTTCGGAATGTCTCATGAGGATGCTCTTACCGCGATTTACAAAAGCTTCTGTGAAGAATCTGAAGGGGCCGTGGCATCAGCTAAAACACATTCAGAAGCTGTTGATTCTTATAAAGCGTATTTGGCTGATTTTAAATATATCACAAAGAAAAACAAAGATATGCAGCTGATGTCGCAAAATAATTTGGAACGCCATTTGGCTACTAACAAAAAGTATTTCGAGAGATTTAAAAAATCGATATGAATAAACGTCAGATTTCTTTTACCGACGACAAATATGAACCGGTTGAACTACCGGATGAGGCGTGCTTGTCAGAACATCTGACTGTGCAGAACTCGCCAATTCTATTTGGCTGTCGCATTGGAATTTGCGGAACGTGCTTGGTTGAAGTTGTCAGTGAAAAAGACCCGCTTACGGAACGAACAGAAAATGAAAAAGAATTTTTAGATGCATTGTTGCCGGATAGAAAAGAATGTAGGCTTGCGTGCCAGGTAAACATTAACACGGACATTAAACTTAAAAAGATCGAGCTATAAAATGAATCAAAAACAATTTTGGTACATAGCTTGTGAAAGCTACCAGCTGAAAAACGACAAGCCACTTCCGGCCAGAATAATGGACGAGTGGGTAGTTTTATTTCGAGATAAATCTGGGAATCCTGTGGCCATGCAAGATCGTTGTCTGCACCGATCGGCACGCTTATCTACGGGCCGAGTAGATGACGGTCACATAAGTTGCCCGTATCACGGCTGGAAGTATAACTCTCAAGGTGAAGTAACTTCGATCCCATCCGAAACCGAAGTCGGTCGCAAACGATGTGCAGTAAAATACAACGCCATCGAAAAAGACGACTATATATATGTTCAACTCCAGGAACATGTCATCGAACCGTTTCCTATGCCGAGCTATAAGCACAAGGGCTATACAACGATTCGACTGCAAAATGTTTTCGAGAATACAGTGACTAACTGTGTGGAAAACTTTTTGGATATCCCGCATACGACATATGTTCATCCAACTATTTTTAGAAATGCGTCTCGCCAAAAGATGGGCGCTGTAGTGGAACGCAGAAAAGGCCACGTTAAAGTCACCTACCTTGAAGAAAAGTCGGACTTTGGCATTTTTTCTTGGTTTCTAAATCCAAAAAAAGAGAGTGTTGGTCACACGGATGAATTCTTTATGCCGAATGTATCCACTGTGAATTATTTCTTCGGTAAGAAGCATTTCATTATTACGTCTCAATCGGTCCCAGTGGATGCGAAGACAACCAAGGTTTATACGGATTTGACTTATAATTACGGCATGTGGAATTGGATCTCGCGCCCGATCATTCGTTGGCAGGGACAAGCTATAATCGACCAGGATATCGTTATTCTAAAAAATCAGTCAGAGACAATCCGGAAATATGGACAGCACTTTCAAAACTCGCCATGCGATATTATCCATACGTATATTGAAAGTATCAGAGGCGAAATCGAGAATGATCGTGATCCACTGACCTTAAGTGAAAAGACCGAAAGGATCGAATTTTGGGTTTAGTTGAAGTATGGCAGCGCTACTTATTTAGGAACTCACGTTCTGCCCAGTTTAATTTCGATTGATAAAGATGCATTGGTTATTCCAAATTGGATTCAATTTCTGCTGCCATTTACTGTGGTGGACTATTTGTACTATTGGAATCATCGCATGATGCATAGAGAAGAATTCTGGTGGTTGCATAGGGTACATCACACGTCTCGCAAGCTAGATATTTTTGTAACCTCACGAAATTCCATCTGGACCGTATTTTTCTTTATTTATATTTGGTCACATTCGTTTTTAATCTTTTCACAAAAAGATCCCAGTGGATTTTTGTATGGCATGTATCTGCTAGCCGCTATGGATTTATGGCGCCACTCAAACATTAAAACGCCAAATTGGGCCCGTGGTTTGGGTGCTATTTTCATTTTGCCGGAAGATCATGAATGGCATCACGCTCGAGATAAAGCGGGTGTTAATTTTGGTGCTAACCTAAACCTATGGGATCGCCTGCATGGAACATTCTTTCGCAGTTGGGAAAAACCGAAACTGTTAGGCGAAAAAGAAAACCATTCGGCATGGCTCAATTTATTTTTTCCCTGGAGAGCCAAATAATGACCGTCGGGGGAGTATTGGCGAGTTTTTTTCCTGCTTTCTATTTTTTACTTAACTTGATGTCTTTGATTGGTTTTGTTCAAGCTCCGGGGCTTTCTAGTTTCGCATGCATTTTATTTTCTATTTATCTAGTGCCTTTAATTCTGTATCGATTGCATTCTCTGTTTTTTAAAATCGAAGAGGGTGAATTCGATCTGTCTAAAAAAGTCTACAATCCTTGGTGGACGGCCCATATGCTGCAGTATCCATTTATTGCGCTGCCATTTTTAGAATCGTTGCTACATTTTTTCCCGGGACTGTATTCTATTTGGTTGCGGGCATGGGGTTCAAAAATTGGAAAGAAAATTTTTTGGACACCAAGAACTGAAATCTTAGATCGAAACTTGGTTGAAATAGGCGATCAGACAATTATTGGTCATTTAACTATCATGGTTTCGCATTTAGTTGAAACACGTTCAGGAATTCCAAATCTTGTAATTAAGAAAGTTCGTATTGGAGAGAAATGTTTAATTTCAGCGGATGCCCAGCTAGGCCCTGGAGCCGAAGTTCCTAGTCGTACCCAGCTAAAGCCGAAAACGCGGCTATACTGGAAAGGCGAGTGGAAGTGAGCTCACGTGTGACGGTAAGTCTAAAAGTCGCTCGTTTTATTGTTCATGCTTTGGCTTGGAAAAGCCGCGCCGAATTCAATCGTGCCCTCGTAAATCCTAAAGATGCGCAGGAAAAAGTGCTTCATGAAATTCTGAAACTATCAGGAAAAGAAAAACTGCCTGATATTCCGACTCTTTATTCTGGGTATCCCGTTGATCAATCATGGACGTCAGAGTCTGTTAAGTTCTATGAAACTACATCGGGGAATTCAGAGAAAAAGAAACTCATTCCCTATACTTCGTCTTTACTGAAGAGTTTCCAGTCTTTATTTCTAATTTGGGTTGACGATGTTTTAAGTCATCAAAATCTAAAATCAGGAAAGTTGTTTATTTCGATCTCGCCTAAGTTTGAATCTTTAGGAATGAATTCAGATTTAGATTACTTAAATCCATTTTTGCAACGATTGTTAAATAAGTTTCTAGTTGTTCCGCAAACTGACTTTGTCGCAAAAGACGGTAATGAGTTCTTTGCTCAACTCTCAAACAGATTATTAGAATGCCGTGACTTAGAATGTATTTCTATATGGAGTCCTAGTTATTTGATCTCGCTTCTGGATTATATAAAAGCGAATCATAAAGTCGGCAGTTGGCACACTTTATGGCCGAAGCTAAAATTGATTTCCTGTTGGGTTGATGGCAGTTCGCATGAGCAGGCGACTCAATTGAGATCCCTATTTCCGCAAGCGATCATTCAGGCGAAGGGATTACTGGCAACCGAAGCCCCAATCAGCATTCCGTGGACCCAAGCCATGGGCTGTGTCCCGTTATGGACGGAAGTGTATTTGGAATTTATAGCGACGGATGGAAGGATACGTCCACTCTATGAAATGCAGCCTCAAGAGAGTGGCGAAGTGTTGGTATCCACTAAGGGTGGACTTCTTCGTTACAAATTAGGAGATATCGTAGAGTGTGGTTACTTTTTTAAAAATAGTCCTGTGATTAAATTTGTTCGTCGAGTAGGTGATGTTTCTGATCTTGTTGGTGAAAAATTAGATTCAGCGGGATTGATGAAAGCATTTGAAAGTTTTGCAGGAGTTAATTGGATAATGATCGCAAACAGAGATCATTATGTGTTCGCAGCCGATAAAGTGATTGATCCAAAAGATGTTGAAGACAAATTAAGAGAAATTTTTCACTACGCATTGGCTAGAGAATTGGGCCAGTTGAAACCCGTTATCAGTGTGTGTGTAGAGAATCTTTCGATGCAGCTCAACGAATTCTATTCCTCAAAAAGAATTAAACTAGGCGATATTAAAGCGAAGCTGCTGTGGTCGGATCCTCAGATTTTGAATTATCTACAGAACTTGCAATTATCTGACTCATCTCTGTAAGCGACCAGGGCTGCCAGTTAAATCGTTCAAGATCGCTATCAGAAAGGATTTTCGCTAGGTTTTGCTGCACGAGTTTTAATTTTGCAAGAGTCGTCTGTTCCGCGTGAATAGAACTTAGCATTTCAGTAATTTCTGGAACCGAAGATAATCTATTCAGGTCCGCTAGCAACACAGCCACTTGAAATGGGCCTACGCGAACAGCATCTATAACTGACTGGATATTTTTAACAAGATCTGCCGATAAATCGATTCCATAACTTTGACTCAAAATAATACCGCCGCCATGATGGCGAACTTCATCAAACACGATTTTAGAGAAAGCGTCTTTGAGTTCGAGATTATCCGTCCCTGCAAGCAACGCTTGGTAATGATGAATACCCCAGCCTTCGAGAAGAACTTGAATCAAAATAATAGCATCGCGTTTAGATTCATTTTCAACAAAGTGGGCGATCTGCTTAGAAAATTCTGGAGCATCGATATCGACTTGGAATTGAAAATAAGGCTGCAACATATATAGATGACTAAGCTCTTCATTAGCCACGGTTGTATAGTATTGACGCTCTTCTTGTGTTTCAGACAATATCGCCATCATATTAGCGTAGGCAATTCCGGCATGCTCAATCGATATAGCTTCTTTAAGTAAAGCTTTCGACATTGAATTTAGAAAATATGATTTCTGAGATGCATTTAGATTTAACCAGAATGGACTCGTTTCCACATCGAAGAAATCAGCACGCCAAACCGGCAGTGTTTTTTTCTCTGAGGGGGCCATTTCCAACGATTGATTGATCAAGCGTTGTAGGCGATGTCTAAGTTCCGAAGGTGCTTGAGGCAATAGGACTTTAAAATCCACTTATTGTTCCTTGGTAAAAGCTTTGTTTAAAAAACTGCCAGAAACTTTATGGAAAAGGGATCGAGTAAAAACTTTTTTAAAGAATCGGATCGAAAATGCATCTTTCCCGAAGCTATAATTTAGTTTTGGATTGTGCGATTTGATAATGCTGATCACACCGCGGACGACGTCTTCGGGACGTTGAGGGTTTGGTCGCTTTGAAAGTTTGTCTCGTAGAGATGTGTAATTTGTAACTTGGCGATGATAGACCGATGTCGGCAGGGTTTCGCTCATACCCCATTCGGCTGCATTATTAAAATTGGTACGATAAGCACCAGGTTCGATCAAAGTTACTTTCACCGAGTGTGGTTTTAATTCGTACGATAAGGATTCGGAAAAGCCTTCTACCGCAAACTTGCTGGCGCAGTATGCGCTCGATAATGGAAATCCCATAAATCCAAACACGCTAGAGAAATTGATAATATGGCCTTTGGCTAGCCTAAGAGACGGAAGTAGCTTTTGAGTCAGTAACATCATCCCGAAAACATTCACCTCAAACTGTCGGCGAAGTTTTTCTTCAGTACATTCTTCTGCTGGGCCAAATACGGCGAATCCAGCATTGTTGATCAAAACATCTAGCGGGCGTTTTAGAAAATAAGTTTCCATCGATTTTAAATCGGCCTGAGACGTTACATCTAGATTTAGCTCAATGAGTTTACTTTTATATTTTTCACGCTCGGCTGCGAAAATATCTTTTCTGCCAAGAATATTGCGGCCAGTGGCGATAACTTGGAAATCATTCTCTAGAAGGCTTGTAACTAGGCCTTTGCCAAATCCTGATGTTGCGCCGGTAACTAGAACTGTTTTCATGTGGCCTTCTTTTTAAAGAGAGTTTTTTTAAGGAAGTATTGAAGTGGCATAAGTAGAGTCATCTCGGCAATGCAGGCCAATTCATCACCGCGATCCCAGTGGGGATTCATCTTTGCAAAAAACTGTATTTTTTTATTGTTAAATAACTCGTCAGATATTTCCGCTACCTTTTCTTTTAAGCAGCACGCGGTATCGTCAAATTCGATAGTGCCTAAATCTGATTTATAACTTTTTGAAAATCGATGGCCATAAAAACTGTCCATCAAATTTGTATATAAAGCGGGAGTTGATTTTTCGACTCTAGGGTAGTGAGTTTTAAAATTATTCGCCATCAGGAGGTAGGTTTTATAACCTTTGGAAATTAGAAACCAATACACTGGGCGAGTTGGACTTTTAACTTTTTCAGACCATAGGTATTTCAGGAATGCCACGCCCAGAGCTTTGTTACCCCAGTACTCTTTTTCTAAAACGGTATCACCACTGTAAATGCCGATCGCATTGTGGCCGAATTGTCTTAGGTCTACTTTTAACAATGTAGAAAAACCCTGAATCGTCTTCTGGTTAGTATCCCGCAATAGGATGACTTGGTCTTTTTCAAATAGGTCAGAAACAAACTGCTCTTTATTGTGGTTGATATAGTATTTCGAAAATATAGAATACATGCGTTCGATTTCAACGGTGTTTAGAGTTGGAACGGCTTTCATTTCCGCAAAAACAGAAGGGCGACCTAAGTTTGTCGATTTAGTTTTTGTAGTCCCCAAAGTTTGTGTTCGCGTTTGTTGTGGCTGCGTTTCAGCGATCATTGGTGTTTCCCCCATTGGCTGGTTGGAATTTTGTTTACGTATTGAATGTACTGACCGACGGGTCGATCGATAGGTAATAATTTAGTAGGAGCAAAGCGCATGTTCTCATACACTTCACCGTCTTCGCCTTGCAGGGATTTAAAACCCATATGTGTAATGGCGATTAAGACTTTGGAAATTAGTTTTCCGAATGCGCCTGATCTTTTTTTGGTTAAAAAGATCGGTTGAACAGATGACCGTCCACCCGTCAGTGGGCGATAGGCGAAAATCATATACAAACTTGGTATTTTACTACGGCCACCAAACCAGTAGCTGTTTTTTACCAAAGTCAGAAAGCCCGTTGAGGCGTGATCATAAAGCATAGAATAGGAATAAAATGGACCAATGAAAAACTGAGTTAGCTTGGCAACCCAAGTAGCATTCCCGATAGCGCCCGCTAATGAAATTTGCATTTGGCGATAGACAGTTCTAACGTCGACTTCCATCTCGATATCAATATTATGAACCGTCTTTAGATGTTGCGGATCAATTCCATTGATCATGGTGACGTGATGATGACAGCGGCGCTCATACGATGTTCCGAACGAAACCTCTAAATCTTGATCGACTAATTCGGGAAAGCTCGTCAATGGTGTAGGTGCTGTTGACTTAGGAAACACCCAGATGCTGTCAAAGTGTTCACTGACCGCATAGGATTTTGTTTTTACAGATTTACAGAACGATGGATCAGCCGGGATGTCTTTACAGTGTCCGTCGGAATCATATTTCCAGTGGTGGAAAAAACATTGGATGTTTTCTTTCGAAACGGTGCCTTTTCCAAGATGAGTACCCATGTGAGGGCAGTAGGCATCAACGCAACCTAATTTGCCAGACTCGGTTCGCCAGATAACTAAATCTTGGTGACCAATAGAAAACGAATGAACTTTACCATTATTTAAATCCCTAGAGCGCATAACAAAATACCAACCCTCGGCAACAACTTCAGGATTGTTGAAAACCGGCATCCTGACCGTCGGCTGTGAAAGCTGATTCTTAGAGAACTCATTTTGGATTTCCATTGAACTATTTTAAACAAGACGCGTTCTTTAAACCAATAACCAATTCAATTAAACGTCGTATTATCACGTAGTTTTGTCAAAAACTAGACCATCTGGACGGTGTCGATTTTCACTGAAATTTGTGTGGTTGATGTATTAAAAATATTGATAATACAATTAGAACAATTAATTTTATTTATGGCATCGACATCGTTATAAAGAGTCTCGTTGGAGGCGTTTATGGCGACCGAAGTAGTTCTTAAATATGTTCAGATTATTGTAGTGTTAACAATTGTTTACGCAGTTAATGTTTTGGCTCAATCCGGTTGTATGGTGGCGACATCTCAAGGACAGCGCGCCGTTAGTCAGAATGATCTGTTTTTTAAGACGATTTCTGCTGCCCACCGATGCCCCCAAAACATTGATGAAGTGAATAGTCTGCTGGCTAATCAATTTCAGAACAGAAAATTTTTGGTAGCCAATCGAGGACGAAAAAATCCAAAGCAAGGAAGCTTTAGTTTCTTCGAATCGTTTAGCGGCGGTACTAGAAATGGCGAAGCGGGCATTTTTTTAGGTCATTTTACCGGTTTAAAAAATTTCGGTGGTAAAGTGATGATTGATTTAGATCAATCTCCCGACAAGGGAAAGTTAGTTATTGAGTTGATCGCATGGGATGCCGTGAAGGGTTACTACAATTT
>NCGL01000075.1 GCA_002256935.1 Bdellovibrio sp. 28-41-41
GGTACATATCTGGCTGGGCTGATTGCCCGATTGCCAGACTGCCTGGAGTTTGCTATCTAACTCCGACGTGAAAACCTCTGAACTAAATTTCGACTATCCCCAAGAATTAATCGCCACTCATCCTCAGCATCCGAGCCGAGTTTTATTAAACTCCAATGGTCAAAATTCTGAATTGAAATGGAACGACTTCCTCACCCAGTTTAAGTCGGGCGACATCCTCGTTATTAACGACACCAAAGTTTTAAAACGTCGCGTGTTCTCCGACGACGGTCACGAAATTTTATTCCTAGACTCTCCGACCGATCAATCGCAAATGGGCAAAGATCGGAAATATGAAACCTGGTCGGTTCTGTTTCCTTCGAAAAAACTAAAGTTAGGCGATAAAATTCCAATGCCTTTGGGCCTAACGGCTGAGCTAATTCAAAAAGGCATTCCGCAAACGATTAAACTCAGCGAGCCAGTTGACGAAGAGTATTTCAATAAAGTCGGTGAATTGCCGCTGCCTCCCTATATTCAAAAGGCGCGTAACGAGCGCCATAATCGCGAAGGTGAAAATACCGCCTATCAAACTATCTGGGCGGAAAAGCCGGGTAGTTTAGCCGCGCCTACTGCCAGCTTGCATTTTAGTCCTCAGGATCTGGAGTTTTTAAAGTCTAAAGGCGTTGAAATCATCACGCTGACCTTGCATGTGGGGCTGGGGACATTTTTACCTGTGACCGCAGATTCCCTTGAAGATCACGTAATGCATGAAGAGTGGGTAGAAATTCCAAGCCATCATTGGAAAAAAATCAAAGACGCCAAGGCTAATGGCCATTCTATTTGGGCCCTGGGAACTACCGTCGTTCGCAGCCTTGAAAGTCAGGCTCTAGGCCGATTTGAATTGCGCCGCTATAGCTACTCTGGCACAACGGACCTGATGATTCGCCCGGGTTTTGAATTTCAAATCGTCGACCGATTGCTGACCAATTTCCATCAACCACAAAGCACACTCATCGCTTTGGTGATGGCATTTGCTGGTAAAGACAATGTGCTAGAAACCTACCAATGGGCGATCGAGAAAAAGTTTAGATTATTTAGTTATGGCGATTTGACGTATTGGGAGAGATCGTGAGTTTAGAAACAAATTCGGCAACAGTTTCAGGTACAAATACAGGTTCTAATTCCCATATGCTGCCAATAAACGATCTCGTACAAAAAGGCGAACACTTCAAAGTCAAAGCGACCGCTGGGAACGCTCGCCGCGGAGAATTGCACACAGCTCACGGTTCCATTCAAACTCCAGTTTTCATGGCCGTCGGTACAAAGGCCACCGTAAAAGCCATGTCTAATGAAGAACTCGTTGAATGTGGCACTCAAATTCTTCTAGGAAATACATATCACTTGCACCTTCGCCCCGGTGAAAAGTTAATTCAAAAAATGGGCGGACTCCATAAATTTATGAATTGGAACAAACCTATCCTCACGGATTCTGGTGGTTTCCAAGTGTTCTCACTCAGTGGACTGCGCACGATGAGTGAAAAGGGTGTTGAATTTCGTTCGCACCTAGATGGTGGAAAATATTTTATCTCTCCAGAAAAAAGTATGGAGATTCAAATGGATCTTGGTTCTGACATCATCATGGCATTTGATGAATGTTTGGGTTACCCAGCGACCGACGAACAAATTATTAAATCGATGGATTTAACTCATCGTTGGTTAAAGCGTTCAAAAGAGGCGATGACTCGTAAAGAGAGTATGTTGTTTGGTATCGTGCAAGGCGGATTAAGCCTGCCGCATCGTATGCGATCATTAGAACAAGTGGCGTCTGTAGATTTACCGGGTTATGCGCTGGGTGGGTTCAGTATTGGTGAACCGATCCATTTAATGCATGAACTATTACCTGAAATTGCGCCGCGTATGCCGGTCGATAAACCGCGCTACCTAATGGGTGTGGGAACGCCGACCGATTTACTGATTGCCGTGAATGCGGGCGTCGACATGTTTGACTGCGTAATGCCGACCCGCGTGGCCCGAAATGGAACCATCTACACGTGGACGGGTAAAGTTTCGATCAAACGAAATGAATATAAAGACGACCCGTCGCCGTTAGATCCTGAGTGTGATTGCTACACATGTAAGAACTATACCAAAGCGTATTTACGTCATTTGTTCTTAAGTGGCGAGATCTTAGGTTCGCGCTTAAATACGATTCACAATATTTATTTCTATATGAAATTGATGGAACGGGCCCGTACTGCTATCGAAAATGGCACATGGGACGAGTACTTCCAGGACTGTATGACACGATTTAGCAAGACAAGGACTTTAACAGAATAGTGTATTCAAATCCGTATCGAGCGGGTACAAGTGGTTTTCTTTTAACGAGGTGAATTATGAAAAGATCTTTAATTTTATTACCGTTTTTAGCTCCCGTAGTGGCTATGGCGCAAACAGCAACGCCACAACAACCAGGTATGCTAGAAGCTCTGTTCCCATTTGTAATCATGTTTGTGATTTTGTATTTCGTTCTGTTGCGTCCTCAAATGCGCAAACAAAAAGAACACCAAAGCTTTGTCACATCTATAAAGCGTGGCGATGAGATCATCACTCAAACGGGTATCTTAGGTCGCATCGAAGGCTTAACTGAGCAGTTCGTGACTTTGGAAATTGCTGACGGTGTACGCATCAAAATGCTTCGCTCTCAAGTAGCGGGCAGTGCTCAATCCGTGATTCAGGCTGCTCAAAAAGACAGCACGAAAAAATAGTTTTATTCAGATCAAAGCCGTCTCGAGATTCATAATTGACAATCTATTCCCTTACTTAGCACAATGTGTGAGATTTACATCGAATGAGTAAGGGGAAATTATGGAAAATTACAGATGGCGAGTGATTGGTGCTCTTGTCGGCGTACTGGCCGCAATTGTATTGCTAACTCCTAACTTCATGGACACCTCAAAATTAAACTGGTGGCCAGCTAAGAAAAAATTGAATTATGGTTTGGACATTCAAGGTGGTATCCATCTTGTGATGGGCGTTGACATCAATGGTGTCATGACCGAGACCGCAAATCGTCAGGCTAATAGTTTGAAAAAAGAATTAGCAACGCTAGCAACAACTAAAGTTGAGCTCGTTAATTTCAAAATTTCAAACCCAGCTATCGGCGAAATGGAATTTGAATTCCACAACGCGGCTGATGCGGACGAGGCCAATAAATACATTGGCGATCGCCATGGTACAGTTTTGCAAACGATCGAACGCAGAGATAAATTCACAGTTTATCGTTATTTAGACAACTACCTAGTTGAGCTAAGACAAAAAGTAATCGCCCAATCCATTGAAACGATTCGTAACCGTATCGATGAGTTCGGTGTGGCTGAACCAAGCATCTCTCAACAAGGTGACAATCGTATTTTGGTTCAATTACCAGGTATGGCTGATGCGGAACAAGCTAAGAAACTAATCAATACGACAGCGAAACTTGATTTCATGATCGTGGATGATTCAGTTAACATGGGTGAAGTTCAAAAGTGGATCAAAGACGCGGAAACTGCGGGTAGCTTCACAATGGCGACAATGAAATATTCAGAGTACGTGAATAAAATCAATGAAGCTTTACGTGGTAAAATTCCTGAAAAATCAGCTTTGTATTTCGGTAAAGCCGAAAATGCTCGTACGATGGACGCTGGTTCCATTCCTTATGTTCTTAAAGCAGATACTGGTTTAGGTGGAACAGATCTAGACGATGCAACGATCTCTTTCGGACAATTTGGTGATCCGCAAGTGGCTCTTCGTTTCAATACAGTCGGTGCGGGTAAATTTGCTGACATCACTGGAAACAATATCAATAAACGTATGGCGATCATTCTAGATCGTATCGTTAAATCAGCTCCTAATATACAAACTCGAATTGGTGACGGTAACGCCGTGATCACGTTGGGACAAAGAAATCATCAAGAATCACTTGATGAAGCGAAAATGATTTCTACAGCTCTTAAAGCCGGCTCATTGCCAGCAGCCCTAGAACAATTAGAAGAACGTCGTGTGGGTCCTACGTTAGGTGCCGATTCGATCAAGCAAGCTAAAATGGGTGCGTATGCAGGTACATTCTTGATTTTCATATTCTTGATCCTTTACTACCGTGCTATGGGCGTTGTCGCTTCGACTTCGATTGCCGTGAACGTATTATCTGGCTTAGGTTTGCTAACGGCACTGGGAGCAACATTAACTCTACCTGGTATTGCCGGAATCGCTTTAACAGTTGGTTTCGCGGTCGATGCAAACGTTTTAATTCAAGAGCGTATCAAAGAGGAACTAGTTAAAGGTGCAAGCTGGAAACTGGCGGTCAAAGAAGGGTATAGTCGAGCGATGTCAGCGATCTTGGATTCGAACGTAACTGTGGCAGCCGTTGCTGTCATCTTACTTAATTTCGGTACAGGTCCAATTCGTGGTTTCGCAGTGACATTATTAATCGGTATCGCGACGACTCTTTTCGCAAACGTTTTCGTTTCGAAAGTGATCGTGGATACGTTGATCTACAAATGGAATGTAAAACATATCTCTATCGGTCTATCTGATAAGAGTTTGGCTAAGGCGTAGGAAGCATCATGAATCAGAAAAAAATTAATTCAAAAAATGATAACGAAGGATACGGACGATTTGATTTCGTTGGTAAAACTCCATTATTTGGTGGTATCTCGTTACTTTTGGTTATCGCCTCATTGGTATATTTGGCAGTTGGCGGAATCAATTACGGTATCGATTTTAAAGGTGGAACAGAAATCCAAGTTAAGTTTGGTCAATCTGTTTCCATTGATGACATTCGTAAGTCCGCTCACAGTTTAGGTTTGGGCGAAGTCGGTATTCAAGGTTTTGGTGATTCCAGCGAATTCATTATTCGTTTCCAAGGCGAACCAGGAAAAGACGACAAAGAAACAAATGCAAAATTGAACGATGCGATCGGTAAAGTTAAAGGCATGATCGATACTCAGTTCAAAGACAAACAGCCAGATATTCGCCGGGTAGATAGCGTGGGGCCTCAGGTAGGTGCTGAGTTAAAACGAAATGGATTGCTGGCCGTATTTTATAGTTTGCTTGTGATTTTAATCTACGTAGCTTTACGTTTCGATTACAAATACTCACCGGGTGCGGTTGTGTGTTTGGCCCATGATGCAATTCTGACTTTAGGTATCTTCGTGCTCGTTGGAAAAGAAGTGAACGTATCGATTTTGGCGGCGATCTTGACTCTAATTGGATACTCGCTGAATGATACGATCGTTGTGTTCGATAGGATCCGTGAAACAGATTCTCATTATCACGACAGATCATCGAAATTTATCATTAATAAAGCGATCAACGATATGTTAGGTCGTACCATCATCACTTCGGGAACTGTATTCACTTCGGCACTTTGTTTGTGGATCTTCTCGACTGGGACTGTTTCGGATATCGCATTTGCGATCACGATCGGGATGTTCTTTGGAACGTACTCATCGATTTTCGTGGCAGCGCCTATGATGATCTTGATGGAAAAAATGAAAGCATTAGCAAAGGCATAACAAATGTCCGACGTAACTATCCAGAACGGGAACCAGGCAGCTGGTTCCGCTGATCAGACATCGGGGATGCAGAAATCAGCCGTTCTGGATTTTTACAACCAAATCCCGCCAAAGCTGCGCGAGTATTTGGAAACGTTTAATTTATCGACCCCGATTGATTTATCAACTCCACAAGACATGTTTGATTTCTTGCAACCGAAACTGACGACTCTAGAAAATCCGTATAAAATTGAAAACCTTGAAAAAGCCGCTGATCGTTTATGGAATGCTTGGGTAAATCAAGAAAATGTTTTGATCTATGGCGATTACGATCTGGATGGAACGTCAGGAATTATTTTACTGTATGACAGTTTCAAGGCACTTGGATTCAGTAACCTTCATTATTTTCAGCCGTCGAAGGCGAATGATGGTTACGGACTGCACGCGCACGTTTTAGAGAAAATAAAAGCCGAGAAAAATATCGATGTCGTTGTGACGGTTGATGTGGGTATCACTGGCAACGCAGCTTGCGACAAAGCTAAAGAGCTTGGGATTGATGTCATCGTAACGGATCATCATTTGGCTCAGGATGAATTACCAAACGCCTATTGTATCGTGAATCCCAATCAGCCTGGGGATACGTCGGGACTGGGATACTTGTGCGGCTGCGGAGTTGGGTTCTACCTAGTTCGTGGTTTGTGCAAAAAGTGGATTGAAAAAGGCTCACCTGTTAAATTTGATTTAAAAGCCGTATTGCCCTATTTTGCGATTGCGACAGTTACGGATATGGTTCCTTTGGTTAAAGACAATCGAACTCTTTTAAAATTTGCATTTGAGTCTTTTAAAAACGTAACTAATTTTGGATTGAAGGCTTTGTTAACTGAACTGAATCTGAACGATAAAAAAATAGATACCAGTGATATTGGGATGCAACTGGCGCCGAAAATTAATGCGATCACGCGCATGAGCGCGCAGTTAAAGCCGATCGACCTGTTATTTAGAGACTCTGCGGCCGACGCCAAAACGTTTGTTAAAGATATTTTGAAATTAAATGTTGAACGTAAGGCTCTACAAGAAACTGGACTGCAAGAAGCTAAACAAGCTTATGAAGAGCATTTAAAAACTAATACTGTGGATGCCACTGATCACTACCGTGCATTTTTCTATGCTTCGTCGAATATCCATCATGGTGTGACGGGGTTGATAGCTTCGAAAATGGTTGAACAATTCGGCGGTAGTTTTTTTATTGGTGCCCACACGGCTGATACCGATGTCGTTGTTGGGTCTTCTCGCAAGCCAGATTCAATTTCCTATAGTTTAGTGGATGTAATGGCGGCTAGCAAAGACAGTTGGATTCGCTTCGGTGGTCACGCTAGTGCCGCTGGTTTTGAATACTCAAAGACGAATGAAGATTCTATTTTAGCTGAATCAACAGAATTTTTGAAGAACTTGAAAGACTCTGCTGATGCCGGTGTAGATGGTAATGCCAATGCCGATATAAATTCGTATCAAGACCAAACAGGAAAACCACAGCCTATCGATCTAGATTGGTTTGATTTGAATATGCATTTCTTCACGTGGGTGCAGTTTTTAGAACCATTTGGTGTTCAGTTTCCAGAACCCGTATTTCGTCTGAAAGCGGTTCCTGTTCTATCAATTAAAGTCATGAAAGAAAAACATTTTAAGCTGAATGTGGTTAATCCACAGAACAGAGAAGCTTTGAATTTTGTTTTGTTCAATTCAACTGAAGAACAACGTCAGTTGCTAACGGCGCTGAATCAGAAATTTGATATTTGTTTTAAAATTAAAAAAGATACCTTCAATTACAATCAACGTTTTCAATTTATCATCGAGTCTATTTCGTTATGAATTCAGCGGTCATAATTCTTTCCGGTGGTTTAGATTCTTCAGCCAATCTAGCATTGGCCATCGATCAGCTTAACGTAAAAATGGCTATCACTTTTGACTATGGGCAACGGGCGGCCGCTAAAGAAATTCAAGCTTCAAAGGCATTATGCAAACACTATGGTGTAAAACATAAAATCCTCTCGATTCCATGGGTGGGGGAATTTGGTAAGTCGGCGCTGATCGATACATCGATTGAAGTTCCTACGGCGGACGTAAAAATCGATGACACGTCAGCCTCGACCAAATCGGCGTCTAAAGTTTGGGTTCCGAATCGAAACGGAATCTTTTTAAATATCGCCGCTGGCTTTGCTGAAGCCATGGACTGTGATTACGTTATTCCCGGTTTTAATTTAGAAGAAGCATCGACCTTTCCCGATAACTCTAAAGACTTTATTCAGTCTTTAAATGGCAGCTTTTCATTTTCGACTGCTAATAAAGTGCAAACAAAGTGTTACACGATTGATATGATGAAAACCGAGATTTTGAAAATCTCCATGGAAAAGAAATTACCCTTAGAGCTGCTGTGGCCATGCTACTTTGCCGGCGAAATTTGGTGTGGTGAATGTGAATCGTGCCAGCGTTCCAAACGTGCATTCAAAGCCAACGGTCTAGATCTAAAAAAATATTTTAAAACAATTTGAGATAAAGGAAGTACACTATGATTCGTCGTCAATTTCTTGCGTCCTTTGTTTTTACTATTTTATTTGCACTAACAGGTTTTAGTGAAACTCAGATTTTATTAATTGGTATTAAAGACCTTCATCCAACTCAAGCAAACTTGGGATTTAAAGAAGTGGAAAAAAAGGCGAAGAAGGTCGCTAAAAAACAAGCGAATGGGGAATTAGAACAGTATTTGCGGATGGAATCGGTTCCGGTTGTTCTAGGGCCAGGAAACAAAAAGTACATGATCGATGGTCATCACTTTTTGGCAGCTGCCTACAAACAAAAAATAGAAAAAGTTTATTACGAAGTGGTTGATGATTATTCCAATCACGCCGACCAGTCTGAATTTTGGAAAAAAATGATCGACGCTAAACGGGTGTACCTAAAAGATAAAGGGAAACCGATTGAACCAAGTGCTTTACCAAATGATATTACAGGACTGACAGACGATCCGTATCGCACCTTCGCCGCGGAAGTGCGTGATCGAGGTGGTTTTAACAAAACAGACACTCCGTTTATGGAATTCGTGTGGGCCGATTATTTTCGGCCATTAGTAGCACTGGATTTTATACAATCGGATCATAGGAAAGCCATCAAGCAAGCAAGAACTTTAGCTCGGGATAGCAAGGCTGCTGACTTGCCGGGATATCGAGGACCCGAAAAATGAAAACAAAATTTATAAAAAAATACTTTGCCTACACGGGCGATCAATTACGTTCGCACTTTGCCTACGAGAACTACGGTGTCTTAGGGAATTCTATCGTGGCCTGGATTGGGCCATGCGATATTCCATTTGAGCACATGGTGGATTTAGAAGATGTGCTGGCGAAAAGCCCGATTCGCGGGGCCTTGATGCTACATTTTATAGTGGAAGTTTTTAATCAGAGTTTATTCTCAGCCGTTTCATTGCAGAGATTGCTTGCCAGTATAGTTAAAGATGAAATTGAAAGCCGTCTTAATTCAAAAAATCCAATTCGGTTGCGCCGGGATGGTGATGATGTATTCTGGGGCGATAAAAAAATCACCATCAGTATCGCTTCCATCAGTGCCGTTTCCACGCAAATTCATTTTGCCGTTAATGTGAATAACAATGACACTCCTGTTAAAACGGCGGCGCTAGATGATTTCAAAATTAACGTAAATGATTTTGGAAAATCAGTGCTCGATAAATTCAGCAAAGAATTTGATTCGATCGAGATTGCAACTCAAAAGGTAAGACCACTTAAATAGGTTTGGAATTCACCGGCTTTTTGTGCAGACATAAAAGCAAATAGATTGCAGATATCGTAACGGGCACTAGGAATCCATAGTATTGGTATTTTAAGTACAGGCTTGCGCCCATCCAGCTACCAAATATAAAGCTAACGATAATTCCTACTCGCATGCCCGTTGCTTTTAGTTCTTGCTCTCGTAGCGAATGGTTTTGTTGGTGTGAAAAAATTCGAACCAGACCAATGCCTAGATCGGTGGTTAATCCTGTTAGGTGAGTCGTGCGTATCACGGAATGGGATATTGATGTGATCATGGCATTTTGTACGCCCGAACTAAAACTTAAAAGTCCTAACAGAAAGTAGTCATCCGCTATGGACAATTCCGACCCAAAACCTCCAAAACCATTGTTCACACCCATCATGGTAACTAGCCCGTAACAGGCTACCATCAAGGAAAACAAGATTGTATAGTTTGGTTTTTTTTGACGAATACTTCGTCGGTCAGTAAAGAAAGCAGAAATGCAACTCCCGGCCAAAAAGAACAGGGGGACGGATATTATTCCCAGCGCTAGTTGAAAGTTTCCAGTGGCCATTTCGACTCCAAAATGAGTCGCAAAACCAGTCGTATGGGTCACAAAGCGATGGCACGCCAGTAATCCGCCGACGTTCACGCACCCCGCTTGAAAGGCTAAGCTATTCCATAGAGCAAATTTTTTGGGAGAATAGTGAGGTTGACTGATAAGATCTACGAACATGTCTTAATTATAAATCTAAAGGTGAAAAAAACTAGTCCAGAGTGAAGATTCATTCTACAATGATGACATGGTAGATGTGGTTGCCGCTGTAGTTGAAAAAGAAGGAAAATTTTTGGTTGCTCAACGTCCCGTTGAAAAAGGCGGTGAGTGGGAATTTCCTGGCGGCAAAGTTGAAAAAGGCGAAACATTTTTCGAAGCATTGGTGCGCGAAATTAAAGAAGAGCTAAATGTGCCAGTAAAACCTATTCGTATCTTATCTAGCTACCCAAAAGACATTCGAGGCCAGACCTACAGCATTCATTTTGTCGCAGCTACTTTAGGCAGCGAAGATTTTGTTCTGTCCGAGCATCAATCCTGCCTATGGGTGGATTTAAATGAAATTAAACAGCTTCCTATGTCGTCAGTAGATAAAGAATTTGTGAAACAATTGCGGTCTAGTGAAAAATAAGTCCTATAAGTAAAAATGAGTGGACGCCTGTCATAGCCATCAGTAACGTGGTTGTATGGACGTGTTCGTATTTCCCCTTGTCAATGTGAACCTCTTTCCAAAGACTACCAAGCCATTGAATATCTTTGAACCCCGTTATCTACAAATGATCAAAGATGCCGTGGCTAAGGATGTTCCTATTGCTATTGGGTTCATAGATGATCCAAATAAAATTGCTCCCGTTGGTCCAGGTGAGCGAATCAGTTTTGTTAATGAAATCGTCGGCTACGGCAAAGTACAAGTCGTTGAAGAGCGGCAGAATGGTTTTTTGCTGGTGTTTTTGCATGGTTTAGGAAAAGCGCGTTTAGGAAATGTTCAAAATTCATCGACTCCGTATTTAGTGTGCGAAGCGACACCCATCCAAGAAAATTTGGTCCCTAGTCCCGGGTTACATGAAAAGATTCATCTGATCAATCGCGTGCTCGCCAAATGGATTACCGAGTACTTTAGTAATTCGATGCAGAGTGAAATGTTCTTGCGTCAGCTGGATGGCCCTGAGGCCATTATTTCCGCATTTTCTGCCTATCTAATTAAAGATTTTGACCTTCAGCAGGTTGTCCTTGAAATGGACGATATCAATGAGAAAATCGAATTCATCTATCGACTGATTTTATCTAACGGAACCATTTAGATTTCACGACGGTTGTAACCGTTTCAGCTATGGAATTAAAAGCTGTCGAACTTCGCCTGCGTCGCTGGGCCTATTTTTTACTGGTGTACACGATTCTGGTTATTCTTTGGGGTGCCTGGGTACGGATCTCTCATTCGGGTGATGGTTGTGGTGATACATGGCCTCTGTGCAACGGAAAGTTAGTTCCTGAAGCCGCGCGCGGGAAAACATGGGTTGAGTACGGTCATCGGTTCACTAGTGGGCTATATGGACTTGTGGTGATGGGTTTATTTCTTTATGTTCGACAATTAAAAAATAAATTTAAAGGATTGGATTCAACCTATCGCTGGATGACATGGACATTGGTGTTTATGTTTTCAGAAGCCGCACTGGGTGCCAAATTAGTATTATTCGGACTTGTGAACACGGATCAGTCGGTATGGCGCTTGATTGTGATGAGCTTGCACCAATTAAATAGTTTCATGTTGGTCGCATTTACCGTCCGCTTTTTGGGTGCGACTTATGAGTCACACTACCAGCTGAACTTTGGCAATGAGCCCCCTAAGTTAACTCCGGCATTTTTTGCTAAGCCAGCATTTTTGATTTGTTTTCTAGTGATCGCTGTAACGGGTGCATGGGCTTCGCTTTCAACCACGTTGTTCCCATCGACGAGTTTGATGGACGGATTGATGCGCGACATGGAATCAGGAAGCCACATAGTTTTAAGAATTCGTGGTACGCATCCTATCTTTGCCGTTTTAATTGGTGGTTCGTTGAGTTTTGGGTTGTATAAAATGAGTTCGCAGTTAAATGCATTCTTATCACGAATTGCGCTCGCGGGTTCTGCGTTGATTGCGCTCGGAATCGTAGTTGGTTTAATTACATTGTTTTTATTATCGCCAGTGCCTTTGAAGCTAATTCATTTGCTGTTAGCGCATACTTTGTGGTCGACTAGTGTTTTCTTTTTTCATTTTTATAGTTTAGCTAAAAGATAGAGCAATAAGCGTTTGAACTAAACGCAATTGAACAACCGGAGTGTAGAATGAAATCAATTATCTTAATCGTGATGTTTACGTGTACAGTATTGGCGGACATCGATTTTAAAAAAGAACTCGAACCTTTAAAAAGTATCGGCCCAAAAACTTTCGACGTTAAAACATTTGATAAAACAGAGAAAGCCGATTTGATTTTGGTCGATTTCTGGGCCAGCTGGTGTGAGCCGTGTAAAGAAGGCTTTGCTTATTACGAAGAAAAAATTAAAGCGCAGAAAAATAAAAAAATTGTTTTGATCAGTGTCAATTTGGATGATTCCGAAGACAAGGCGCAAACTTTTTTAAAGTCGTATCCACAAAATAATGTGATATTGTGGGACGAGAAAAAGAAAATGATGACCCTGTTAAACTTTGATGCCATCCCAATGATGTTAGTGCTCGATAAAGATTGGAAAGAAGTCGGCCGCATCAAGGGCTTTAATAGCGAGTCTAAAAAGAAACTCGCTAAGTTTTTTTGATTTCGATCTGTGGAAACATTTGCTTGAAAAGAATATAATTCCGCGATCCTTTCTAAGGATTGATGTTCATATTTCATTTAAATCGTTCAACATTTTTTTATGCCGAGGGGGTTGTGTTAAGCAATTTGAATTATATACTGTACATTCAAACTTTCTGCTTTTCACCAACACCGTTTCCTTAAGTGAAATTTCAAGGGAATCATGAAATTAATTTCAAGATTGTATAGAGTTTAGACAAGAAAAGAAAGAAGATTCACAGCAAAGCATATTAGAAAAAGAAAATACTAGGCTACATTTTAAATAACTATATTTTTATTTAATTAAAGAATTCTACTTTTGAATATAGTACCGGTTTTTTGTGTAGCCCTTTGGCGTGAGCTTGGAATGATTTTTAAGATCCATTTCCGCAACTCGTCTTGAAATAGGAACAGGAAAAATTTTAAGGTAATCATTTACGGTAATACGGTTTTTGTTTTTACATAGATATTGATTTAGCTTTTTAAGACGATCAACCTTATTGAAAAGAGACTTATCATTTTTTTGATTTTTTTCTTTATTATATAACAAGTGGCTTCCGTAAAAATTCCATTTTTTAAAAATCTTATTTGAATTTTCAACTTGTTCACTTACTTTCTTTCCAGCAAAGGCGCTTAATCCAATAAAAAATTGTTGAAATTCAGCTTTATTCATTTTGTACAATATAGAAGTTTTCCAAGCCTGAAAACTTTTAGATTCATTTTTTAAAATTTTAATTTGTACAGAGTCCAAAAGGACCCCCATAACTGAAGGCCAAACTGTACCTTGTAAACCTTGATATATTTTAAAAGGATTTAATGATTTCCAATCATGGAAAAGTTTTTGAACCAGTATCTCTCCTAAACGGGGATCAAAACGAACCCATTGAAAATAATCAAGCAAGTTTTTTTCAGTGAGATCCTGGGACTGAAGAACATTATAGGCTTTTATCAATTCATTGAGGCTTGGAATTTGACTTAAACCTTTCATTCTATTTGCTCCAAAATATCATCTAAAAAATCAAGAGCCGCTTGTGATTCTGGAATTTTTTTAGCACGTAAAGCTTCAATTTGCGATTCAACTAATTTTAAGTTGGCACCAAGTTTAATAAGTTGTCTAGCATGACCAACATCTTTTTCTCTGTGAGCAAAGCATTTCATGATAAGCATTTCTTCTTTCCCTAGGGCTTCAACAGTAAGATGTTTTCCTGCAAATACCCGAATTAATCGTTGAGAATAATCGACAGGCAGCGTGTGACTAAATGTGGAAAAATAGGGATTTAACCAATCACCTGGAAGATTAAGTTCAATTGCAATAGTCTTAACAAAAGGTTCAAGTTCTTGAATTTCCATACCCTTTGGAATTGCATCAATATCCGTAGTTGCTAGTGGATATTGATGAGCTAAAATCATAGCTCCCCCGCCCCCCATAATTAGCGTAACTTTCTTGGATATTTTTTTATCTAAGGTAGATAGAGCTAATTTCATAATTTCAGCACTTAAAGGTTTTTCCACAAGTGACTCCTGGACTTAGTATAGCGAATAAGTAGTTATTTCGCAATCAATATAATGTTGCGTAATATCAATATGATAACTAATTTATTGGACGTAACTTTAATATCTAAACGACTTGGGTCTCGGTTTGATTTAGTCTTCCAAGTGAATCTTGAACTTCTAAGGTCTGCCAATCTCTTGGTGAGGCAGAGTTGACCTTTTTGCCAGAAGTCGGTGTTGCCAATTTTCTTATTTCACAGAATCTAAATAAGTCATGATTAGGGGGCGTGCGTTCATTTTGGCTTTTAGTAGTAAAAGGATAATAAATACGCCGCCGGTTTTTCTGTCTAAGAATAAAATTTCGCGTGGGGGAGTTCTCCATTTGAAATTTTTGATAATTTCTAAAACTCGTTTTGATAGACGTTGAGGTAGATCGGTTGTTTTCCAATCGTAGTTGCCGTCAGCATCTACGGGTCCTTTTTGTCGCGGGTCGCCTTGTTTTAAAAATGGTTCCACTGTTTCATTGCAAAACTCTTCAAACTTTTCTATTAAAAGGCTATCATCGCCATCATAAATAAATTTTAAATCCTTAGCGGCATCACGAAGCATTTCTTTATCTTCTATTAACGAACCTTTGATCATGCGGTGATAGGCGTTCAAAAAAGCATCATCGTAGCTGCGCGTGGCTCCGAAATCAAACAAGACCCATTGGTCTTTGCCATCGGCGCTAATTCTGACTTTATAATTGCCCGCGTGCGGATCCGTTTGCAGATCCTTCCAAATAAAGAGTTCATGAAAATATAAATCTAGAAAATTAGTGGCCAACTGATTGCGGCGTTCCTGCGATAACGCCTGAATCAACGAATCTTCGATACGTAGTCCTTTTTCATAAGACGACGTCAAAATGCGTTTGTTCGAAAACTCTGGGTATATTTTAGGTACAACAAATCGAGGGTCATCTTTTAAACGCAGTCGGAAGGCTTCGGTTTTCAGAGCTTCCTGTTGGTAATCACTTTCTTGAATCAACATTTCTTTGATTTCGTCAAAAACGGGGTCCAGAGACGTATCCTGAGGAAGTATTTTTAGTAAGTGAATAAAAGTTTTAATAGCCCGCAAGTCACTGTCAATTGCAAGATCTACATTGGGATACTGAACTTTTAATGCAACAGATTCGCCCGTTTTTTTTATCGTCGCACGATGGACCTGTCCTAACGAGGCACAGGCTAAAGGTTCTTTGTCGATATCAAGTTCATTGTATTTTTCAGCACCCAGGTATTTTATTATCAATGGTTCAATAGCTTCCCATTTGAGTGCCGGGGAGTCTTGTTGAAGGGCTTTAAAATATTTATTCACTTCCGGCGGAAAGAAATGTTCACCGTACATCGATAACATTTGTCCGGCTTTCATGATTGAACCTTTGAGCTCGCCGACCTCTTTAGAAAAGTTCTCAGCTTGTTCCGCGATGAAAACATTCCAACTGATCGCTCCGTCTTCTTCGCTTTTAAAAATCTTACCCAAGCCTTGGCCCGCTAAACCAGCCCCGGCATTAATCGAAAATTTAGCTAACGAAACCGTTCTGGAAAAAATATTACTTTTAATTCGATCCAGTTTTTTACTATTGACGTCGGACATATAGTTTTGTTCTACATGAAGTTTACGGATTTTTAAACTTATATTGCGGGGTCTATGTTAAAGTTCACTGTATTTTGGTTTCGGCGCGATCTGCGGCTTAATGATAACGCCGGTTTGTTTCATGCCTTAAAGGATGGGAAGAATGTTCTCCCTATCTTTATTTTCGACACCGAGATCCTTAAAGCGATTAAAAACCCCAATGACCGCCGGGTTGTGTTTATACACCGCGAACTAGATCTTATTAAAACTCAGTTGAACAAGCTAGGCAGCGATTTACTGGTGTTTGCCGGTGAACCAGTTTCTGTATTTCAAAAGCTTGTCAAAACATACTCCCTAGAAAAAGTTTACACCAATCGAGACTATGAGCCCTATGCCCGCGAGCGGGATAAGAAAGTCAGTGATATTTTAGCTGAACACGGTGTTGAACTTTTAACGTTCAAAGATCAGGTCATTTTTGAAAAGAATGATATTCTTACGGATCAGAAAAAAACCTACTCAGTGTACACGCCATATAAGAAAAAGTGGTTAACGACGATTCAGGAAAGTGACTATGCAGCTCGCAAAACAGAAGGGTATTTTGAAAACTTTCATTCCTCGAAAATGAAATCTAAAATGCCAACTTTGGCGGAGCTTGGTTTCAATGATATCGAATTTGAATTTCCGAGCCTGACTTGGCCTGCGGATCAGATGAAGAAATATAAAGAACAACGGGATATTCCATCTATTGAGAGTGGGACGTCCCGGTTTGGTTTGCATCTTCGATTTGGAACGGTCAGTGTGCGCGAGCTGGTGAAGAAGGCGATTAAAAACTCGGATGTTTGGTTGTCCGAATTGATATGGCGCGAATTCTTTATGCAGATTTTGTGGCACTATCCTAAAACTCAAACTCTTTCTTTTCGGCCTCAATACGAAAATATAAAATGGCGAAATGACGAGAAAGAATTTGCTGCGTGGTCCACCGGACAAACCGGGTATCCTTTAGTGGATGCTGGGATTCGAGAGCTTTTACAAACGGGGCACATGCACAATCGGGTGCGGATGGTTGTGGCGTCTTTCTTATCAAAACATCTATTAACGCATTGGTATTTGGGAGAGCGATTTTTTGCGCAACATTTGTTAGATTATGATTTGTCCGCGAACAACGGAAACTGGCAATGGGCGGCCGGTACGGGGTGCGATGCAGCTCCTTATTTCCGCGTTTTTAACCCGACGACTCAGATAGAAAAATTTGATCCTGATTATATCTATATAAAAAAATGGGTGCCCGAGTTTGGTACGGCAAAATACCCAAAACCGATCGTTGAACATGTCTTTGCGCGAACGCGCGCTTTAGAAGAATATAAAAAAGGACTTAATAAATGAAAATTTTAATTACGGGCGCCACAGGGTTGATCGGTAAGGAATTAGGACTCGCTCTTCATAAAAAAGGGCATTCTATTTCCATAGTTTCACGTGATCGTCAAAAAGCTAAAAATCAATTACCGTTCCCGTGCGATATTATTGAGTGTGATTTGGGAAAAGCACCGTTTAAAGAGACGCATTCTTTCGACGCCGTTTTCCATTTGATGGGTGAAAACGTAACGGCTCGCCGCTGGAATGAACAAGTGAAAAAAGAAATTTTGGATTCACGTGTTATCAGTGCACGTAATTTAAATGCGAGTTTAACAGATTCAGTTTTATTTTACCTGACGTCATCGGGTGTTGGTATCTATGGCGATCAGCCGGGTGTTTCGCTGACAGAAACGAGTTCGTTTGATGGATCGTTTTTATCAAACGTTTGCGTAGCGTGGGAGAATGAGGCTGATCAATATTTGAAAATTCAGCCCAACGCCAAAATTGCAAAAATGAGGACCGGCATAGTGCTGTCGTCAAAAGGCGGGGCTTTAGATAAAATGTTGCCGGCCTTCAAAATGGGAATCGGCGGGGCGCTTGGTGGTGGTAAACAATTTATGAGCTGGATTCATATCGACGATCTAGTGGGTATGATGATCTTTGCATTCGAAAAAAACATCGGCGGCGCGTACAATGGCGTTTCGCCAAGTCCAGTGACTAACCTAGAGTTTTCGCGCGAGCTTGCGCATAGTCTTCATCGTTTTCTGGGCCCATCGATACCAAAACTCGCATTGAAACTTTTGTTTGGTGAAATGGCGGAGATTATGTGTGCCGATCAAAAGGCCTATCCGACTCATGCTCTTAACGCCGGCTTTCTGTTCAAGTACGCCGACTTAAAGGACGCTTTAGCAGCAGTGCTAGCAAAGTAGGCAGAGGGCATAATCGCATAGCAATTTGTGATACATAATTGTTCTTGGGTGAGTTTATTATTCTAGTACCTTATTCCGGAAATTCTAGATACACTTAGACACGCGATGGTTGAATTAGCGGTTATATCGATTTGTATTCTTTTTAATGCGCTTTTGTCATCAGTCGAAATGGCATTCGTCAGTGTATCTAAATCCGAATTAAAGAGCTTATCTAAAGGCAATTCCCACGCCGCTCGTTTATTGAAACTTCGTGAGCATCCTGAACGCACTCTATCAGTTTTACAAATTGGTATCACTATTGTTGGCGCTTTATCTGCGGCGATTGGCGGCGTTGGTGCTGAAGAAAAATTATCTCCTTATTTTGAATCAACAGGGATGTCAGAGCATTGGGCTGAAATAGTATCTTTGGTGATCGTAGTTTTACCTTTGACCTATTTGAACGTTGTGATCGGTGAATTGGTTCCAAAGTCTCTTGCACTTAGACACCCAATGAAAATTTCATTAGCCGCGGCAAATGGTCTAATTGTGGCAGAGGCTGTTTTGTCGCCGTTTGTGAGAATGTTAGAAATTTCGACTCAGTTCTTTTTAAAAATTATTATTCCGTCGAGTAAAGCAAAAGCACACACAGAAGAAGATCCACAATCGGTCAGTATTGCTAATTTATCCAATGCTCATCAGCAGTATGTAATTAATCTTGTACACATCGAAACAAAAAAAATTCGCGACATTTTGGTTCCGTGGGAACAAGTGAATACTTTGGATTTGAAGTACAACTTGAACGAAGTTCTATCTCTTGTGATGAAGAGCGGTCATACGCGCTTGCCGGTGTATGCGGAAACGGAAATCGTCGGCATTTTACATTCCAAAGAATTTATCACATTCATTTCGTCGGGCGATGAAAACTGGAAGAAAATAATTCGTCCGATTATTCGCATTCGTCCCACAGAAGGCATTCTAAGAACATTGCGCTTTATGCAGGAAAAGAAAACGCATATGGCTCTTGTTGAAAACAACTCTGAAATTATCGGTATCGTTACCTTAGAGGATATTATAGAAGAAATCGTCGGCGATATTTACGACGAAGACGACGATGGAATGCTACGTAAAGTCCTAAGTCAGCGTCTGTTAAAACGATAAATCAAGGTGAAAAACCATAGACGTCCCACTGTCTAAACTTTGGACAGTAAAAATTAATCAAACACAACCCATAAGCTAATACGATGGCACTGGTATCGCTGTATCCGTTACTGGATACAGAATTCGGGAGCATCTATGAAACTTTTGAGGTCAGGTTTTTAATGAATAAAACTATAGGTATTTTAATTTTATCTGTGACGTTGGTATTAAGTCCTACGCAATCTTATGCGCAATCGTGCGTGTTAGACAGTTCTGAACATGCGGATTTGCTGACTTCTATCAAAAAATTGAAAGAAAAGTTAAGTCTAGTTCCCGAAGAGTGTAAAACAGAAGGCACTCGACAGGCTTTTCAGAGTGTTGATGGGTTAAAAGATTCATCTGGTAAGTTGCACGAGTTTGTAACCAATCAAGCGATGGCCCTAGATGCTGCCCAATTCGGTACAGCGGCACAGACGGCTATGGATTCCGTGAATTCGATAACAAAATCTTTGAAGTCGGCAGGATCGTGCCTAAAGTCAAAAGAGAAGAAAGATACTTTAGTTTCTATATTATCTAGTTTATCTGATGTGACGATGAATTTGGCGCCCGTCCTGATGGCGGCTACGATTTTTATGCCGATGGTAGGTCAGTTGGGCCTAGTTGGGAAAATCGCGACAGGTGCAATTTCAAAGTTACCAATTGGAAAATCATTAACTTTGGCTTTGCTTGTAGGGGTGAGTGCTAAGGTAATTGAGGGTGTTACAGATCTAGCTAATGATAAAGAAAATCCTTTAGATATGAAAAATCCTGAGCATAGAAACTTAGTAGCAAAAAGTATTTGCGACTATCAACGTATCAATAAGCAAATTCGTGATCTTTCTAAACTGAATAATGGTCGAATTGACTACAGTAAAAAGTATCAAGATACTTTAAAAAGCATTGCTGAATTAGAAGCTTTTTATAGAAAAAAAGATCCTAAGATCGCAGATTTAATAGTGAAATATCACGGACTAAAAAGTACTATTAAAACCGACTTTGAAAAAATCATTAACGCTCGGAAAAAGTTGGCGGACTTTGATCAAATTTATACTAAAAGTGATGATCCATCATACCGCTGTTCTGTCGCAAATAACTTTGTAAGTATGAACGGTGTATTTAAAGATGTACGCCTGCCAACTGAAGATCATACTGTGGCTCTTCTTAAAGTCATAGATGAAAACAAATCAGAAATTTCCGAGAGCCTAACTGCTGCAAGGGGCAAAGGGCCGGGAACTCCGGGATATGATCATCGTACATTCCAGTATGGTCTATGTTTAAAAGCCGTCGATAAGTGGAAGGGCAATGTAGCAATTATTTTAGGCGAGTTGAGTAGTGAAGTCCAATCACGTTCTGAGAAAATTTATGAAAGTTTGTTAGTAGATAAAACGTTTAATGGCTGGAGAAAAAATGCAGCACAATTGGAAGCTGATAGTGTGCTTTATGAAAAAATTGATGCCTATATTTCTAAGTCGGGCGATGTGTCTCAGTTGATACCTCAAGCTGAATTGATAATCGAATTTCGTGATTTAGATAAACAGTTGTTTGTAGCTAATGGCTGGTTTGCTAAGTCTTTAGCAGGTAAATGGCTCGAACACAGACTGAACGAGTACGAAGATATCGTGGATTCATTTGGTCAAAATTTTTCTTCTTTAAATGTTTCTACGAATACAGCGTATGTGAAGCAAATCATCGATGCTTTCAATAAGAACCCAAAAAGTCTAAGCAGTCAATTTGCCCGTTCGGATGTTCAAAGTAAAATTGAAAAGACCCACATGCAGTACAATTTGGAGAATTTAACACCTTCGTTGTTTATACAGGGTTCAGCAAAACGAGATGCGACTAACACGTGCGCGCGCCTTACAGATTTGGTGATCGAATCGAATAGCGCCAATAAAGTTTTTAATTCGGCTGGGTTATTTTGCAACTATTTGCGTAGTTCAGGTTTGATTAAGCCCAATATGGACAAATACATTATTACAAATTGCATTGGTCAAGTTGGTTTAGAAGACGATGATTCAAGATCGGGCCTAAAAAGATTAGAGGCTACCAAAACAACTCGATATGGATTAACGACTCGAACAGCTATAGTGCATTCAAAATCTGTTCAGCTGGGATGCTATTCGGCGGGTGTAGAAAAGAATTTGAACTAGATAGACCTGTTGATCTCGTTAATTATTTTTTCTGCGATGTTTTCTTTATAGATAATTTCAATGCCTTCAAACCCTGGGCTTGGATTAATTTCCAAGAACCGGGGGCCTGACTCCGTTCTTAAAAAATCTATTCCTGAATAATTTAAACCTGATTGCGCATGGATCATCTGGCAAAATTGAGTTTCTACAGGAGTTAGCTCTGTTGATTGAGGTTTCCCTCCCTGATGCATATTACTTCGAAATGAATTGGAGTTGTGGCGTGTAATACTAAAATGTTTGTCTTGAATGGCAAATACCCGAGTATCGGTCCCCAAGCTTTCTTGAATACATTCTTGTGCAACCCAGCGGCGTAGTTGCATCCATAGATTTGACGGAGGCGTCGTTGCCGCTTGGAGTTCCGCCTTGAAATATTTTTGTTCGAGCGTTCCGGTATTCATAAACAAATGTGTATCTTGCATAAGCAGAGTCATCAGTGAGTATTCGTCATTAATCAAAAACACACCATGGCCTTGGCTCGAAAATCGTTTCTTAATCATAAATGGCAAACCGAAAGTCTCTTGAAGTGCTAGGAAAATTTCGGCAGAGTTTAATATCGTAGTGTTAGAAATAAAATCAGTAAGTACGCGCGTTCGAGGCACTGGTATATTTTGTTTTTGCCAAGCTTGAGTGGTGAGCCATTTGTCACGCGCGTTTAGAAATGCCGATGGCGTGTTGATAATGTTGAAGGGCAGTTTCATCAGCGCCATTTGCGTCGGCCAAAAGTTGAAATCACCTTGACGGTACAAAACACCCAGACCTAGACCGCGCGATTCAAATTGAGACGCATTTTCAATCAACCATTCCGGCGTTACCAACTGCGCTTTGCGATTAAGTCGCGTAATTTCCGATTGAAAGCGTTCGGCCGAGTAGAGCCCCGGCAGTCGGTTCAATATTAAAAAATCGCAGTCCAGTACCGTTTCTTTCATCTTTGGACTCGAGTATAATTTAGACTTATGGAAAGCGCAAAAAAATTAGTAGAAGCAAAAGTCGACGGCCGAGATCAAATCAAATTGGAATCATTAGATAGCCAAAGTGATGGTAAAAACAAGGTGTCGTTTATCGGTTGTTTCGAATTTACTCAGCTAGTAAAAAACTATCGCGCTACATTTGGTAACGATGTTTATAAATGGCCTGTGCCTGGGGGAAACTCGCACGCCGAAATGGTGATCCGTGAGTTTGTGTTGAAGCTTAAAGGTACTTGGGATTATCCCTATAAAGATGACGAAATCTGCCATTGCCGCCAAGTTAAAACGAAAACAGTGGATCAAGCGATTGTGAATGGCGCGCATACTTATGAACTAGCGAGCCGCTGGACGGGGTGTTCTACCGCGTGTGGAACGTGTAAGCCGGATGTTGAGAAGATCATGGCGCATCAGAACGATTTGAATCATGACCAGACATTCTTTTAATGCTAAAAAAAGCTATGGATAAATTAATTCTTTTGAATCCAGGATTTCAAGATCCAGAATACCCAAACCGTGATTTTTATTGTTGGCATTGCGTTTTGCTTGAAGGGCTTATCTCGATCTATCCTTTTGAACATTTCCAAAGGGCCAACTTAATCTCAAGAAAAATTTGCGTCGAGATTTATTTTATTTGACGCTCTTTCGAGAGCTTTGGGATCGCCTTTAACAGACTATTTCTTTTAATATTCCGGCGGGGGTCTTTCAAAGGAAAACCCTCAATATAAACAAAGCTAACACGTTTAAAACAAACTTATCAATTCAGTTTGATCTAGGTAATGTTTAGTAAAAATCACGAAATTCGAGTTTTTAAAACTCATGATAATATCTCTTTCCATCAACCGATCGGACTACTGCCAAGTGGTAGTAATCCAAAAAAGAGGTAGCTTATGTGTTTAAAAAAAGTAACCAATCAAAATCTAGATTCTAATTTAAAATTGCTTGTAACTAACGAACGAGAAATCTTGAGCGAAATACTGATTCACATAGCAGAAGTAGAAAGGCGCAAACTCTATCTGACGTATGGCTACTGCAGCTTATTTGAATACCTGACAAAAAGAATTGGTTATGCTAACGGATCAGCTCAGCGGCGCATAGATGCGGCAAGACTTTCTTTCGATGCTCCGGACGTGATTGAAAAACTTGAATCGGGAGAACTAAACCTAGCGCAGGTCTCTTTACTTCAAAAATCTATTAGAGAGGTTCAAGCATCTTCAAAGACGAAAATAGAACCTCAAGTAAAAGAAGACCTAGTTGAGAAATTATCGAATAAATCTTTTACGGAATCTGAAGTTCTTGTATCTCAAGCACTAAATATTAAACCCAAAGAGTATACCAAAACCATGCATCAAAAAGATGAATCCATCAGGCTGGAAATCACTTTCACCAAAGTTCAGTGGGCGAAATTAGTAAAAATGCGAGAGCTGCTGTCTAATTCACTACCATATGGCAATAGTTGGGATCAAGTTTTAGAGTATGTTTCAGAGAGTGTGATTCAGAAGAAAGACAAGTCACAGGTCGTAACTAAGAAAAGTACAGTGGATAGAGAAAAAGTAAATAAAGAATCCAACTCATCGTCATTTAAACCGGAATACCCAGTCAAAGTGGCACGAAAAGTAATTCCCAGAGTCGTTCAAAGAAAAATATTTCAACGCGATCAATGCTGCCAGTATAAAGATAAAAACACCGGCAAACAGTGTGAATCCAAATGGCGTTTAACTATAGATCATATTCGTCCAGTGTGGGCAGGGGGAGGTAACACCTCAGAAAATCTAAGAGTACTTTGTGCCAATCACAATAGAGAAATATATCGCCAGCAAGCCTATTTGTCGCAAATCTAAATCAATCTCGTAGTTTCAAGATTCATCAAGCCTTCGTGGCTGGGGTGCAGGAACGAGGGAATTTCTTCGTCGGGAAGAACTGTGAGGTACAGTCCGTACGTTTGTACCGCTGCAATCCAGCCTAATGGTGGTTTTAAATTAAGGTTTTTTCTGTCGTGCGCGTACACTAAGAATTCATTATCCCGGGCTTCATCATACGCTTTCCACAATAGGCTATGGAATATATCTGGATGATCGACATAAATGTGGTTTAAGCTTCTGAAGTTAAGAGAGGCTTCGATTTTTATTCTATGGTACGGTTTTGTCAGCGTACGACTCCACGAGAATAGCTTTCCGAATTTCAAAAATTGGCGGAAGTTATGTGCTAACAGTGAATAGCGTAACGGGATGAAGTCTTGGACGCCGGCGCTGGACCAGCTGCTCATCATGCCGACGATGTTGTCTTTGGAATCAAATGCGATGAAGAAATCTTCCCAGCTAAGTGACGTCCATCGGTCCATGGTTTCTAAGAAATTTTCTTTGTTTGTGTATAAACTAAATGCGTAATCCTGATTCTTTTTTAGTAAGTAATTAATATACTGATCGGCCTGACTCGGATTGCCTCGGCGGATTTTTAATTTCGAATCGGGTGCGTAGGTAAACGGGAACTGTCCGTGCAGTGATACCAAGTCGAATTTGCGATATAGAAAATATCTAGGCATGAAACGTTTTTGTGAGCGCGGGCGCGTGAACGTGTTCAGAGCCACGACTTCGTTCATATTTAGTGACGTCATGAAATATTCAACGCCGAATATTTTTCTAACTTCTGCGAAAACATCTTTAGTGTGTTCGGTCCATTCCAAGATGGCTTTTCGTTCTGGAGAAATGCGCAGATCACGTGACCACGCGATACGCGTGGCTTTGCCCTCTATCAAAACAGTTTCGATGACAAAGGCCACATGACCAAGGATCGTGGATTTGTCATCGCGTAAAATGTACGATACGAATTGGTCCGATTGGATATTATAGTATTTAAAAAAATCGCGTCCACGATCTAGTTTTAACTGCATCGAATTCTCTAGCGGGAATCGGCTATAGAATTCTAGAAGTTCTTCGTTGTTGGACATTTGAGCTAATTCTAAACGCATTTTTTAAACTTCTTTGTCCCAGATCATTTCTGGCTGATGAGATTTCAAGTTGAACCAACGAGAATATACAAATAACAAATCACTCAGACGATTTAGATAAACTATAACGTCTTTTAATAATTGAGTGTCATGGTCGAACGTTTCCATGACTTCGACAGATCGACGTTCCGCGCGACGGCATAAAGTTCGCGCATACTGGGCATGCGTGCTGGCGGCATCACCAAAAGGCAGAATAAAATTTTTCAATGTCGGTAGGGTCGCATCGAGTTCATCGATTTTTTTCTCGAGCGTTTCGATGTGTCGGGATTCAATTTGTGGCAATGTTTTAAAAATCGCGGCGTCGTTGCACGCCAGCAAGCTACCTACGCGAAACAAATGATGTTGAATGCGACCTAGAAAATCATTCTCAGTTTTGTGCCGTTCACAATTTAATCGAACAATGCCTAGGTAAGAATTCAGTTCATCAACGGTGCCATAGGCATCGACGCGCAAATTAAACTTTTTTACGCTGGTGCCATCCACTAAACGGGTAGATCCGGTGTCGCCCGTGCGTGTATAAATTTTTGATTTTTTATTCCCGTCAGTCATGCTAGCGTTATTGTGACAAGGAGGCTCGATTGAGTCAAAAACCTTTTTTTGTAACGATTCCTCATTCCGGTGAAAAAATCCCAGACCTAACGCCTTGGTTGTTGAATTTATCGGAACCGATGTTAATGCGCGACGTAGATCGGTATGTCGACGTGTTGTATGATGATGCGATTACATCTCTATCGCTTCCTTTAGTAAAAACGCAATGGCATCGTTACGCTGTTGATTTAAATCGATTGCCTGAAGATATTGATCAGGGTTCCGTCGTGGGGTGCGTAAATGCAAAAGGTTTTGAGCGCGGGTTCCATTGGTCGATCACCACATTTAAAGAAAAACTGATCTCAGAACCGATGTCCTTTGACACGCACGTCAAACTGCGCCAGCTGATTTATGAACCTTTTCACAAAAGTGTTAAAGAAATGTACACGCAGCTGCGTTCTCAGACAGGCAAACAAACTATTTATCACTTAGATCTGCATTCGATGCCGTCTTTAGGGACATCCATGCATTTAGATCCCGGTGAAACGCGGGCTGATATCGTGATTTCTGACTCGAATCAGCGCAGTTGTTCACGTACGTTTCGAGACCTTGTCATCGCGGCCTATGTCACGGCTGGTTTCAAAGTGGGTTACAATTGGCCATACAAAGGCGGCCGACTTACCGAAGAGTACGGAAAGCCACAAGAAGGACAACAAGTGCTTCAAGTTGAGATGAGTCGCGCCCTTTATATGAATGAAGAGACTAAAAAAATTAACTCTGACTATCAAAAAGTTTCACAGAATTTGAAAAAGGCGCTGAGCTACATACAAGAAAATTTATAATGGACTTACGGCTTTTTTGAGGTCTATAATAGGGGACCTCATGTTCAAAAAAGTGTTGAAATTTTTAGCATCTCTGAAGCTTGCTGTACTGGTGATTATCAGTATCGCCACGTTAACCGCCATCGGAACGTTCGTTGAATCTAAATACGATGCGGTCGCCGCAAAAAAACTAGTTTATGATTCAATATACATGAATATCGTGATGGGGGTATTCGCCATCAATTTGATTGCCGTGATGGTGGATCGCTGGCCGTGGAAATTACGACATATTTCGTTCATCTGTGCGCATGTTGGAATCTTGTGTATTATGACTGGTCAGTTGATCACAAATCAATTTGGTATCGACGGCAGCATGCGCGTGGGTATCGGTGATGAAAATCGTTTCGTCAGTCTTCCTCAAACAGATGTCACAGTTTACGCTTCGTACGACGGAACTAATTATTCAAAAATTTTTGAAAAAGAAGTCGATTTTTTCAGAACGTCGCCGACGCCTGATAAGCCGTTCAGTGTCTACAAAGATCAAATCGGAGTTAAGTTCACTAATTACTATCGTTACGCTGTTGCTAGTCGTGAAACAGTAGCATCAGATAATCCCAAGTTGGGCGCAGGAATTCGTTTTCAAATCTCAAACGGTCAAGCCAATTTTATTGAATGGTTAGTGCAACGTAATCCTACTCATGTTGTAAACATTGATTTAGGTCCCCTGAAAGTTAATTTGGGAACGATTCCTCTCGCTGGCACCGGCGTGAATGAAATCTACATGAAAGTAGACGGGAATAAAATTCACTATGCTTTGTTTTCCAAGGATGCCATTGATCCACGTAAAGAAGGCACGATCGAAGAAGGGCAATCGATCCCAACAGGATGGATGGGTTTAGAATTACGAATTCTTCGTTATTTACCTAGAGCCGAAGAAAAATGGAAAGTCGAACAACGCTCGCAACCGACACCGTTAACTACAGAAGCTGTTGAAGTTGAATTCCAAGGGAAAACGAAACACTGGATGCTGGTGAACGACACAGTGAAATTCTTTGCGGACGATGCCGCTTTCTTTGTCAGTTATGGTAATCGTCGTTTTGACATTGGCTTCCCGATCTTTTTGAATCAATTCCATATGGAAAAATATCAAGGTACATCGCGCGCGATGAGTTACCGCTCGGTCGTGACGATCAAAGACTTTGGCGAACATGAAATTTCTATGAACGAGCCGTTAAAGCACAATGGGCTGACTATTTATCAAGCCAGTTTCCAAGATGGCCCGATGGGAAAACCGGTGGCCTCTGTGTTTTCTATCAATAAAGATCCAGGACGATGGCTTAAATATTTAGGCTCTCTAATAATGACTTTAGGAATTATCTTTTTATTTTACTTCAGACGACTTGGTACCGGGACGCACGCTAAAAACCCTTAAGGAGTGGCCATGAAAGCTCTATTAGTTGGTCTATTTTTATTCTCATCACTATTTTCATCGATAGGCCATACGGCAATACTCAGCGAAAAAGAAGGCGAGGCTCTGCGGAATCTGCCGGTTCAGGCCGATGGACGTATCAAGCCCTTTGATAGTTTCGCCCGCGAAATGCTAGAGCTAGTATACGGTAAACAGAAATACGAAAAACGGGATGCGTATGAAATCATCCTAACCTGGATGCTGGCGCCGCAAACGTGGCAAGCCAAGGAGCTGTTTGAAGTTCGCAATTTCGAAGTTCTTAACCGCTTAGGCCTAGATAATCAAAAGCGTTACTATAAAGGTGAAGAGTTATTTTCAGGCGCCAAATTTTCTGAATTGCGTGCAGAACTAGCCGCTAAACGCGAGACTAAAGAAAAACTAACACCTTATTTTCAAGCGCTTCAGCGTTTAGAAAATCAATACTTCGTGTTCAGTGAAATTGCTACAGGCCGCATGATCCGTGTGTTGCCTCCGAAAGAAGGTGATGCGTGGATATCTGTAGCTGATATGCCGCAAGGTCCGGCTCAGGAAAAGTTTTTAGAGCTAACAAAAAGTTTTATCACATTAATCGGCGGCATGGCTGAAGGACGTTCGGATTCAGAAATCTCGACGGCAAAGCAAGATTTAGATACCAAGGTCGCTGCGTTTCAAGAGTTAGCGCGGGCGGAGAGTCCTGAAAAATACGCGAATCAAACGAAGATTGATGTGGAATCATTCTACAATCGCGTTCATCCGTTCAAATGGGCGTACATTTTCTATTTGTTAGGTGCTGTGGCCGTTTTGTTTTCTTGGATTACCAGCAAGCACGGTGTGATGATGCCAGCTTGGGGACTAGTGACTATTGGTTTCTTAGTGCACACTGCGGGTTTTGGTCTACGCTCGTTTTTAATGGATCGCGCACCTGTTACCAACATGTATGAAACCGTCGTATGGGTCGCTTGGGGTAGTATCGTGTTTGCGGCCGTCCTAGAAAAAATTTATAAATTTAAATTCATCCTAATGGCGGGTGCTTTGATTGCTTCATTCGGGATGATCATCGCCGATACAGCACCGGTTGTTTTAGATCCATCATTGCAACCATTAGAACCCGTTCTACGCAGTAATTACTGGTTAACGATTCACGTAATGACTATCACTGTAAGCTATGCCGCTTTTTTCTTGGCGTTTGCATTGGGTGATATTGGCTTGATTTATTTCTTAAAGGGCGAACAACAGCATAAAGATAAAATCAAAGCGATCGTAATGTCGATCTATCGCGCGATTCAAATCGGTGTTGTGTTTCTAGCGCCAGGAATTATTTTGGGTGGTATTTGGGCCGATTATTCTTGGGGTCGTTTCTGGGGATGGGACCCAAAAGAAACATGGGCGTTAATCGCGCTACTGGGTTACCTAGCCGTTATCCACGGTCGTCTGGTCGGCTGGGTGCGTGATTTCGGGATGGTTGCGTGCGGAGTATTGACGTTCTCGCTAGTGATCATGGCGTGGTACGGAGTGAACTTTGTATTGGGTGCCGGCTTGCATTCGTATGGCTTTGGCGCGGGCGGTGTTGAGTACGTCAGTGGTTTCGTAATAGCTCACTTGTTATTAGTTGTGTACACAACGGTCATTCGCAATGCGCGATTAAAAACGGTGAAAGTTTAGATTCTATTTTATTTTGCAAACGCGTTTAGCGACGTAAGGATCAAAATTACGATTAAGGACTTGGTTGAAGCAGCCAAGTTCGCTGACTCGAGCGGTTAAGCACGTCTCTTGAGCTAATTCCAATGAATGATATTTTCTTAGAATAGTTTGAGCGCAGGTCCACTGTGCGGGACTGGGTCTGCGACAAAAGTCATTTTGCTTTTGAGCGGTGTAACCGGTGGCTGCGAGTTCAGATCGGCATGTGTTCCATTGTCGAGTGTCAACAGCGTGAGCAGAATGCGTGATCAACAAAAACAATCCAGTCGCAAGCCTAGCAGCGATAAGTCTGATATTTGAAAATACGTTGTGCTTGCGACCCAATTGAATAACCCCGTTTTTGCAAACCTTGCGGCTGCGAACAATTAAAAACAAACCCCGAGAAACACATCGACGGACGATCAATCCGTCGATGTTTGAAATCTACAATACTAGTAACCGCCGCATAGGCGACGAGCTTTTGAAGCTGAATAACCTTGGTTTAGACGTTTACGAATGCATGATGATTGATGGCTTGGCGGATACGATGGTGAGTTGTAACCTGTTTCATCACAAGTAAACGTTGGGCACGAATAATCAGAATAGCCGTACTGACGTTTCATGCGGTCAACTTCTGAATTAGAAAGATTAGATCCGACCTTGCGTCCATCTATATACATACGGCCGCTTTCTGTAGTGTAAGAGATTTTTCCAACAGAGCATCCGTTACTGCGAGAGTATTGGTTTACACGTGAAAAGAATTGGTTCCATTTGATAACTTCACCTGTGTAGTTGCCGTTGCGACGGATGCTACAATCTGAATTAGGTGATGGTTCGGCCATTACTGTGCCTACTAATAATAAGCTGCTGATTAGAGCGGCTGCGATGATTGATTTCATTATTCCCCCGAATAAGTTGTGTTAAATTCTAGCTCACCCCGAGCTATGTTTACCTGCGAAGGGATAGCACGATCGGATGCCGCCGCCCAAGTGTATTTGTTTTTTACGGGCGTTTTTTCAATTTCTGATTCCCTTGTGAAAACAGGGACTTTGGGGGCTTTGGCTAAGTATTGGATTCGGTTTGAGGGTTTGTGAACCTTAACGAAATCCTGAAATTGAAAAAACTATAACGCAAGGGGGAGCGTTAGTTGCGAGGTGGCGCGCGGCTTTTAGGACTTTGAAAATGATCTTTGTTTTTGGGCGGACGCCATCCTTGGCTCAAACGGGCGGGAACGCGCATCACGCGCGCCCGAGCCGCCCAAAAACAAAGATCATTTTCAAAGCCCTAAAAGTGATTTGTATTTTTCGACTTTTCACTTAACCCCTTCCCCTCGCTCCCAAATGGTGTTTGGTGAGAGATTTTTTAAAAGGATTTCGAGAGTGGGGTGGACTTTGATGGTGGATAGTGGATGAGATTGGTTTTCATTGGCGTGGGAATTTTTTGTTGTTGGAGTAGATGTTCAAGGAATCTTGAGGTGGTTGGGTTTGTTGGTGTTGCTTTTTTTTCGGGGCAATTTTGTCTAAGTGGTTTTTGCTTTTTGATAGTTTTGGTTTCTTGAGTTTACGGTGTGGGTAACTTTGGTTTTGATGGGCTAAAGCTTTTGCGTTTTTCTGGGTGTGATTTTGGAAATGCAAATGTGTTGGGCAGAAATGGTTTTTGGGGAGGTGCTTATTTTTATGGCAGGTGGTTTTAAATTTGAAAATTTCAATTGGTTTTCAAAAAGAATCTTGCAAAATCGCTCATTTGGTATTTTAAATAGAGCATTAACAAATTTTTTTTATTATTAATCTAAAAAATATTTAGGATAATTCATGTCTATATTTTTCAAAAAGTTAGAAGTAAAGAGAGCGCTGAAAGCTTTTGTTTCTCTTTGCTTTTTAGGTTCTTTAGTGGGCCTGACGTCGCTGATAATCGGATGTAAGTTTCAACCAGATTGGGGCTACAATACGGGACATTCTCCCGAACAGCCGATTCCCTATTCACACGAACTACACGTTGGTAAATTGGGAATGCAATGTCAGTATTGTCATAACCAAGTTGAGCGTTCAAAACACGCTAACATCCCGACGTTGCAAACATGTATGAACTGCCACATGCAAGTCAAAACGGACTCTCCACACATTCAAAAAATGCGTGAAGCGTATGATGCGGGTAATTCCATTGAATGGGTTCGCGTTCATATGTTGCCAGATCATGTTCAATTCAATCACTCGGCGCATATTTCTAAAGGTGTAAACTGTCAAACATGCCATGGTCCTATCGAAACGATGGCCGTTGTTTCTCAGCAAGCTGATATGTCGATGGGCTTTTGTATCAATTGCCATAGACAAGAAGAAAACAAAGCTTCTCTTAACTGCACTACGTGTCACCATTAATCTGAGGTAACCGATGTCTGAAATTCACCACGATCATAACGAACACCAGCACGATGAAGCGGAACTAGCGGCGAAAAAAGCCGCTCGTCCAAAGATTGAAAAAAACCAAGCGAATCATTGGCTAAGCATTGACCAATACATGCAAGATCCTGAATTCCAAAAAACAGTGGATGCAGAATTCATGTCGTCTCCTTTGCGAGAAGAAGACGCTAAAAACCCATGGGCTCGTCGTGAGTTCCTAAAGTTAATGGGTGCTTCGATGGCGCTTTCTACTGCGAGCTGCATCCGTCGCCCCGTTCAAAAAATCGTACCTTATAATAAACAACCAGAAGAAGTAACGTTCGGCGTTCCTAACTTCTACACATCTACATTTTTTGACGGACAAGAAAGTCTTGGCGTTTTAATTAAAACTCGCGAAGGTCGTCCTGTAAAATTGGAAAGCTTAACGAACAATCCATTAAATCAAGGTGGAACAAGCGTTCGCGCGCAGGCTCACATATTATCATTATATGACTTGGATCGTTTAACAGCGCCTAAGAAAAATTTATTCAATGACAAGCGTACTAATAAAGACACGATTTCTGTAACATGGGAAAACGCAGATACAGCGATCGTCGATGCATTGAAAAAAGGTGGCGTTTACGTTTTGACTGGCAACTTGGTGTCGCCATCAACTCAAGCGGTTGTTAAGGATTTCTCGGAAGGTTTTAAAGCGACTCATGTGGCTTGGGAAGTTATGGCAAATGATGATGTTCGTAAGGGCCAAAAAGCGTCTTACGGAACAGATCTTCTGCCATTCTACCGTTTTGATAAATCGAAAATGACTGTGTCTATTGATGCTGACTTCTTGGGAACTTGGATCGCGCCAACTGTGTTTACAAAGCAATTCTCTAAAACTCGTAAAGATTTTGCTAATATGTCACGTTTGATCGCGTTTGATTCGAACTACTCGTTAACAGGCGGAAACGCTGATGTTCGCGTTCGCATTAAACCATCACAGCAATTAAAAGTTGCGGTGGCGTTGGCTCAAGAACTGATTGTTAAACAAGGTAAATCAACTTACGCTGGTAACTCTGATGTTAAGAACTGGTTGAACTCATTTGGTAACCCGTCTGAAGGCTTAAACATCGAGCCAGCTTTGCTGAAAGAAATCGCTAAAGACCTTTGGGATGCAAAAGGCGAATCATTAGTTGTAGCAGGTGGTTTGAAAACTCAAACTGAAACGTCATTAGCACTTCAAGTGGTAGTGAACTTGTTAAACTCGGCGCTTGAGAATGATGGTAAAACAGTACAGCACCGTCGTTCCGTAACGTCAGGTGCATCTAATGCGGACATGACATCACTAGTTGATGCCATGAAAAACAAAAAAGTTAAAACACTGATCATTCACGGAATCAATCCTGCCTACGCTCTGCCGGCTAAAGCGGATTTCCTAGAACAATTGAAAAACGTAGAAACTGTTGTTTACATCGGCGATCGTATGAACGAGACGGCTATGTGGGCGAACTACGTACTTCCTGAAAATCACTCAATGGAAAACTGGGGTGATGCCGAACTAGTAACTGGCGTTTACGCAATTCAGCAGCCAGCGATCAAACCTATGTATGATACGCAAAGTATGCAGATCACTTTAATGAACTGGTGTTTCCAGGCTAAAGTGGGTCCTAAGCGTATTCAAGAATTTGAATCCTACTATGATTACTTAAGAAATTTCTGGAAAACAGAAATTTTCCCTAAGCACGGAAAAGGTTCAAGCTTCGATAAAAACTGGCAAGATCTTCTTCAAACAGGATCTATCGGTGATGTTGACGGTTCCGACAGCGCACGCAGTTTCTCGGTTTCTGGTTTAACAGATCTAAAAAAACCAACAGTCACTGAGGGTTGGGAAATCGTACTTTATCCAACACTTCAGTTGGGTGATGGTATGGGTTCACAAGCCAACATCGGTTGGATTCATGAACTTCCGGATCCAATTACAAAAGCTGTATGGGACAACTACGCTTCTATTTCAATTGCAGCCGCAGATAAATTGAAAGTTAAAGAAGGCAGCCTAATTGAAATCACTGTTGGCAAAGACAAAATGGAATTGCCGGTATTGATTCAGCCAGGTTTACAAGATGATGTGATTGCCATCGCAGTTGGTTACGGACGGACTTATGTAGGTTCCGTAGGTAATGGCATTGGTAAAAATTCGTATGAGTTAGTTCAAACTAATGACAAAGGCCAAATCTTATACTCAGGGACTAAAGCGGACGTTAAAGTCACTGGCAAAAAATACGAAATCGCTCACACGCAAACGCACCATTCAATGGAAGGTCGTCAAATCGTTGTCGAAGCGACGCTAAAAGAATATCAAACTAAAAAAGATCACATCATTCACAAGCATCCAATTTGGTCAGTATGGTCAGGTCACGCCTACAACGGACACAAGTGGGGTATGGCGATTGATTTGAATTCGTGCACAGGATGTTCTGCGTGTATGACAGCCTGCCAATCTGAAAATAACATTCCAGTTGTTGGTAAGAAATATGTAATGCAAGGTCGTGAAATGCATTGGATCCGCATCGATCGATACTACACGGGTAACCCGACAGATGCTCATGCGGTTTTCCAACCAATTATGTGTCAACACTGTGACAACGCTCCTTGTGAAACAGTATGTCCGGTTCTTGCAACCGTTCACTCAAGCGAAGGTCTAAACGAAATGGTTTACAACCGTTGCGTGGGAACTCGTTATTGCTCGAACAACTGTCCTTATAAAGTTCGTCGTTTCAATTGGTTCAACTACGCTAAGAAAATTACATCTCCTGGCAACATGGCGCTTAACCCAGATGTGGGCGTTCGCGTACGTGGGGTAATGGAAAAATGTACTTTCTGCGTTCAAAGAATCAAAGAAGGCAAAAACAATGCGAAACTGGCAAACCGTCCGTTAAAAGATGGCGAGATCAAAACAGCATGTCAAACGTCATGTCCAACAGATGCTATCGTGTTTGGTGATATGAATGATGCTGACTCTCAAGTTTCTAAATTATTCAAAAACGAAAGATCCTATGCACTTCTTGAGGAATGGCATGCGGCTCCTGCAGTTAGATATCAAGCTAAAATTAGAAATAACGGTAAAGACCAAATTGCGTCAGCTGCTCACGAAGGTGGTCACTAATGATGAAACGTAATCAATTAATTCTTGGAAACAAAACCTTGAAAGATATCACAGATGATATCTGTCAGCCGGTAGAGACTCTGCCTGGTAAAGGTTGGGTGGCAATGTTCCTTAGTGCGAAGACGTTATTATTGTTCTACATCTTCGTTATGGGAATGATCGTTGCTAACGGTATGGGTTTACTTGGTGTGAACCATCCTAACGGATGGGGAACGATGATTATCACCTTCGTATTCTGGATTGGTATCGGCCATGCGGGTACGTTGATCTCTGCGATTTTGTTCTTGTTCCGCCAAAAATGGAGAACGTCAGTGGCTCGTACCGCAGAAGCCATGACGGTATTTGCGGTTATGACTGCGGGTTTGTTTCCGTTATTACATACGGGTCGTCCTTGGTTAGATTTCTGGTTATTTCCCTATCCAAATCAACGTGGTCCTTTGTGGGTGAATTTCCGTTCACCATTATTATGGGACGTTTTCGCCGTTTCTACATACGCAACGGTATCGATGGTTTTCTGGTACATCGGTTTAGTTCCTGACTTTGCGACATTAAAAGATCGCGCGAAAAATAAAATCCGTAAAACTGTTTACGGTGTTTTATCTTTAGGTTGGAGAGGTACAGCTCGTAACTGGTCACACTATGAAATGGTGTACTTGATTTTGGCTGGTCTATCGACGCCTCTGGTTCTTTCAGTTCATACGATCGTATCGTTCGACTTCGCGGTGGCGGGTCTTCCGGGATGGCATACAACGATCTTCCCTCCGTACTTCGTTGCGGGCGCGATCTTCTCTGGTTTCGCGATGGTTGTGACGTTGATGACTTTGGTTCGTATCGGTTTCCCTCAGTTTAAGGACTACATCACTTTGGATCATATGGAAGTGATGAACAAAATCATCATGACAACAGGTTTGATGGTTGGTTATGCCTACGCTTCGGAATTCTTCGTAGCTTGGTATTCAGGTAATCCTTACGAGCGTTATGTGTTTATGAATCGTGCGGGTCTTCCTGGAACTTCTGGTGATTACGCTTGGTCGTATTGGATTATGGTAACTTGTAACGTAATTCTGCCTCAAGTTTTCTGGTCGAAATGGGCTCGTCGTAATATCGCAGTTATGTTTGTAATCAGTATCTTTGTAAATATCGGTATGTGGTTCGAACGTTTCGTTATCACGATCACGTCTTTACATAACGACTTCTTGCCTTCGAACTGGGGTAACTACGCATGGAGTTTCTGGGATGGCGCCTTGCTGTTCGGAAGCTTCGGTATGTTCTTAACATTGTTCTTATTGTACTTACGTGTTTTCCCAGCGATCTCGATCGCCGAGATCAAACCAATGCTTCCAGTAGGCAGAGATGATAATAAAGGAGGTCACTAATGGCTAAGTTGATGCCAGGCCTTGCGGCAATTTTCACTGAAGAACACCTAATCCTTGAGGCTGCTAGAAAGTCTCGTGATTTAGGTATGACAAAATTCGAAGCGATTTCTCCGTACCCAATTCATGGTATGGAAGAAGCGTGCGGAATCAAACGCTCACCAATCCCATACGTAACATTCATTGCGGG
>NCGL01000076.1 GCA_002256935.1 Bdellovibrio sp. 28-41-41
ATAAACTTGCCTTTAACGTCTTCGTTCGTTGTTTCATTGATGATGATGCGAATGCCGTATTCCTTGGTTGTGCCTTCCAAGCGCGATGCGAGATTCACCGAATCCCCCATTACGGTGTAGTTTTGCACGATATTGCTACCCATATTACCGACGCTCATTTCGCCGGTGTTGATTCCAATTCCGATATCGATGTAAGGTAAATTTTGATCCTTGAATACTTGCTGCAAGTCTTTTAATTTTGCCAAGCTTTGCAAAGCTGTGCGGCAGGCTTGCTCTGCATGATTGCTATCCTCGATCGGGGCGCCAAAAAAGGCCATGATCGCATCGCCGATGTATTTATCCAAAGTGCCTTTGTTCGCAAAAACGATTTCGGTCATCGGTGTCAAATACAGGTTTAAAACGCGAGATAGCTCTTCCGGAGCCAGTTTCTCTGAAATCGTAGTGAAGCCACGTACGTCCGAGAAAAACACGCTCATACGCTGACGACGGCCACCCAGTTTTAGATTGTCTTCCGATTTTAGAAGCTCATCAACTACAGCCGGCGAGACGTATTTCGAGAATGTGGATTTTAGTTGTTTCTTCTTTAGTTCTTCCGTGAAATATTTGTAGAATGTGATGGCGATGTTCGTAATAAAAGAGACAATGATCAAAAATAGGAATCCTGAAAATATGAGACCCATTTTTTGAAAGACGAACATGTCGACGGCGAAAATTAACGGTATCGTTATCAAAACCGAAATAAATGAGCTAACGGCGCCAAGTTGCGACCAGAATATAGTAATCACGATACCAAACGCGAAGATAATCCATGGGAAGTACCGACTTTCATCCGGCCAGTATTTTAGCATGGCGCGCTCATATAAGTTTGCCAGTAATGTTAAATGAATTTCCGGTCCTGGGTAATTGGCTTCAAGAGGCGTCGATCGCAAATCGTAGATACCAACGGCGGTAGCTCCTACAACAACAGAGCGATCTTTAAAAAATTCTTTTTTAGAGGTAAATATTTTTTTTGTTTCTAGCTGTTTGTTTTCAGGGTTCATTTTCTTGATATAGTAGAACATCTCGTCGCTTTCAGAGAAAATCTCGGAAGCGGGAACATACGGCAATGTCATTTGCTTGCCATAGTATTTAATCAAAATACGGCCTGACGAATCTACTGGAATATCCATTATTTTTTTGTCATCAGAATCCATGATTTGAAATGAAGTAATTCGCTTTTCTTCGTTACTGATTCGAGTGTTAACGGACGCACGCTTTTGAAGTTTAATATCAGCACGATAACCTTTGGCGACAAGAAAGGATTGCAGCGCAAGGGATGGAATGAAGCTGAGTCCGAGGCGATTTCCCGAACGGAAAAACATAGGATATCGACGTACATAACCGTCCACGTCTTGATCGGCCACAAAACTGGCCGTGTACAAAGCTTTTTCTTGGATTGAAGGAACATTCGGTGTCCACTCGCCAAATTGAGGAATGGGATTTAGTACAGTTTGCTGTACAAGACGTATAAGCGAGGACTTCCAGTCATCGATATTTGTGCTAGCCGCAGCCACTAATACTTTGTGGAGTTTTTTTGAATCTTTGGAAGAGAGTGGCGTAGTCGGTATTAATTTTAGTTTATCTTGATGTTTTTTGAAAACTTGCTCGTACTTTGGGGAAAACAAATCTAGATGCGCTTGTGAGCTGAGTGTAAAATCACTTGGAGTCAGCCATTCATTGCAATATTCAAATATTTTCTTGGTAATTTCTAGCTTCAGAGCATTTCGTTGGAATTGATGTAGTTCGTCTATGCTAGTTTTGTTGTATTTTTTAAGTTTTATATCCGTGACGTCTTCAGCAAGTATAGAAAATACTTTGTTGAAAAAAGGTGACCAATCAAGATCATCAAAATTGTCAGTCTCATCATCAATAATAAGGGTCGCGTTCAGCTTTACAATTTGATCACCTTGGTTCGCTTTGAAGGCTTCGTTGATACAGTAATCCTGATATGTATTTAAATGGTGGATTTCGTTATCACTAAACGTTCCCAAGATTACCTTATCCGCATGCTTTTCGATAGCGGCGGCAAAGTTCTCGTCGGCCTTTGGATTCTCGCGCTCTGGCTCGGAAAAAATAACATCGTAGCCAATACTCGCGGCCCCATACTGAGTTAAAACTTTCTCCGTCATCTGCGCAAACAGTTCGCGTGTCCAGGGCCAACGACCGATCTCGCGAACGGAATCGTCATCAATGGCTATCAACGCAACGGGTGCTGTTGATGGAGTTGATCCACGAATTTGATATTTTATGTCGTTGTAACGGCTATCTAAAGTTTCAAAACTGATCAGCAAAGGATTTTGCGATTTGGCGGCGTCGGGAGAGTTTCTATTTATATAATAAATATGCGAATAGAAAGCTAAAAGTGAACTGACGAGTAAACCAATAAATAGGGGTAGTTTTTCGAATTTCATGTATTCATTTCGAATACTCTAGGGGAAACTTGATGCAGACTATAGTCCAAAAAACGAATCGATTAAATGAAATCCAAAAACATAGTGTGAAACCAGCGAATATAAGCCAGCCAAGATCAGTATCGTTCCCGCTAGACGTTTCTTATTGGCGGGCGCGATCGAGACATTTTTTTTAACCATCAACGAGACCGCGCTGAGTGCTGGTACACTGCCCAGACAGAACAACAGCATAACAATTCCGCCACTGATTGGATTTTTGGTTGTAGTCGCAGCTAGAAGAAACGTATACAGCCAGCCGCACGGAAATAGTCCAGTGAAAAGCCCAATTGAAAATCCCGAGGACAATCCATATCGGCGTTGAAATATAAAAAAATATTTCATAATAGAATTAAATTTCAATTTGGAACGATGTTCATAGTCCATCCAGCTATATATTCCTAGACCTATCAGTAACGTTGAAAGCAGAAAAATACTAATGGACTGCAACCATTGGTAATTGGACAACAGAAAAAACTGACCTATGAAGCCAGCCAGAACTCCCAGCGTTGTGTAGCTTAAGATTCGTCCGATCTGATATGGCAGCAGTTGTTTTTTCTGAGCCGCGATACTGGCTAGAGGCGAACACATACCGAGGCAATGCCAGCTGCCAAAAAAACTAGTACTTAAAATCAAAAGAGACACAAAAGGTAAACCGAGTTGGTCCCAGGGGAGGTGATTGGGAATCACAATCCCTCTCTTTTTGGTTGGTTAGGCCCAATTAAAGAAATTTCCTGAGATAGTTCTGTTTCCTCGTCGGGATGAGAAACCGTTTTAATTTTTAAATTAATTTTTTTAGCGCCGGTAGAATCTAAAATGGCTGGATCAAATAAAATAAAGAAATGTGTAGTTAAACTCTCTCCGCCTTTTATTTCATACGGGTTACTTTGCATCCTAACTTCCAGATTTAATTCTGGGGGAAAAAAGATCTCCTGTTTAAGATCTTTAGTGTTTTGGTTTTTTGAATGCAGTTTGAAATGATTCAGAATCTTTTTACCGGTCGCCGTTTCAACTGTTTGGTAAGGAGTATCTTGAGCCCGTAAAATAGCGACGTCGACAGATTTGCGAACGGAAACAAGATATAAAAGTGCTGCGAATAGAGCTACGCAAATTGCCAAATAAAGTAACTGGCGACCTTTGTAGATATGATTCGTTTTTCCAGACACCGTCGCGTACTTGATTAAACCTTTCGGTTTGTTTACTTTGGTCATTATTGTGTCGCAGGCATCTATGCATGCGGTGCAGGCGATACATTCCATTTGCAGGCCCTTGCGTATATCAATACCGGTCGGACAAACCTGAACGCAGCGATTACAGGAAACGCAGTCGCCGCGAGGTTTTTCTGGATTTTCTAATCCTTTTCTTGGCTCGCCTCGCTTTTCGTCATACAGAACGGCGAGTGAACGCTGATCCATCAAAACACTTTGGAAACGACCATAGGGGCACATGATAATACAAAATTGTTCGCGAAACCATCCAAAGTCGAACAAAAGAACTGCGGTAATAAATAGAACAATTAGAAATGTCGTTTGATGAGCTGAAATATCACCGGAATAAACCCATTTAGTCAGCTGATCGGATCCAACAAAGTAGGCGGTAAATGAATGGGCGATCAATGAAGAGACGATAAAAAATAGAAACCACTTTATAGTCAGTTTAAAAATTTTGTTAAATGAGAGTTCAGAACTGTTTAGCTGGCGGCGCTGAATGTAGTCACCTTCCACCCAACGTTCGATTCTACGATAGATGAAATCAATAAATACGGTTTGAGGGCACGCCCAGCCGCACCAAACGCGACCCCAAATAGACGTAATTAATGTCAATCCAAATGCAAAGATGGCAACGATTAGGAAGATCATTGGCGCATCGTGAGCCCAAAACGTAATCCCAAACAATGCAAACTTGCGATTAGGAATATCTAGCAAAATAGTCTGCTCGCCATTTATTTTAGTCCAAGGTAAAAATAGAAACAGAACAATCAAGAAGGTGTAAACCGCGTTTCTTCGTTTCATCCAGTAACCAGTGACTTCGGCAGGAATAATTCGAGAACGCGATCCATCCTTGTCCAGCATTGACAGACGATTTGGGTCTAAACCTAGATTGGTACTGTTTTGAGATTGTCCTGAATCGTCTGTCATATAGTTACTCTACCTTTTGGCCTTGAGGTTCTTTTGGGTTCGCTGGTTTACTGCCATGCTTCGAGTGGATGAACGATGCTACAGCAAGCACCTCTTCATTTTTTAAAATTCCTTCCCAAGGCGGCATGCCTTTTTCAGGAACTCCCGTTCGCACAGTAGTAATGATATCTGTCATGTTCCCTTTTCCGTGAATCCAGAAGTCATCAGTTAAGTTGGGTCCGATCATACCTTGCAATTCAGCCCCGTGGCACGAAGCACACTTGGATTGATAGTTCTCGGCACCGACGACCAGTAATTTTGGATCTTTCGCTTTTTCGAGTAAAACATCTTCACTATCTAAAACCTTAGGTCCCGTGCTCGTTTTAACCGATTCGATTTGCGCCATGGCAATCTCGAGATCTTTTTTCAAGGTATTGCCGCTGCCAGATTCGTAGTGAATAACGTAAATAAAAGCAAAAATAATAGTTCCATAGAATGTCATCAACCACCAGCCTGGTAGTGGATTGTCGTACTCTTTGATGCCGTCGTAGTCGTGCCCTGCTATTTCTTTGTCTGTTTCATTGCTCATAAGTCATCTCCATCTTTTAGTGGAATTTGAGAAATTTTATCATAATAAGGTTTTGCACCTTTTCTAAAGGTCCATAATAAAACGAAACCAAAAGTACCAGCGAATAATATCAACGCCGCTAACGCCAGCGGCACATCGTTAAAGTGAGCCAGCCACAGTTTTGCCATTGTCGTCTCCTTTTTTCTTTTCTTTTTGTCCCAGAGCTTGCATGTAAGCGATTAACGCTACGATTTCTTTTCGCTCTAGTCCCTGTTGAGTGATGCCTTGGTCTGCCAAATCTTTAGCTATGACTTTAGCTTCGTTTTCAGCGATGACATCGGCTTGTGCGATTGTTTTTTCATCGTACGGTACGCCGAGCGCGCTCATCACAGATACTTTCTTACGGATAATAACGAAATCAATCGCATTGTCAGCCAGCCATGGGTAGTTCGGCATAATTGATTTTGGAGTGACCGAACGTGGATCAATCATGTGCTTGTAGTGCCACAAGTTAGGATATTTTTTACCAACCCGTGCTAGGTCAGGACCAGTGCGTTTCGAACCCCATTGAAATGGGTGATCGTACATTGACTCAGAGATAGTCGAAGCTTTACCGAATCTTAAAACATCGTCCGCTAACTGGCGAATCATTTGTGAATGGCATGTATAGCAGCCTTCTTTGATATAAATATCACGGCCTGCCAATTCAAGTGGAGTGTATGGAGAAACAGGGACTTCATCTTTGATATATTGTTTCAAATTGAGCGAAGGATAAATTTCTAAAACAGACCCAACGAAAACCGCTAGGAACGCTAAAACCGAAAATGTCGGAATTAACCCTTCTAGACGACGGTGTCCTGTTTCTGGTTCAGAATGAAGTTCTTTTGGAGTCGCAGAAACCATCACTTCGGAATCAGTTTGGTCGGACGGAGCCAATTGAATTGTTTTAAACACGTTGTAGGCCATGATGAAAAATCCAACCATGTACAATGTGCCGGCAAAAGCACGCACCCAATAAAGTGGTACGATTTTTAAAACAGTTTCAACAAAGTCGGGGTAGAGAAGATTTCCATTACCATCCATTGCACGCCACATTAGACCTTGAGTAATCCCCGCAGTGGTCATCGATACATAGTAAAGCACAATGCCAGCTAAACCGATCCAAAAATGCGTTGTCATCAATGATTTTGAGTACATTTGTGTACGCCATAGTTTTGGTATTAAAAAGTAAGTCATACCAAAAATCATAAAACCATTCCAACCCAAAGTTCCACCATGCACGTGACCGATAATCCAGTCCGTATAGTGACCTAAGTGACTGACCGACTTAATTGAAAGCAAAGGACCTTCGAACGTAGACATTCCGTAAAATGTAACGGCAGTTACAAAGAACTTAACAATGGGATCTGTTCGCAATAGATGCCAAACACCACGAAGTGTCAGTAAGCCGTTAATCATTCCGCCCCAACTCGGTGCCCAAAGCATGACAGAGAAAACCATCCCAAATGTTTGCGCCCAATCTGGTAATGCCGTGTACAGCAAATGATGTGGACCGGCCCAAATGTAAATAAAAATCAAAGCCCAAAAGTGAACAATGGATAATCGATAAGAATACACCGGACGATTAACGGCCTTAGGAATAAAATAGTACATCAAACCTAAAAATGGAGTTGTTAGGAAAAATGCAACGGCATTGTGCCCATACCACCATTGAATCATAGCATCCTGAACGCCGGCCCAAACGGGATACGACTTCAAGAAACTCACTGGATATTCAATTGAGTTTACAATATGTAGCATCGCGACTGTGATGATCGTTGAAATGTAGAACCACAGAGCCACGTATATATGTTTCTCCCGGCGTTTATATAGGGTACCGAAAAAATTGACCCCAAAAATAACCCAAAATACCGCGATGGCAATATCAATCGGCCATTCAAGCTCGGCGTACTCTTTTGATTGGGAATAACCCAATGGTAGTGTGATAGCAGCCGATAAAATAATTGCCTGCCAACCCCAAAAATGAAGCCAGCTTAGAGTGTCGTTAAACATGCGCGTTTTACATAAACGCTGAGTGGAATAATAAATCCCCGCAAAAATGGCGTTACCACCGAATGCGAAAATAGCGGCATTGGTATGCAATGGTCGCATGCGCCCATAAGTAAACCATTCGAGGTTCATGTTGAACGGCCAGTAAGCCAGTTGCAGCGCGATCAGCACGCCGACAAGAAAAGCCACGCCCGCAAATACCAGCGTTGCCAGCAGAAAAGCTTTTACGATTTTGTCATCGTAAATTACTTTTACTAGTTGATTGTTTTTAGGTGATTCCACTTTTGCTCCCTTCATTGGATATCTCATTATTTTCTTTAATATTTTTATCGTCGATTAGAATGCGCATTGCTGGTGTTTCTAAATCGTCGAACTGGCCTTTTGAGGAAGCCCACAAAAAGGCGCCGACGAAAAATCCGGCAAAGGCGAGTGCCAGGGGAATCATTAAAAAGATAATGTTCATTTCAGCCCCCGGTGAGTATTGATGATGATCAACAAACTGCTAATTGGCATTAGGATCGCGGCCACCAGTGGATTTATATAACCCAGTAGGGCCAGTGATCCACCGAGGAAGTTATAGAAAAGCGCGAAGGTTAAATTCAGTTTTAAAATCTGCTGCGAACGTTTTGAAATGCGAATTAAATCGAGCAAAGAATTTAAACCTGGGCGAGTAAAGCAAATGTCACTTGAATTGTGGCTAAGTGATACTGAACCTTTCACTGAAATCCCGACGTGGGCTTGATTCAATGCCAGTGAATCGTTCGCGCCATCGCCAATCATGCATGCAAACGGAATATTTTTTATGATGTCGAGTTTTTGATGTGGGTTTTTAGCAGAGAATACAAGGTTTGAATTAATTCCAGTGTCTCTAGCGATTTTATCTACGATCGTCTTTCTATCGCCAGAGATAATACCGATCTGATAGTTTTGACGTGATAGTTCGCTGATAACATTTTTAGTATCTGGATGGAGTTCGTCAGAGAAGTAAAAGTAGGCGAGTGTAGTATCATTTTGTTTGAGTTTGACGCTCATTAGACCACTTTCTTCGCGTGAATAGCTAGATTCTAGTAAGTAAACGGATCCATCAAATACACCACGGACACCTTTACCGATGATTTCTTGGAAATCGTTAATTTTTGCTGGGGTAGTATTTGGCCAAGATTTTCGAAACGCGAAAGCTAACGGATGCAGAGATCGACTTTCTAGCGAAAGCACGATCTGTTTCCATTCGTCGGGGATTTGGCAAGGAAAGCTAGAAACAAGGGACAGGTCGCCAGATGTCAGAGTTCCGGTTTTGTCGAAGAAAATAGTTTTTAATTGCAGAACCTTTTCAAAAATATTTCCGTTCTTTATTAGAATTCCCAGATCGCGGGCCTTTCTTAAAGATAAGGCGTAAGTTAGCGGCGTGCCAAAAGCCAGCGCGCACGGACAAGCAATTACAATCAAAGCGAGCGCTCTGTTCAGGGCGCTGTCGTAATTGACCAGAGCTCCGTAAACAAAAAAGAAAATTACGGCGATGGAAAATACAATTCCGATCAGCCAGTGCGAGATGTTTTCTGATAAAGCGACAAATTGAGTTTTCTTTAATGAATCTTTTTCTAGAGAAGATATTATTTTGCCAATTTCAGTTTCTGTATCTGTTTTAGTGACTTTCATTTCGAAAGATTTATTAAGACATCGTGTTCCCGCATAGACGTCCATGCCAAGAGCCAATGTATGCGGCAGGGATTCGCCATTGAGGATAGACATATCGATTTCAGCATTAATTGAATTCAAAACTCCGTCGGCAGGAATAATTTGGTCCGGAGAGATTATTAATGAATCGCCGGTCTTAATATTTAATGACAGCTTAGAGATCTGTCCTGTTTCTGTTTTACAGGTTACATTTTGAATGGGTAAAAAGCTGAGAATAGAGGAATCACTCAACGTTTTTTGCTGAATTCGTTTAACTAAAAATCGAGTCGACAGAATCAAAAAAAGAAAACTAGCCGTAGAATCAAAATAGATATCTGATTTCCCATTAATTAAGTTCACTGTCGAAAAAACAAACCCTGTAACAAGCGCGATGACGATCGGCAAATCGACGTTGATCACACGGTAGCGCAGGCTATTCCAAGCGCCTTGGTAAAACGGAAAAGCAGAATAAAATAAAATAGGTAAAAACAGGAAGAAGCTGATCCAGTTAAATGCCGTTGCATAAGGGCCAGTCAGACCTCCATAAATAGGAACGACAAACAACATGATGTTGCCTGCACAGGCGCCTGCGACGGCGATTCGTTTTAAGCTAGTCCGATTTTCTGATTTATATTTATCGGCTAAATTTTCATTTTTTGAAAGAGGCGAAGCTTTGTAGCCCAGCTCTTCCAGTAAGGCTAAAAACTGGCTGAATTTAAAATATTTTGTTCCATTTACCTTGGCTAAAGACAAACCAAAGTTAACCTCGATCGATTCCACTTGGTTTGTGAACTCTGGAATTTTTTCTATAAGATGAATGCACGATGCGCACTGTAAACCTTCGATATAAAAAGTGAATTCATTTTCATTCGTGGGATTTCGATAGAAGGACTTAAACTCTTCGGAATCCATATACTCGTTTTTCTTTAGGCTGAGTGATTGATCTCCTTTAGGAAGCCAAGATTGATAGTCTATTTGGTACAAAAGCTCGCAGGCTTGACAGCAAAAATCAGCCTCAGCCGGGCATTGCTGCTGGCAGTATTTACAATTTGGAAACGAACGCGTGAGCTCCATAGACGAATAGAATCGTCTATGTGTGGCTATTTAAATATGACGCCCATCATGTTCTTGGGTACTTAATTTATAGGTGGGTCGATCTAGATTGGATTCCAGGGCGGTTCAGAATGATAATCTTTCGTCCAGCCTGGTCAATTAGGCCTTCTTTTTCAAATTGAGCCAAAGTACGCATTACCGTCTCGGGCGTTGTGCCAGCCCATTGAGCAATTTCTTTGCGTGTCCATTTTTGATCGTTGAAATGATCTTGTAAGAATAAAATGGCTTCGGCGATTCGCTCTGAGGCTTCTTTGTCCATTTGAGCAACCCATTTTTCTTCGGCAGATCCTAGATCTTTGCAAATAGACTGCATGAAATTTAGAGTGGCTTCGGGGTGTTGGGCAAAGATCTGAAAAAGTTCAGTTTTAGGGATGTAGCACAAAGAGGTATCTTCGATCGCAATGGCGTTAGCTTTGTAAGTTTCACGTGCAAATAAAGACCTATATCCAGCGATACCACCGGGACCTAATATTCGCAGCGTATGCGCGTGTCCGTCCATCGAATTAACTTCCAATTTCACCAATCCAGATTGCACGGCAAATAATCCCAAGGGATCTTGTCCCTGTTGAAATATGATTTGGCCAGCTTTGTAGTTACAGACGACTTTGACTTTATCGATGACCCTTACTACCTCAGGAGATGAGCATAAAGCACTATGTTGCTTAGCTTCGCAGGTTAAACAGGAATCTTTTTTTGCCGATATACTCATAGGTGCCTTTGTACAACAATTGTAAGCCTTTGTGATTAGTTCCGCAAGTGTTCAAACTGGATCAAGATGTCTTGAGATTGAATTTTCTGGCGTTGGATAAGCGATTTAAGAGTCGCAAACATGTGGGCCGGGTGTGTATTCATATCTGAAATGATATAGTTGAATTCGTCGGAAAAATTAGGATCATTACGAAGCGAATCAAATTCGCCAGCAATGGTAAGTTCATAGAGCTTTTCAGAAAACTGGATCTGCTGCCAGGTCAGTTGGGGGTTTTCAAACATTTGCCAGATGTGCTCAAGGTCGTGGATGACAAAGTCCCGAAGGTTGCGGTTATGATCAAAAGAATGCCTAAACCAATTTTGAGTCCGCAAAAGTGTTACGCAACGAAATCCCTGCGCCTGCATTTCCAGCATTTGAATCGGCGTCGGGATATAATCTAAAATTTTCACAGTCTCGGGCTGAGTAAAAATATGCACCAGTCCTTGGCTGGACCTTAAAGTTTCCTTTTTAAATAATGACTGATTCATGATTTGTCCGAGGGAATGCTCGGCAGGTATTTTTTTAATCAGAGGACACATCGACCAGTCTTCGTGCTGTTTTGGAAAAAACGAGGAGTGTAGGGGTAGTGATGTGTGTGATCGTGTGCGACTCCAGCTGAGCCAATTGTCCACAGGAAATAGATCGTTATAAGATAACAAGTAAAGGCTAACAATATCGCCTTTACTCAATAGGCCCTTCTGGAATTGGTTCCACAAGGTTTCTAAACGATGTTCCAGTTTTTCAAATTCGGTCACACCTTCTTAGAAAAAATTTCGGACAATTAGGCAAATAAAAAGCAATAACGCTTGAGGTCTTTGGAGCGCAGAGATTGAAGTTCATGGCCCTATGAATGAGAATCAAAGCATCTGTTACACCCAAGGCAATAGTCCTAGTGATGTTCAACGCCGGGATGGCGTTCGCATTAACGATGGCCCCAACGGGTTCAGCGCCCGAGAATAATCTAAAATACAGTTACTATTATCAATTTGCCGATAGATCATTGGCGCAGGTGGGTTTTAAATCACCGGCCGAGATTATTTCATCATCTGTACGCGCCCTCGCGCAAGGGCAGCAGCCAGCGATCAATTTGATGATTTGGAATTTGGTTTCTCAGCAGTTGCCGATTCCGAAAGAACCGTATGATCGTGCCAAGCACTTTGGAACTTGGATTGTCGATGGACGCCAAGGTAATTGTATGAACACGCGCGGAGTTGTATTGAAGCGCGATTCATCAACGCCAGTCGGGTTGGATCCAGCGAATCGATGTTATGTCCAATCGGGCGCTTGGTATGATCCCTACAGCAACCAACAGTTTGGCGGTTCCAATCAAATTCAGATCGATCACTTTGTGCCTTTAAAGCATGTGTATATCTCGGGTGGATTTCAGTGGGACGCGCGATTGAAATGTTTGTATTCAAATTACACGGGATTAAAAACCCATTTGTTATCGGTGTCTTCAACGGAGAACATGAAAAAATCGGACGCGACTCCGTATAGTTATTTGCCGCCTAATAAATCTTTCACGTGCGCGTATTTAGCTAACTGGTTAAAGATCAAAAGAATTTGGAGTCTGGCGTTGATTCCGCCAGAAACTCAGGCGATTACAAATGCATTTAAAGCCAGTAATTGCGATGTGAATCAATTCAACATGACAGTCGCGGAACTAGCGGCCCAACGTAAATACATCAACGATAATTATAAATTGTGTGACAATGATATGAACGGACAAATTCGAGGGTTAAAATAATGTTACGAGTTTTTGTGGCCCTGGTTTTCATTGTTGGTGCTGGTGTTTTGGGTTATTTATCTTGGACTCAAGACGACTTCTGTTTAATTTGTGGTATGCATGCGGATTCCAGCTCGTTGCATTCAAATAGCATTCAAAGTCTGATCATCAAAGATTTAAAATTAGCTGAAAAAGCTAAAGAGTTACCTGAAACATGGTCTCAAATTTCCGAAGTGAAATACTTGTATCATTCTAAAAAAATTCAAAAGTCTTTAGATAAAAGCCCGATCGTTGGGATTAACAAGAAGGGCTCTAAACGACTCTTAGTTGAATTCTTTGACGAGCCTGAGAGTGAAGACATGGTCATCGTTCGTTATAACATCGTGGACGTTGCTAGTGGCAATACAGTAGGCGAGATCAATCGACGATTAAAACTGCCGACGCCCCCGTCGACAGCAGTTCAAAAAGGGGTTGTAAAGCCAGCACCGATGACTCCACCTAAAAAATAGAAACGGCGTGCAGTGAGTGGTTCTAAAATCGCGATATTGAGAGACTAAAAGTGGGTATTTAAGCTCAGAAAAGTTTACTTTATTTTGTGCAAGACTATTTGGTTATGCGATATTGATCACTGTCATAAAGTTCATCGGTAGAACTTTCCAATCAAACAGACCGAATTCCTGCCTGCTGTCGATAGAGCTCGATATTATGATTAGCACAAAAGACTCTCAGATTGCTGGCCTCATTTTTACCGCCAGCCCATATCGGTTGAACATGGTCCAGTGTCAGATTCCAGGTTGATGAACACTTATGCCCAGTGATTTTACTTTGATACTGACAGCACCTGTCGCGAGCAAAAACCTCGTGTTGAACGGATTTTGGAATGGCTGTTCTACTTGCTTTAGTAGCGTCTGAGGCCGAATTTAAATTCGCTTTCTTTATTTGTGAGTTTGTTATTTTCGAAGTTCGCGCTTTCAAACGCGGTGTTGCTTTATCCTTTTTTAAAATCACCTGATCAGACATAGATTCTATCACTTGATCCCAGCTTCCGTTCGAAAGCGAGGTTGAAAGTATATCTCGGGCGCGATTGAACTTTTCCCACTGTTCTTTAGTTAAAGTAACTTCAAAACGAACCGATTCATCTTTTTGATGTTTAGCTTTGGTATGTTGTTTTAAAGGAATATTAAGCGCAGCACTCACAATAACTTCCGTTTGATTCAAACTTTTTCCCACAAGTTCTGAAATTAACTGCTCTTTAGTTTCTGTTGAAACTTTGTCCGAGCCCCTATTAACTTGTCGAATGGCTTGGGCCATCACAGAAATTTGAGATAACTTAATTTCTCCCGATTCTACATGATCCATAACTACGGGAACCTCGTTAGACAACCTAGCCACATTGACGCGTCTCTGTGCGCTGGCATTAGAATAACCCATACGTCTTGTTAAATATTCGAAAAGGCTGGGATAACCAAACGAGAGATAAAGTTTACGACAGTCCACTTCGCGAATGTAAATAATTATCTCCGTTAGAATCTCGCGCTCACTCGTGACAAGCTGTCGCAGATTAGAATCAACAACTAGATCAGTCAGTTTTTTTACACATGATTTTTCAGACATGTTTCACCTCGTGGATGAAGTTCTACCACGGGTTTTAAAATCGCATTTTCGAGGATTTATTACCATCTGCACCAGTTCTGAATTAAATACTAGATCACCGTTAACACTTCGAAACAGGCTTCCACTAAATAGTTTTCAACCTCGAAAGGTCGATCACGTTCAGAATAAATCGATACAGCAGGCATCAATCTAAAAACACGATAAGTCCGTCAAGATATTTTCGATGACGCAGAATTTTATTTTCAAATTAATTTTTAGATAACTAAGTTAGAAAAATAATAATTTGGAAGTAGACCACACAACAGATTTTTAAAGTAAATCACTTCCGATCGGAACTTGTGAAAATTTTGTTAATTCTTTGTAACAAAAACCCCGATTCCGTGACTCCCATTTTGCACACAAAAGCGAGTTTTGTTGATCCCCAATATCTAAATAAACTGGTAGCCACTATTAAGAGCGATGTATAAATAAATAGGTCGCTCTAGGTTTTCTACTCGCTTTGTCCTGCACCAGGATCTTCGCGTCAGTCTTTTGATATGATCTCTGAGTAGATCTTATGTTTATAAGAAGCTCTTGGATCATTTGATCGGATTCATTTTCCCTGATTCCTAGGATTTGGTACTGATCACTTGCAGCCATGGCAATAGTGAGGGGTTTAAGTTTGGTATGCTCAATAAACTGTTTTCATCGTCTTTTCAATTGAAACTATTCTGGTTTTTTTATTGGACATACGTGCCCCTTTTTAGTTAAGTTGCCAGTAAATAAAACAAATAAGGAGATCGTATGATTCAAAAATTTTCTTTGTTGATGCTTTTGGTTAGTTCTGCGGCGTTTGCTCATTTGAAAATCGGAACATACGCGGGCGTGCAAGCCACAGGTCAAGCCTGCCAGTTCACTGTTAAAAAAATATACTACATAAATAATGTAGCTCATCCATTGAATGAACGTGTAGACATCGATGTCCAAGGTGTGGCTTTCACAATTCAACATCCGCCTGTGATTTCATCTGAAAAGAAAATGGCATATTTTAATCACGATATGTTCCAAGGTATTTTACCAACCCAACAAGGTGCTATGGCATTCGAATTAAAAGTAACTCATGCTGCGGCCCGCGCGACTCGTGATGAAGCGATACCAACTGAATTTCATTTGATCCAACACGTGTACCAAGGTGACAAACGCAGTTCACTTGATTGCACTCTACGTACCGTTCGATAACTCTAAATCTCGAAACCCATTTTTAATTCAAGAACGGGAAAGAAATTCGCTTCATGTGAATCAACGTTGATTTGCGAATCCTCGGTCCTTGTAATATTTTGATCACGGTATTCTACCCCAATGCCAAACATGGACAGAATACCGGCATTCTTAACTTTGTAACCTATGGTTGTATTTATTCGATAACCGCTGTGTTCACTAAAGCCTTGTGCAGCGTGGGGGTAGGAATTGTATTTTTCGAAATAGGCATGACTACCTAAATACCAAGTATTTTTCCTAACAGTATCAAAATAGTAATTCATCTGCCATCCAACCGCACTTCCGTTATAGGATGGTAAAAACATATTACCTTGCGCTGAAGCTCCGTAAATTACAACGGCAGGTCCTGTAGAGAGTCTTTCAGACGTGCGATACGAGATGTCGACAGTATACCAACTCGCAATCAATGCTACCGGAGCCGTTCGGAACTCCCATCGTTTTAAGTCATTTCTCTTGGAGTCTTCGCTTGCGTTAGCAACAACAAGAGCAAAAATCAAAAATAAGAATGCTGTAAGTTTCATACGACCTCGTTATGTACCTTATCGTAAGATAGTTCTGCTTACAATAGCGGGTGTATTTTTTCCGTTTACAAAGTAAATACTATTTCCTGCACTGTTTCAAATTTTAGCCTTTTTACGCTAATTTAGACAGAACTTCGAATGAATTTTTTGAAAGTTTATTTGACGTTGTCATTTGCTGGATTAGTTTTCCAAGGTAACTCTTTTTTTCTTCTGGCAAGCTTCCAACAACCTGCAGGGTCGTTGCTAATCGCGCGGCCACTTGAGGATTGAAGGCATCGATCTCTGCTAATTTACCTAAGAAGAAATCATAGTGTGAATTGTTTTGATGGAAATAAAATAAGTTGTTTCCAAAATTTCTGAGTAAAGCATAAACCTGATTGGGATTTTCTGGATTGAAATATCCCTGCGAACAAACCCACTTGATCGTTTCGAATGTTTCCGGGTGGTCGCTCGTAGAAATTGTTTGAAGCCATTTGTTTAGCACCAACGGTTCTGATTTCCATTGTGTATAGAACTTTAAAATTTCTTGCTTGCGAGCTTCACCTGCTAAAACTTTTAACTGAGATGCGAATTGAAACAACACCGAAGTAAAGTTTTTAGTTTGATAGGGATTTGTTTGGCCTTCGACGGATTCAAGTAAATCAGTCAGGTTCATTTTTAATTCACGTTTGGCAGCAATATTCTGATCGTAGTGATCCGATTTTGCTTCGAGCTGAGTCAGTTGAGTGTTTAGCTGAAGTACTTTTTCTTTTAACGTCGATCCTAGATTTTTTCCAAAGTAAGACTTCATGGTCATTTCCGTTTTTTGAAAACCAGCGGCATCTAGGAATCCCATGAACTGCATAATCACTGAATGAGATGGGAAGCTAAATAATTTGGCTTTTACACGCTCTTCAAGTTTTTCATTTTTCAAAATAGATTCAAGCAAACCATTTAATGGCTGCAATTTGCTAACTGCATCTTTTTTGTTTTCTAGAATGAATTGTGTGTACAGGTTTTTGAACGAGTTTAGCCAGTATTGTTGCAAAGACTCATTGCGGTTAAACGTATCGTCATCATTTAGGGCTAAGAAGTAGTAATCATCAAGGGGGCGGTTCCACGATACAATGATTGGGGCCGAGAAATTTCTTAGGAACGATACCACAGGACGGCCGGACAAGCCGTCCCATTTTACTTCTAATGTAGACGTTTTAAGTAAAATTAGTTTTTGGCCATCCGAGTTGGTTTGAACTTGGTCCGATTTTAGATCTAGTTTTTTTCCATCACGATCGAATAGTTCCACAAAGATTGGAATTTCAAACTGCGATTCGATTTGTTCCAAATGTAAAGTGAAGGATTTGCTAGTGGCATCCCAAGAGTCTGTTACTGAAACTTTAGGAGTTCCCGGTTTCTGATACCAGTTTACAAACAATTCTGAATTGTAACCGGATTCATCTAGAATCGTCGTACGGTAATCATCCGTAGTGATGGCTTGGCCATCATATTTTTTAAAATAACGATCCATTGCCAGTTTAAATTGTTTTTTGCCCAGAATGTTTTGCATCATACGAATGACTTCGGCACCTTTTTCATAAATAGTCGGTGTGAAAAAGTTATCGACTGAATAGCACGATTCAGGACGCACCGGGTGAGCATTAGGACCGGCATCTTCTGGGAATTGACGGTTTTTCAAAGTATCCACATCACGAACGCGTTGAATTCCTTTTTCCGTCATATCGGCAGAGAATTCTTGGTCGCGGAAAACAGTTAAACCTTCCTTCAGGGATAACTGAAACCAATTGCGCAGAGTAATTCTGTTTCCAGTCCAATTGTGAAAGTATTCGTGAGCCACAACCGATTCAATATCAAAGAAATCAGCATCAGTGGCCGTTTGACTATCAGCAAGAATCAATTTTGAATTGAAAATATTCAAGCCTTTGTTTTCCATCGCGCCCGCATTAAAGTCATCGATAGCAACAATCATATATTCCGACAAATCATATTCGCGATCGAATTTGTCTTCATCCCATTTCATGGAAAGCTTCAATGATTCCATCGCGTGTTTACAGCGCGGAGATTTCCCTTTTTCTGCATAGATTTCTAAATTTACTTTTTTTCCAGAACGCGTTGTATAAGTGTCGGTTAGGACGTCAACGTCGCCAGCGAACACGGCAAATAGGTAGCATGGTTTTTTCCACGGATCTTGCCATGTGACTCGATGGCGGTTGTCGCCAACTGATTTTTTCTCTATGCGATTGCCGTTTGAAAGCAGAATTGGGAATTTTTTAACGTCAGCTTCTATAGTGACCGTGTACATGGTCATGACATCGGGGCGATCCGGAAAGAATGTGATTTTTCGAAAACCTTCGGCTTCACATTGTGTCACCAAAAATGCTTTTGATCCATACAAACCTTCAAGTGATTTATTCGTGTATGGATTTATTTTTGTTTTTATATTCAAATTAAATTCTTTGACCGTTGGGAAAACAGTTAGGCCATCATTTTTTTTCTCGACTTTGAATTCCAAAGATTGATTTTTGTCGGTAAACGTAAGTTCTAAAATTTCCTGATCCAGTCCATTCAAGAAAAACGGTTTAATTTCGTCGAGTTGGTACCGACTTTTTTGTGCTACCGTTACGTAATTGTCGAATAAACTAAATTCAAGATCCAGTTTTAGAATTTGGTAGTGGGGTTTTTGATAGTCTTTAAGAAAAGTTTTTTCCATTCGTTCCTCGTCGGTAATAACTGAAAACATTTTCAATGCTGCGACCTAAGTTAGCAGGAAAAAGACCCTGGAATCCACTCAAAAATAAAGTGTTTGACAGAAATTAGGTTTCACTTTGGAATCATGAGATGTCGGCCAGTTTACAATCACTCGTTATTGCTACTTCGCAGATAAAAGACGTTTTAAGGTTTTATGAAAACCTGGGGTTAACTTTTAAAACGAAGAAAGTCAGTTTGGGCACAGAGTATTATTGGACAATGGCTAATGGCCTTGAGATTGCTTTTTTAGAGAAACCGGGTATGAAGCAGGATATTCAGCCTCACTACACTCTGTCATTTCAAGTTAAAGGTATCGATGCGAAATTTCAGCAGTTTGTTTCAAACAAATTCATTGGGATTCTGGATCCTACCGATTTCAAAGATGGCCGCAAAGCGATCGTGTTAGATCCTGATGGCCGTTCTGTAGAAATG
>NCGL01000147.1 GCA_002256935.1 Bdellovibrio sp. 28-41-41
CCATTTGGCTATCAAAAAACCCCTCGTCTAAACCAGATGTTTCTCTTAATTCTGAAATAAGTGTCGTCCCTTTTAGACCCATCGAAAAGCCTCCATGCCTTCGTCAATCGCTCGCTGTCACGCTTACATGTAGGACACCATCAGATTTTGTTTGGGTTAAGAATTTTTTACTTACGTTGAAAACAAATAACCTTTGGTCTAGTCCAAGACGCTAGACTCATAAGCAATTTTCATATGGAGAGTAAAGTCGGACCGTACGTTATGGATTTTGTCCGGGGGCGTGATTTTTTGGACGATTGAAATGTTGGTTTGGTGGCACTTGCGGAGGAGGCAATGGATTCATTGATTCAACATCAGCATCACGGAATCTATTGAACTTAGCATCAAAGCGCAGTTTCACAGTACCAGTAGGACCATTACGTTGCTTGCCAATAATAACTTCCGCGTGACCTTGTTTTTCAGGATCTTCCTTATCGTAGTAATCATCACGATATAACATCATGATTACGTCGGCATCTTGCTCGATCGATCCCGACTCACGCAGATCTGATAACATAGGACGACGATCCGCACGACCCTCAACACCCCGATTTAACTGAGCGAGAGCGATCACTGGGATAGATAGTTCCTTGGCGATTACTTTTAACATTTTCGAGATCTCGGACACTGCACGCTCGCGACTCTCGATCTTCATTTTCAAATCCATTAACTGCAAGTAATCGATCATAATACAGTCGATACCATGTTGAGCTTTTAAACGGCGACAACGCGCACGAATCTCAAACGGTGAAACCCCCGACGTATCATCAATAAATAATTTGGATTCACTCAGTTGCGAAGCGGCTGAAATTAATTTAGGCCAACTAGAATCTTGAACCCGACCCGTTCTGATTTCAGACATCGATACACGAGCTTCAGCAGATAGAATCCTCATCATGACCGCCTCTTTACCCATCTCGAGAGAGAAGTAGGCGCAGGTGCGTTTCTGACGGAGAACCATGTGAGATGCAATATTCAAGCTGAATGCGGTTTTACCCATCGATGGACGAGCGGCAATAATTGTTAACTCGCCCGGATGCATACCCGCTGTCATTTTATCTAATTCTGCAAATCCTGAAGAAATACCAGTGATGTCTTCCTGTTTTTGATAAAGGGCTTCAATTTTCTTGATGCTTTCTTTGACGATATCCATCGAACCAACAAGACCAGAGGCCGCCTTTTTTTCACCGATTTTAAAAATTTCAGATTCGGCTCTATCTAATATAGTGTCGACTTCCATTTTTTCACTATTGAACGCAGATTCAATAATTTCAGTGCTGGTGTGAATTAGTTTTCTTAAAATAGATTTTTCTTTAACGATTTGTGCGTAGGTAGCGATATGAGCCGACGAAATTGTACGCTCTAATAAGCTAGCTAAATAAACGTAACCACCAACAGCGTCGAATTCGTTACGAGAACGAAGCGCGTCTGTAACAGTAACCAAATCAATTGGACGTGACTTAGAGTTTAGATCTAATATGGCTTGGTAGATTTTTTGATTCGCCGGGGAATAAAAATCGTCCACGGTAATAACATCACCAATTTGATCGAATGATTCTCTTTCGAGCATCAATCCGCCAAGGAT
>NCGL01000148.1 GCA_002256935.1 Bdellovibrio sp. 28-41-41
AAGAAAAAGAAAATCGAGCACATGTACAAGAGTCCGATTCTCTTGTGATCAAGGCTGGTAAACCAAGACTTGATACCTTTAAACTCTGTAATGTAGTTCACATCGGGATTAGAACCATGAGTTGATGATGCCATATATATTCCTACCTATTTAATCGTTTTCACGTATTCGATGAGCGCCGCTAACTCTTCTTCGCTGATTTGACCTTGAAACGATGGCATAACGCCGGCGTTAAAGCCTTTCACAACTTTAGCAGTCGGATTCAAAATTGATTCACGCACATAAGATTCATCGACTATTGCTTTAGAGCCGTCAGAGAGCTCTTCTTCCGTTCCAAATTTTTGATACAATGCTGGACCCGCCTTAACTGACTTATCAGCTACGGAATGGCAACCAGAGCATGCTTTGATTTGGAATAATTTTTCGCCTCGTTGAGCTAGTGGCAATGTACTGAATTTAGATTCTTCTTCTAACCACTGATCGTATTCTTCTTGAGAAACAACGTGTAGCTTACCTAGCATGCCCGAATGTTGAGTTCCGCAATATTCTGTACAGAAAATATGGAATTCACCAAACTTAGTCGCTCTGAACCACAAAGCTGTGTAACGACCCGGAACCACGTCTTGTTTTATGCGGAAACTAGGAACGTAAAAGCTATGGAGAACATCTGTTGATGTCATGATTAGTTTTACATCTTTATTGATAGGTACTTTGATCAAATTCGCAGTTTTAACACCGCTCTTGTATTCTGCTTCCCAAGCCCATTGTTTACCACGGACGTGGATTTCAAGAGCATCTTTAGGCATCGATCGCATGTCGTGGAATATTAACCAGCCCCATGCAAATACAGCCAAGAAGATAACAAGTGGAATAAATGACCACAAGAATTCAAGGAAAACGTTATGTGTAATGTACGCTGATTTCGCGCTCACTGATCTTCTTTTGTACTTCTGTGCGAAGAAAATCATCCCACCAATTAAGATTGCACACGCGATAAAGCTAGTTATAAGCAAGAAGTTATACAAACTATCCACTTGATACGCGATATCAGTCGCTGCTGTAGGCATCAACTTTTCCGCATGGGCCGAACTGATCCAGAACATGTCTATCTCCCCGTTGTTCCTTCGTGCTTACGTTTCCGCAGCCAGAAGGGTAAAAGCAATAACATTAAAATTAAAACCATATTTTACCTTCGGTCGCTTCATTCAAAGCCAGCTTCACGTCTTTTGGATCGAACATGATGCCGCCTAAATATCGAGAAATAACACCTTTAGGAGTAGTGACAATAGCAGCAGAGGCGTGCGCCCACTCTTTGTCTTTTTCATTCCATTTTGCTTTGAAACCAACTGATGACATCATTTTATCGATGTTAGTTTGGTCACCCGTTAGAAAATGCCAGCCGTTTTCAGTGCCTGGACGACTATATACATCCATATATGATTTCTTTTTACCGGCGCCCAAGTCTGGAGTTTCTTTCGCATCAAAACTGATGGCTACTACTTGAAATTTTTCTCCCGGATTCCAGTCTAAACCTTTCAGTCCCTCTGTTAATCCATTCAAATGAAAATTACATAAACCGGGGCAAGAATAATAAACTAATGAAATGATAACTGGGTGCTTGCCATCATAAAAACTACCTAAAGTGACGCTCTCACCTTTTTCATTTTTAAATGTTAAACCCATATCCACAGAAGAGCCTAATTTTTCTTCGATACCAACACCGTCAAGTTGCTTAGGGCGGACCGTTGATGTTTCTGGAGCCGGCTTCCCGTCATAACCACCATCAGGTTTACCTTCGTGAGAATACGATGCGACCGTAAACAACAACAAAAACAAAAATACGAAAACCATTTGGTTTTCGCTTTTTGAAGATAGGTGTCTAATTCGGCCGGTAGTTAACATGATTTTCCTAAATTACTATTGAGCCGTTTTCGCAAATTCAGCGACTTTGGCCGGTTCGTCCTTAGATTTATTTTCTGTGATAGATTCGATGAAGTGAAGAATAGCCCAACGGTCGGCTACTTTTAAGTGTTTAAAAGAGGCCATTGAACTGTTCGGAATCCCGTTTGCTAAAACATTAAAGTGAGAGATCATTCCGCCACCTTGAGTCCATTTACCCTCTACAAAGTTTCTAGGCTTTGGAGTCAAACCACCGCCTGCAGGGCCGTCGCCCTTGCCGGCATCACCATGACAAGTAGCGCAATTCATTTTGTATTGCTTGTGGCCATATTCAACGATCTCAGGAGTAGACACCCAAGGTTCTTTCACGTCCGCGATTTTGAAAACGGGGCCAGCTGGTTTGTCAGAAACGGCGTTGGGATCGACAACATTTTCACCAAGGTCAACACCAGGATGTACAAAAGCAATGTATGCAAAAAAAGCAAAAACAAAGACCATCGAAAAGATGAAGGCAGCAAATCCGCCTCTGTTATGGACATCAGAGGATTCAGACATAGGTTCTCCTATATATTTAAAATACACGATTACAGTATGATTTGATTAGTAGCGTAAAAGAAAAGCCTGAGCAATAAAAAGCTGTTATGTATGTTAAAAATTTTTGTATTATGCCGCAGGAAGTTCTTTGCTTATTTTT
>NCGL01000077.1 GCA_002256935.1 Bdellovibrio sp. 28-41-41
AATCATTTCAAAGTTAACAGCGAATATCACAAACGTATTTAATTTAAATGCGGCTCAAGGTATTCAAGGTTACGGCGATGAGCGTCCATTTCAAAGTTTCAAAACAGCATTAACGAACCCAGCTAATACTGGTTTTCGCCGAGCTGATGCTTACCTTGCGGTTATCATCATCAGCGACGAAGATGATTTTTCACACAGTGCCATGACTCCTGCGCTAGAATCATTGTCCGGCAATTCCTACTTAACAGATAGTCGAATTCATTCTGTAAAAAGCTACACTGATTGGTTAGATAGTTACACTAATTCGACAGAAACGATCAGAAACTATTCTGTGAATTCGATTACGATTTTAGACCAAGCGTGCTTAGACGATCTGAACACTACGTTTTCTCGTCGTATGGGAACTCGCCTAGGTCAAATGGCGGATCAAACTGGTGGAACCAAAGCGTCATTGTGCGGAAACTTCGCCCAGTCTTTAAGTTTAATTTCAGATTCAGTTTTGGCTTTAACGTCTTCGTTTAAATTAGATCGCGAGCCGCTTCCTGAAACTATCCGAGTTGTTGTTAACGGTGTCGCCGTTCAGCAAGACTCTAACAATGGTTGGACATATGAGGCATCGAATTGGACAGTGAACTTTCACGGTTCAGCGATTCCAGCAGCCGATTCATCAATCAACATTAATTTTGACCCAGTCACAGTCAAATAAGAATAAGAGTTAGAGAAAAAGCAGTCACTAAAAAGAAAGAGGAGTTTTCTTAAAATGAGTCAACAAGCCCATGCTCTAAAAAAACAAGAATCAAAGTGGTACATTCTAAGGAGCGAAAACAAATACGGCCCCTTCGAAGTTTCTACGATGATTAATATGATTCAAAAAGGTGAACTATTTGACTACAACTATGTATGGTCACCGCATCTTGAAGGATGGCAGCCATTAGGAGAAGTTGAAGAATTCTCAAAAGATCGACTTTCATTAATTGACGAATTTTTCTTCAATGGCCAAATAATTTCACTAAGTGTCAATGGAGCACTCGTTTTAATCAACAATCCGTTATTGTTACCCGGACAAAAAGTGATGTTAAACCTGTCTCAGAACAATGTTAATGTAAAATCCTTTAATGTTCTATCTCAAATAGTCCGAAAGAATTTTAGCAGGCAACGACTAAACGTAAAGTCAGGATTGAATTACGCAATTCGATTTTTGGATTCTCCCGAGTGGGCGACAAAACAAATCGAAGATTTAGTTGCACTTTATCATGAAGTAAATGCTACGGAAAAAGAATAGGAGTAATGAGATGGAAAATATATTTACCTTTTTAAAAGAAGCCGGTTTTTTTGGAGTCATGATCGTATTGACCGGTTTCATATCAGTTTACTTTATCTCTGAGCGTATCAAAGTTTTGTACTTTGACTACGGTATGGATGTAAAAGACTTCTCTCAACGCATTCATGCGCTGATAGTTTCTAAAAAATTGGATGAAGCTCTTGTGCTAAGTGCACAATTAGAGAAAAAACCAATGGCACGCGCATTTAAAACTATTCTAGAGAAAGCCGATCGTGACGACGAAACTATTTTCCAAGCTCACGACAATGCGATGAGTGAAATCATCCCTCTGTATACCAAGAAACTTCACTATCTAAGTATGTTAGCCAACGTGGCAACAATGGTAGGTCTATTAGGTACAATCTCGGGTCTGATTACATCGTTCAAAGCGGTATCCAAAGCCGATGCTGCTTTAAAGCAACAACTACTATCTAGCGGTATCGCAGAATCATTGAATGCGACATTGCTAGGTCTTGTGGTGGCGATTCCGGCGATGGTATTTTTCTCGATACTTTCTGGCAGACAAAATCAATTGATAGAACAGACAACTGAAAAATGCGGTAAGTTAACTGAAATTTTAACTTCATCACATTTACCTCAATTGACACGTCAGAATGTATTTCCTGATCAATTACCTCCGAATCCAAATTCTAAGGTTTCTTAATAGGCAATAGGCCACAAGGGTAAAAGGGGTACACGATGGGGATCAAGAGGTTCCGCACACATTACGAGGAATTTGAATTGGATTTAACTCCGCTACTAGCGATCATCATGAAGCTAGTACCGGTCCTTGTCATTTCGTCTTCGTTTCTTCAACTGACGCAAATCGAAACAGATTTGCCTCAAGTGGTTAAACAACAGATCGAAAATCAAAAACTAAATCCAGAGAAAATGGCTCAAATAAAGATTTTAGTCGACGACTCGAAATCACTGAGTGTAATTGTCACCAAAGGTGATGCAACAGACACCTCTAAAATTCCAGCAAACGGCGCAAGTTTAAATTTAGCGGGATTAAATGCAAAGTTAGTAGAGATCAAAAAGAAAAATCCCGAAGTATTCAAAATTGAACTCGCACCTAACGATGCCATGTCCTACAGCGAAGTCGTTACCATTTTGGATGGATCTAGAAAATCCAGCACGAATGATGAATTTACATTTGTAGACCCTAAAACGGGAAAAGAAGTCAAAACAGATTTCCTTTTTCCAGAAGTCGTTTTTAACAACATTTTTCAATAGGTCGTTATGTCTAGAAGAAAAAGATACTCTCCAGAGATTAACAAAAAAACAGGTGTCATGGTTAACGTAACATCGTTAACCGATATGTTCACAGTTATCCTGGTATTTCTGCTGCAAACGTACAATACGTCTGAAGTTCAAATTGAACCTCCAGCTGATTTACGTATGCCGACATCTCAATCTGAAGGTGTATTAACTCAAGGTCTTGAAGTAACTCTCAGCAAAGAAACTCTTACTATCGGAAAAGAAATTTTAGCTCAAGTAAAAGGCGCTGACTTTGCCGCTAACGATAAAGATCCAAAAGATCCAAATTTTCTGCCTGCTTTTTTTAAATCGCTAGAAAAAACTTCTAAAGAGACAACAGTGAAAGCAGTAAAAGATGGTCAAATACTATTAATCGCCGACCGCGAACTTCCTTATGCGGTCATCAAAAAGGTAATGTATACGGCGTCCATGGCTGGATTTCCACAAGTTAAACTCATAACGTCGAGTCAATGATGAATAGATATGTCACTACACTTGCTTCACTCGTTCTAATTTCTACGTCTTTACTCGCAGCACCTAAAGGCGATGACCGGGGCCTCCTACCCGAGCTCAACACACAAAAAAGCACAGAAAAAGAAAGCGACTCTCAGGCCTTAAAATCTGAAGTCCTTATTTCTAAAACTGAAAACAAAGCCATTGAAGCTTTGCAGAATATTTTGAAAAAGAAAAAGGGTTCACCGCAAGAAGCTGACTTTTTGAATCGCTTGGCTGAACTTTACATGCGCAAATCAAAGTCAGGTCGCTTTTTCGATTTACAACGAAGCTCCAACCAAAAAACGTTAAGTTCATTTCCTGTTGCCGAAGCCAAGGGTGCTGATTGGTTGCAAAAAGCCATTAAAACATACAGTATTATTCTGACCCAGTTTCCTAAATTTGTCGAAACAGATAGCGTGCTATTTAACTCTGCTTTTGCCTATCAACAATTAAATCAAAAGAAAAACTCTGAGGGCAATTATAAAACTTTAATTGAACATTTCCCTAACTCGGCTATTTTGCCGGATGCCCTACTCGCATTGGGTGAATTGCTTTATGATCAAGGTCGATTTGCTGATGCTAAATCTTACTTCGAAAAAATCGAAAAATACCCTGAATCGCGTGTGTATGTATATGGACTGTATAAATTAGGTTGGGCTAATTACAACTTAAAAAATTCATCCGAAGCCATCAAGAAATTAAAAATGGTTGTTGAAAAAAATCCTCCTGAAATCGAAGGTACCAACAAAAAAGGATACTATTTACGTAAAGAAGCCATCCGTGACCTCGTACTATTTATTGGTGAAGTTTATCAAGCGGAAGACCTATACGATTTTTTTAAAGCAGTCGTAACAACGAATGAACTAGGACCGGCATTGTTTGACATGGCTAAGTTGTATGATTCCTACTCGCGTTTAAAGGACATCCATATCTTTTTGAATGAATTCATTAAGAAAGAACCAGACAACATGTACGTGGTTAAATCTCATATCTTAATGGCGGAAACTTACGAAACCATCAAGAAACGAGAACAAGTTATTTCTGAGCTTACCTATGCGGGAGAACATTGCACTGTCGGATCACGCTGGAGAAAAGAACAAACGGTCGAAGCTGTAGCTGAAATTTGCCAATCAGAATTTAAACGTGCCAGCCTTGACCTTGCCAAACGTTGGTGGGAAATTTGGCAGAAAAATAAAAGCCATAAAGAGTTTTCTTTATTAACGGAAACTATTTTAAAATTAATTATTAAGAATGAAGACGTCACAGCGCCTGATTTAAAAACGCGCACAATTTTGGCTGAATTGCAGTTTCAACTCGAAAAATTCGATGAAGCTTCGGATAACTACTATTTTGTGGCATCGAACTCAAAAGATAAAAAAGAAATTCATGATACCTTGTACGCCAGTTTGTATTCAATAGAAAAACAACTAGAGGCAAAGCCCACAGATAAAAAGAAAGACGAACGTAAACAACGGTCGATCGAATACTATACAAAATTTTCAGAGGGCGAGCACTTCTTTCCAGTTGGTCTTAAAGTAGCCGTTACCTATTACGAGGAAAAAAACTACGAAGACGCTCTTAAAGTTCTAGCTGTTACTGAAAAATCCAAAAATGATCTGGTTGTCAGATCTAAATCTCAGGATTTGATCCTAGACATCTACAACATTCAAAAGCGTTACACAGAACTTAAGAGTTTGTCGCAATCCTATCTAAAAGAATCAAAAGACGAAACACGATCTAAATCGCTTCAAAAAATCTATGAAGAATCCCACTTTTCAGAGATTCAAGTTAAAAACGCCCAGCTGAAGCCTCTTGAACAGACACAAAACTTGATAAGCTATTTTGATCTTCACAAAGGATCGGATTTAGGTCAGCGTGCGCTACTTGACGCTCTAAAAATCTATTTGGAAAACAAAAGCTTGAATAAGTTTACTCGGGCCGCTGAAGATCTACTTAAATTATATCCAAACTACGATAAAAAAACGAATTTGATAAAAGACCTAATTAATTCATACACTGACCTTACGAACCTGAAAAAAGCGGGCGAATGGTCACAAAAACTGGCTTCAATGGAAAAAGAGAAAGACAAAAGGCACGTTTACACAGAAAACGCTGCCGATTTATATTTACTTGAAGGCAATAATAAAGAAGCTCGTGCTATATACCAACAATTGTTAACAGATTCAGCAAAAGGCAAACGCATTCAACTGTTTGCGAAAATCAAAGCTACCCTTGATAGCTCAAAAGACCAAAAAGAAATCCAAAAAATTAACGGAATTATCCTGGAACTAAATATCGAGCCATTTGCTACCGAAGTTCTAACGGAAAAAGCCGTTACTTTGTTCAACGACAAAAACTATAAAGACGCTTTTGAACTAACGATGAAGATTCTTAAACGTGACTCCCCAACCGAATCTCGTGCGAAAGCTCGTTTTATCCAAGGCCAAATTCTAGAACAAGAATTCACTTCGCAAAGCATGAAGACTACCAAAGAAGATCGCTTAGCACTGATTATCCAACTAAAAACAGAACGACTGGAGAAAGCCCAAACGGCGTACTTGAGTGTTACGAAAATGACTTCGGCACCAGACTTAGTTCGCAGTAGCTTTGAAGCCGTCGATCGTTGCTATTCTCATTACATCGAATCTTTAGCCACGATGCCGCTCCCAGAGAGCTTATCGGCCAAAGATCAAGCTGAACTCCGCAATGAAATAACAAAGGTTCTTGGCCCCATTGAAGAAAAACGCAAAGAAAATCTAGCGGCTATTGGCGAAAAAGATCCTAACAAAAACAGAAAGACCGCAAATGTGGACGCTTGGTTAGAAACAACACCAGAAACAAGCGCTCGTTTGGAGATAGGTCACAGATACGAACTGTTTTTGACTCTCGCCGTTCCCAAAACAACGTCCGGAAATATTAAATTATTTTCAAACAAAGACGTTTCGGACTGCCGCAAAGATTCTAAAAACATCGATTTAGCTCAGGTTTATAGCTGCGGCGAAAAATTCCAAATCGATCTAGCCGACTCGTTTGCCGCGCAAATGTCGGATAAGGAAAATAACCTAGAGCAGGTTCAATGGGCGAATGGCTATGTCGCCTTTAAGAAAGGTCAGTTTCTAAAAGCTCAGTGGATTTTTGAAAAATTGCTGAAAGAAACACAGAATAATGTAGGATTGATCCAATACAATATAAGTTTGTTAAAACAGAAGAACAAACCCGATGCGACGATGGATATCAATGTTGAAGCGCTCGCTAACTTAAATGATATCGACTCCTACATGGGATTGTACTCTCGCTTCCTGATTTCTTATAAGAACAAAGACTACAAAACTGTCGATGGTATTCAGTATGATTTGATGAAGCAACGCGAGTACACCGAAAATGCGGGTCTACGTGAATATGTGATTCCTTTCATTGCGGAAAGCCTGTCTCAAGTTGAGAACACGGAAAAGGCAATTAAGGTGCTTGATTCGTTGCCGGCTGCACAATGGAAAAATCCCGAGTATCTGTACTTTTCGAAAGCACGAATTTATGAAGTGTTTAAGAATTCTACAGAACGGGCCATATATTTTTATGATTTAGCTAATAAAGAAACTAGGCTAGCCGATAAGAAATCGTGGCTAGTAAAGAAGTTAGATTTCTTAAAAACCAAAAAGCAGTAAATTTAAATTGATCCAGCGGTCTAATACGGTATGTAAGCGGCGGAATAAATTGTTTAAGGAAGGACTTAGTATGCGAGCTTATTTACTATTTTGTTTGATGTTGGTAGTGTCTATACCCTCATTTTCCCAATCTAAAAAGAAAGTCGTTAGAAAAGTTCAGGAAGTAAACTTTTCCGAGATGAGCATTAAAGGAACAATCAGAAATCCAGACGGCGCTTTCCTAGTGCAGAAAAAAGGTATTAAATTTATGCCGTTAGTGGACGTCCAAAAGAATATGGACAAAAAAATTAGGGAAGCTAGCTTTTACGTGAGATAAAAAAATGATGAAGCAACTATTTATTGAACAACATACTACTACTGGCGAGAGAAAAGTCTGGAAACTTTCGGGCGATAGATCTCAATATACCTTTGGCACATCTCGTACTGCTGACATTGTTTCTATCGATAGTTCGCTAGAATCCTGGGAAGGTATTTTCGAATTCCGTGACGGCAACTGGTGTTACGTTTCGATGAATTCAACGTCTCACAAGGCAGAAAGTGGACCCTTAACGTCCGTAGACGCCGAGACATCTGAAGTAAAATTCAAACTATCTAAATTGCTATTGAGCGAAGTAACCAAATCTATTGAACTTAATAAGTTTCAAATCGCTCCGCCGACAGCGTCTAATAATATTAAAAAATTCCAAATTTTTCAAGTTTGCTTTGGCGATGACGTTGTCGAAACGCAAATCATTCCATTCAACAAGAAATACACATCAAGAACATTGTCTACCGCCGTTAAAATTGAGCCCATTCCATCATCGTCATGGAATGTATCTAAATACGGTGAGTTCACTTTAAAACAGAAATCTATCGAAGTAGAAAAACCAACTCAGTTGTTTTTCTTGCGAATGGAAGATTTTATTGAACGGGACTCTAAAATCGGTATTGCCGCCCTACTTACATTCTGCTTGGTGTTTGCACTAACATTCTCTCTGATTCCACGAACAGAACGCTATATCCCAGTTTCTAAAAAGGCTATTGCTAGAGTCATCATAACTGAACCCGTTCAGCCTATGAAAAAAGAGAAAACCAAAGTTGCAGTTAAAGACGAAACTCAAAAGTTAACCGCACCCGTCGAAGTTCCCAAAGTGGAATCTGGCGGCGACACACAACCAGCAAAAACAAAAGTGGCTGGAATGTTGAAGAATTTGAATTCAGGAAAAATCTCGTCTTTACTGTCTAAGGTTTCTAGCCAAGGGGCTAGATCTAAAACAGTTATTTTATCGGATGGCATAGCTGCCGGAAGTGGCCCTTCTGGGCGCGCTTTAGCCGCCTTGGGCAAAATTGAAAAGTCAGGCGATGACTGGAGCCAAGATAGCGGATCACGTGGATTAAAAATCTCTACGAACGGTATCGGTGGCGGTAAGAACGTCAGTAACTTTGCGGCCCTTTCTGGCGGTAAAGTTGGTAAAGGTGGCGTTGGTCTGATTGAAGACGAATCTGAAGTTGTTGGTGGTTTAGATCGCGAAGAGATCGCGAACTACATCCGCACACAACTGGGACAAATTCTATATTGTTACGAACGTCAATTATCTGCTAATAAAGAATTATTTGGTAAAGTCTCTGTGAAATTCACCATCAGTGGTAGTGGAAAGGTCGAAACTCAGACCGTGAGCGATACCACTTTGAAGAATACTACAGTCGAAGGATGTATGCTGAATAAAATTGCGAGCTGGAAATTTCCGGCGCCGCGTGGCGGGACTAAGGTCATTGTGACCTACCCGTTTCTATTTAAGAGCACGAACTAGAAAGCACAATCACAGGAGGATATGTGGCATACCATCAACCGACATCAGTAGCATTGCTTTGCCTTGCAATCGTTTTCTCATTTTCGACCACAACGCTAGCTCAACAACAAGCTAAGCCGGCCGAAGAACCTAAGAAAATCGAAAACGTGGATTCCGACAAATTGGATATCCAAAAACTAGAACAAAAATACTGGTCTGCCAAAGACGATGATTTCAGCGTTATTCAAAACCGCGCTTTCCAAAAAGAAAAGCGTGCGTTTTTATCGTTGAACTACGGTATTCCGTTCAATGACCCAAACTCAGTTGGCAGCTTGACTGGTCTAAATGCGGGCTACTTCTTTAACGAACGTTTTGGTTTAGAGTTCAACTACGTAAATGCTAATTTTGGTTTCAACGATACTGTTGACTACTTCAAGAAACGCTATGGAGTCCTGCCCGATCACAATACATTCAAGTCCGCTCAAACATTAATGGCGTACTGGGTACCTATCTACGCTAAAATGAGTTTGCTAGACAAAAAAATTATCTACTTTGATATGGGTTTTGGCTTGGGACTTGGTAACACAACCTTTGAACAAAACTCATGTACTGTGCTTGAGAACTGTAAATCAGGAACGGGCTTAGAAGGTATTACTAAATCTTCGAAATCAGCTTCGCACTATTCGTTCTCTATTATGCAGCAGTTCTTCTTAACGGAACATTGGGCGATCCGCATTGATTTAATTAATCGATATACAAACGAAGCACGCGTGAATTCTACGAATGGCCAAGATATTGGGTCTAAAATGATCAATGATACTGCCTTTCAATTTGGCGTTACATTTTGGAAATAGAGGGAACTATGTTTAAAACAAAAATCAAATTAACGGTTTTTTTAGCATTACTCGTTCCCTTTCTGGCGCAAGCTCAGTTAGAAGTAACGACGAAGGGTTCATCCCCTTCACGTAAGCTTAAAATCAAGAAATCAAAAGTTCCGTCTTTTGAGTTCAAGCCGGGCCAGGAAATTCCACGTTTAGATATCGGGACAGAGAATGAACTAGCGTACAAAGAAACACAATTGAACTTGCCACAGTCGCAAGTTCAGAATGAAAAAATTCGTAAGCCCAACGTTCTTAAAATGGTCGAACTAGATAAAAAAGCAATGGCGATTCCGGCGCTAAATCCTGTAAAGACTATTTCATCACAAAAAACGATCGCGGCGGTCCCGTCTTTAGATCCATTAAAAGATACCTATTCACCAACGTTTTTAGAACCTAACGTAGCTTTGAAAGATATAACTCTTTTCAAACCTCAAGAATTTAAACTTTTAGAAGGTCAAATCTATTTTGAAAATGTAAAAAATTATGAAATGGCTCTCGCTTACTTTGGTGAACTATTGAAAGATAAAGAATTCGGATTGGAAGCTTCTTATCACTATGGGTTGACCAGCAAAGAATTGAAACTATATTCAGAGTTTAAAAACGCCTTAGTTAAAGTATCTTCGCAGTCTAAGAACAAAGATTTAAAACTTTGGGCAACAGAAGAACTAGTAAAGGGTGTATCGTTACTTGAAATCAATGACATCGCCGATATCGATCCTTTGATTGAAAGTGCGGACTTTGATGCGGACAAATACGATGGCTATCAATTCTACCGCGCGAAGTACTACCTAGAAAAAGGTAACTTAACAGAAGTAGAAGCCGCGCTGGCTTTGATCCCAGAGAAATCAGAATTCTATCCAGAATCTAGATTCATCGCCGGTCTTTCAAAATATCGTCAGGGAAAAGTGCCAGAATCCGAGGCTTACATTGACGAAGTTTTAAAAAACAAACAATCCTTGCCGTCGATTCAAACTTTGGCGTCCTTAACGTTAGCTCGTATTAAATTTCAAAAACAGGATTACAAAGAAGCCCAGAAGCTATACTTAGCTGTTGATAAAGACCATCCACTTTGGTTGCAAGCCATGGTGGAGTTAGCATGGACAGAGATTTTGATAAATGACTATGTAGGTGCTGCGGGAAATATGTTCTCGTTACATACGGACTTCTTTAAAAATGCGTACAACCCTGAATCCTATGTGGTTCGCACCGTGAGCTACTTAAACTTATGTCAATTTGGTGATAGCTTGCAGGTGTTAACGGCTCTAGGACGAAAATATGCGCCTTATTATGGTCGCATTGAAACCTATGTATCACAAAAGAAGGACCCAGCGGACTACTATCAAACTGTTCGATCGTGGTTGAAAAATCCAGAGCAAAAAGATGTCGATGGTGTTCCACGCTCGTTCATTATCGAACTGGCTCGTCACCCGTCGTTCATTACAGTGCAAAAAGACATTAATCGTTTAGAAGACGAGATCACAGCGTTTAACCAAGTGACATTAAGTTTGATCCAACGTGAAAAGGACCTAATTAAAAAACAAGGTACTTTGAGCCAAGATTTAGCGAACGTACGCGCGGGACTATTAGATCCTAAGAAAAATAAAGATATCCTCAAAGGGGAAGAACAAAACATATTGAAAAAGCTGCAAAGTTTTAAATACCAACAGCAAGGTGTAAAGACGGCTCGTGATACAGTAAAAAATATCCGCGACGTTTCATTCGCTCGCATTGATAAGGACAAGTCAAAACACCGCGTACGTGCAGGCATTGTTTTGAAAGACCGCCTGACTCAATTGACTGGTGATCTTAAGGACCTACTAGATCAAAATGAATTATTGCAATACGAAGTGTACTCAGGTGCTGGCGAACACTTACGTTTCCAAACGGTCAGCCAAGATGTCAAAGGCGATGATCCAAAAGCCCGCGAGTTAGCTCAAGCTCAGTTAGCAAAAGAAAAAGACAAGAAAGTAAAATGGAACTTTCAAGGTGAAATTTGGGAAGACGAAATTGGCCATTTCCGCTCGTCTTTGAAAAATGTGTGTGCACAGGAAGGAAATTAATATGAAACGGATATCTCTTTTACTAATATTAGCAGCGACAGTGTCATTTGCGAAACCAAACAGCGCCGATACATTGGCCAAAATTAAATCGAACATCGACAACGCCAAACTGAATTTGGATGATTATAAGAAAAACCTAAGCATGGTTGAAAAAAACATCCAAGAGGTCAACAAAGCGAAAAAAGAAGTCGATGATCAAAAAGCATTGGTGAGTAAGTCATTGAAAGAAAACCAAGCTTCGATGAAGAAAGTTGAAACCAACGAAAAGGAACTTCAAAATCTATTGAACGACGAGAAAAACAAACTCGCTCAAGAAGACAAGAAGATCAAAGAATTCGAAGACTTGATCGCCAAAATCAAACAGAACCAAGTAAAACGAAACGAAAATATTAAAGACTACGAAACTCAGGCAACTCAAATCACGGAAGAGAAAAAGCAATGGATGACCCGTATTCAAGGTCTAAAAGATCAAGAAAAACAGGTTGCCGACAAAATCAAATCCGTTTCTAATCAAGTGAGCGAATGGAAAAACAAAAAAATCGGTTATGAGGGTGAAATCACCCGCTGGAATAAAGAAATCGATAAGCAGCAAAAGACTTACGATAACTTTAAGAACATGGCTGAGGTTAAAGAATAAAAGGTGCCAGGTCCTAAAATTACCGCCAAGAGCTCAACTCTTGGCATTTTTCGTTTACTGGCACTTTAAGAGCCAAATCAAGCGCCTCAGCACAATTTGGTATTTTTAGGACCTGGCACCTTATTGTGGCACCTTATTGAAATGGGTTTATAATTGTAGATATGAAAGAGAGTGATCTGAAAGAAATCAGAAAGTTCGTAAATGCTACAATGTCTGTTCGAGTCAGCGAAGCTCGGTAATCACGAAGGTTCTTCTACTCGACCATCGGGATATTTTGCAAATCTATGGATCTTAGATCCGTGAATTTGATCGACCCTACCCCATGGCCACCCGCCG
>NCGL01000005.1 GCA_002256935.1 Bdellovibrio sp. 28-41-41
ATTTGGTGCCGCTCTCAACGAATGAGTGGACATGACTGCGTATTTATTTGCGCCGATGACACGCACGGAACTCCGATCATGATTCGCGCTCGTGAAGAAGGTATCACCCCAGAACAACTCATCGCACGTGCACACCAAGAACATGAAAAAGATTTTAAAGATCTATTAATCAACCATAGCGTTTATTCGTCGACAAACTCGCCAGAAAACAAAGAACTGTGCGAAGAATTCTACGGTAAAATGAAAGCTAAAGGCCACATCAACATTCGTCCTGTAGAACAACAGTACTGCACGCACGATAAAATGTTTTTACCCGATCGATTTGTTAAAGGCACATGCCCCAACTGCGGTGCTTTAGATCAATACGGTGATTCATGTGAAGTGTGCGGTGCTACGTACAACCCAAGTGAATTAAAAAATCCTCATTGTTACCTGTGCGGAACAGAACCGATCAAAAAATCATCGGATCACTATTTCTTTAAATTGAATGATTTCAAAGATTACTTGGTTGATTGGCTTCCTAAGCACACGCAAGCTGAAGTGGGCGCAAAAATGATGGAATGGTTCAAAGAGCCTCTTCGCGATTGGGATATTTCCCGCGATGCTCCTTATTTTGGTTTTGCTATTCCCGGCGCACCGGACAAATTTTTCTATGTTTGGGTGGATGCTCCGATGGGGTATGTCGCTTCAACGAAAATCTACTGCAAGCAAAACAACGTATCATTTGATGACTACTGGAGAACCGATTCTAAAGCCGAAGTGTATCATTTCATCGGTAAAGACATCACGTATTTCCATACACTATTCTGGCCGGCTTTGTTGAAAAGTGCGGACTTCAGAACGCCGACAGCTGTTCACGCCCATGGTTTCATTACATTGAATGGCGAGCGCATGAGTAAATCGCGCGGTAATTTTATTTCGATCCGCACGTATTTGAACCATTTAGCTCCTGAATACGCTCGTTATTACCTTGCGACGAAACTAAATTCAAAAGTCGAAGATATGGATTTCAACTTGGAAGATTTCCAAGGCAAAGTGAATTCTGACCTGGTTGGCAAAATCACAAACTTGGGTTCACGTGGCGCTTCGATGTTAAACAAAAACTTCGAATCAAAACTATCGGAACCAGATGCCGTTGGCGCGCAGCTTCTGAAAGAAGCTCAAATGGCCAGTGAAATGATTGAAAAGCACTACGCTGATCGTGAGTTTACTAAAGTGACGAATGAAATCCGTTTGATCACGGATAAGGCGAACAAATACTTTGATGACAATGCACCTTGGAAATTAGTTTCGGCGGACCCTGTGCTGACTCAGAAAGTACTAACGACGACTTTAAATCTATTCCGCATTATTGCGATTTATTTAACGCCGGTTTTACCTGCGTTCAGTGACAAGGTCGCGAATTTATTCAACGAAAAGCCATACTCTGAATTTAAAGCCGCACAAACGGCCCTTACTGGTAAAGTGATTCAGACGTATCAACATTTGATGACTCGCATAGATCCTAAAAATGTAGCCGCGATGATGGATGAAGCCAAAAGCGTAGCTGAAAAATTACAAGCATTGAAAGCCAACGCAAAAACAGGGGCTAAAGCCGTGACGACAGCAACGCCTGCAAAAACGGACGCTAAAACAGCCGCTGCGGCCACCGTTACAGGTAAAATTACAATCGATGAATTCATGAAAGTGGATTTGCGCGTCGCTCAAATCATAGACGCTGAAATTATCCCGGAAGCCGACAAACTATTACGCTTAACGGTCAGCCTTGGCGATGAAACTCGTCAAATCATAGCGGGTATTCGATCCGCGTATAAACCTGAAGATTTAAAAGGTCGTTTGACAGTGATCGTTGCGAATCTTGAGCCGCGCAAAATGAAATTCGGGATGTCCGAAGGCATGGTGCTGGCTGCGGGTGCTGGGGGTTCTGATTTGTTTATCCTAAGCCCTGATTCTGGCGCTAAACCCGGTCAGAAAATTAAGTAATTGAGTGCCGCATGAGCCGTAAAGTAGAACGTATCCATGAGCTTTTCTTAGCTATTGAGAAAAGCCATCCTGAAACAGGATTTAATACGCCACTCTTTGATCAACTGATCAAGGCACTGCACGCCTACAAGGAACACAAAGACGTCGAGCTATTTAAAATCTACTCGATCAGTCAGCATTTAAAAAAAGAAATGTCTCTAAGGGACTTTCTTTACTGGATCGTCCCGGTCGAACGTTATTTAAATAAAAATCTAAAAGACGAAGATTTTATAATCTACAACAAAGATGTTAAATCGATCGAGAAAAAACAAAACACGATTCCGCTGACGATTGTTTTAGACAATATCCGCAGCAGTTTTAATGTGGGCTCGGTATTTAGAACGAGTGAAGCGTTTAACGTCGAGAAAATCATTCTTGCTGGCTACTCGCCCGATCCATCGAATCCAAAAACTCAGAAAACGACGCTCGGCAGTCATGACTATGTCGCCTGGGAAAACCATGCAAAGTGTTTAGATCTGATCAATGATCTGAAAGTGCAAGGCTACTGGGTGATCGCAGCGGAAACTACGAATCATGCTATTTCTTTAGAACTGCCTTTTAAGTTCGATAAAAAAACAGCGTTTGTATTTGGTAATGAGCGCTTCGGTATGGACCCGCAAGTGATTGAGGCCTGCCATGAAACACGTAAGGTACCCTTGAGCGGAATTAAAAATTCTCTCAACGTCGCTAATGCCGCAAGTATTTTTATTTACGAATTTGCAAAGCAGTACCATGGAAAGCCTTAATTTCACACCCATTGGCTACTTCCGCAACTCGATGGATAACCCCAACGAAGCCCCCCGTCAGCCGAATCCTGATTTAAGCGAAACGGCGGGATACATAGAACTTGCGAAAGATCTTCACTTTGAAGACGCCCTTCGCGATCTAGATGGCTTCACTAAAATCTGGGTGATATTTCAATTTCATAAAAACGATCACTGGAATCCATTAGTACAACCACCACGGGGCAGCGATAAAAAGCGCGGCGTGTTTGCTACTCGATCACCTCACCGCCCCAATCCGATCGGCATGAGTGTGCTAGATTTAATTTCTATCGAAGGATTGAAAATCAAATTAGGTCCAAACGACTTACTCAACGGAACTCCTATTCTCGATATCAAGCCCTACTTACCTTACGTCGATTCCCACCCCGGCGAGAAAATCGGCTGGTTAGAGGAATCCGCGGGGGAAAAATATGCTGTGTCATGGAGTTCCCAAGCTCGGGCCCAGTTAGAATTTTTAGAAAGCCAAGGTCTGACTCAATTGCGCGGTTTTGTAGTGAACCAACTGGAATTTGATCCTTCTGATGCTAAAAAAAAGCGTCTTTATTTCATTGAGGGTAAAATTCTGCTCGCCTACCGCACATGGCGTGCGGAGATCCAGATTCTTGAGGATACAAAGCTTGTGCAGATTTTAAATATTAGTAGCGCCTACACTGCCGAAGAAATGGGTTCAAGCGAAGATCGCTATCACGACAAGGGTCTTCACCGGTTGTTTAAGGCTCGACAATCGCCTTAGATTGTCGTCGATTGTTTTCACAGTATTCTTTGCCCATCTTCTTTTCACTTTCTGTGAATTTTTTCCCGACAAACACGAACGGATAATTAACCTCGGCGACTTCGCCTCTGGACTCAAACGACATCTTCATGATTTCATTTATGACACAGGCTGCGAGATTCTTGTTATACACCTCAGGATCGGTCCAAGTTTCTGTTACTTTTCCACTTTCATTGATCTTAAATCTTATTTCCATACGACCATCGACAACCTGCCCATCCATCGAGGCAACACAGGCGCAATATTGAAATTCGCCTTTGTTAGAAGCGATCACACTTTTCACATTTTTTTTATATCTATACGTCGAAAAACTTTCGCAGCCCGCTAGCAAAAAACTACCTAATAACACGCCTACTAACAGTAAAAAGATCTTTCCAAACATTGATGATTCCCCTAGCCTATCCGTCGAGATTAACAAGGGGACCTAATAATGAAAACACTTATTACGGCTTTGACGACACTATTTATAACGGCACCGGCGTATACTATCTCGCTAGATTGTTCAGGCATTCACAATACAAAAACCATCTACACGCAAAGAATCAACCTAGACGGTCGTTCTCGCGACGAAGTTAATTTGCCTGTTTTGGCCTACGTGACTCCGAAAATTAAATCGATGGGTAACAACCAATATGAAATCGAAGTGTTCAATGCGAATGTGCCGGCTCGTTATTATTCAACTGCGGTGTTAAAAACAGCAGGTGATTTTGTAAAATGGGCAAGCTGGGATCGCGAAGCGATCTTTGAAATCGCCTGCATTCAACGCTAAATAGCCAGCTAAGTAATAACTATTTTGAGGCTTGAGGGGCTTGCATGTCATCCCCCTTGGTCTTAATCACACGATTCAAAAGAACGGCACCAAAGACCACGCGAAAAAATCCGCCCAGCAAGAACAACGTCACAAAATTCTGATACGTAGGCGAAAAGTTTCTAATAAAGCTCGCACCAATAAACGTACCCACAATCACCGCACACGACATTACAAAGTTATACAACGATACAAAAGAAATTCGGTTTTTAATATTTTGATTTTTAAACAACAGCAATTGCGTACCGACTTCGTAAAATGCCCAGGCAAAACCGCTGAAGAATTGAAGAAGTAAAATAAAAATATAGTTTTTCGACAACCCCCAAAACATTGGCCCCGGAGAGATTAAAAGTACGCCCCAAAAGAAAATATGACTTGGTGACATTTCCTTGCCCTTCTTCTCTAGAAAGATAGCACCTAAAATTTTCCCGCCAAGCAAAGCAATCAGGGCACCCATATAATCGGAATAGTCCATCTTAACTTGTGACAATAGAAATGGACTCACAAATGGAGCCGAAATATAAACACATGCATAGAATGGAAATAAACCTAGGATAAATTTACTCGCATCACTACCCGACGTCAGAAATTTAAAATATTCTTTAAACGAAACTTTCTCGGTGGCCACGTTCGTATCCCACTCTACAACGTATTCTTTTTGACTCAAGATTAGGCTGGATATAATTCGACAGACAAACGCCATCAAGAAAAGCAAAGTAAAGAATCCAGAGAATGGACCAATTTCAACTTTGTAGTGCAACGATAAACCGCCACCCACAAGGCCAATCAAGACGCCGAGTTGTGCGACTCTTGAACGTAAAGAAAAATACTGATTCTTGATTTCATCTGGAACCAGATGATTCATCCAATGCGTCCAATACGGATTTATAGAAAATCCGCTCGTCCAATACAAAGTAAAAATTAAAATCAAAATCCAAAAATTAGGTTTGTGATGGGTCTCAAAATAAATCAAAGGCAGGAATACCATGGCCTGCACGGCCGCCGATAGCACCATCCAGCGTTTGGGTTTTCTTGTTTTCTGAATAATCGTCGGAGTGAACAATTGCAAAAATGCACCGGTGATCAAAGGCAAACTGGTCAACACACCCGCGGCGACATCACTGTAACCTAAAGCTAGCGCGTACGCAGGCAAATAGGATTCCCCGGCTCCAACCATGATCGAATAAAGCAAGCCATCAATCAGACTGAGCTTTAGTGATCTTCCAAATTTTTGATCTTTATAGAAATCGTTACCCATGACGTGTTAGGAATAGAATACTATGGGGTCACTATCCGTTCAATCCCTAGAAAAACACCAGCCCCAAGGCCGGTAAAGAATGCGACTGACAGAACAAACGCCACAAAACTCAAAAAGATAATCACGCCATCTTCTTCAAGTTGCCCAACTGTGTTTAGCACAATCGCCAGTGTAGGTATGGTGTTAGAAAATGGAATCGGCAGCGGCAGGGCCAGAAGCAACGCTGAGATCGCTACGATAAAGAAATTGATCACTCGAAACATATGCGAATCATGCAGCCTAGGCCAGCGCGGTTTTAGAACTTTCTCAAGATATTGCCATATTTTTTGAATCAGCTCGATCGTGGTCATCAAAATAGTCTTAGGCACCACCAAATGTGAAAAACGTTTCGGCAACCACGGCTCTTGTTCACGCAAGAAATAAAAAGCCACAATCACAATCAGAGCTCCCAGCGGGGTTGAAAGCCCGACCAAAGGCACTGGTTGCAAGAAAGGCACACTGAAAAACAAAATCAGGATCAAGTGACCCTTTTCCCCTAACAATAAAAAAATATCATGAATCGTCAGATCGGATTTTTCCGACGCGGATGTGATTCTCTCTAAGGCTTCTACAAAGTGACTTTTCGCCATAGATTGACTCTAATTGAACAAACCCTGATTGGAAGCTCTTTTTAGGGAGTCAATTGTTAGAAAACAATTGAGAAAGTTGGTTCGCGCCGTAATACTTAGACATATGTTCATCGATCGACTGCCCCATCTCACGCTCTGGCGGCTTTTTAGCTTTCATTCTGAAACCGGTATTTACAACCAAAACAAGCAACGAGCCAACGATGGGAACAAATAAAGCAAATGTACCTTGCAAAACCGCTTTCTTCCGATCGGTGTATTTATCTAAAACCAGCACAACTGACGTAACCAACCAAAGAACAAAATGAAAAACAACTAATGCTAGAATTCCGTTACTCATAAGGGACCTCTTAACTTATTTTACTAAAGAAGCGCCCCGCCAGACAAAGCAAAACAACAAAAATAACGTCAACGTCTCGATAACCGTTTCAATATTCGAAACACCGGTAAATTTTAGCCAGTGACAGTAGCCAACTTACAATCAGAAGCCCGATACCCAAACGGTGCCCAATACTCAACAACTCTCAAGAGAATCCACAGAAACCCAATGGACATTCGGACAACTAATTCTAAAATGCCAATAACAAAAAAAAACGGCAGTAAAACCCGCCGTTAAATTTCTAATCGCTCTAAAAAAACAGAGCGTGGATACGAAGAGCTTGCCCTTCGTATCCACGCGACGCTTCAAGCACTAGCCGCCAATCGTAGCTACAAGTTGTGCGATCAATAAAGACACGACACCCATAACTTTGATCAAGATAGCGATACCTGGGCCCGATGTATCCTTGAACGGGTCACCCACAGTGTCACCAACAACGGCTGCTTTATGCAAATCAGATCCTTTTGGATGACCTGGCATTCCGCCTTTTTCAATAAATTTCTTAGCATTATCCCAAGCGCCGCCCGCATTGGCCATGTACAAAGACATAGTCGCACCAACCGCTAAAGCACCCGCTAGTAAACCGGCAAGAGCTTGAGGACCCATCAGGAATCCACAAAGAACCGGAGCCAACACCGCAATCATACCTGGTAATACCATTTGTTTTAGAGCTGCTTTCGTAGCGATATCTACGATTCTTGAAGGTTGAGGTTCTGCTTTACCTTCTAGTAGACCTGGAATTTCTGCGAACTGACGACGAATTTCTTCAACGATATCACCAGCGGCTGTACCGACTGCTGTCATTGTTGTTGCACCCACTAGGAATGGCAAGATCGCGCCAAGTAATAGACCAATTAAAACACCCGCTGAAGTTAAGTCTAATGACATTGCGGCCATGCCTGCTTCGGCACGTGTGTGATTCACTTCCATATTGAAAGCACTGAATAATGCAACAACTGTAAGGATCGCAGAACCGATAGCGAAACCTTTACCGATAGCTGCTGTTGTATTTCCAACCGCATCTAATTCGTCAGTGATCGCGCGAACGTCTTTACCCAGTCCACCCATCTCAGCAATACCACCCGCGTTGTCTGCGATTGGACCGTAAGCATCTACCGTCATTACAACAGCAGTTCCAGCTAACATACCAACAGCCGCCATGGCGATACCGTATAAACCCAAATAATGATTCGAAACCGCAGCGGCAATTACAACGATGATAGTTGGAAGAGCCACTGATTCCATACCGACGGCTAAACCGCGAATAACGTTAGTCGCAGGACCAGTCATAGATGCTTCAGCGATTTTTTTAACAGGACCCATTGACGTGTAGTAATCAGTAACAAGACCGATTAAAGCACCACCGATAGAACCGGCAGCCAAAGCGATTGTTACGCCTTGAGAAACATTCCACATAGGCATCAAGATCGCACTCACAACAGTTAACAAGATTGGTGGAACTAAAAGAGCAAAGCGCAAGATAGCTGCCGGAGCAAACATCGCACGACAAGCACGAGTGATAAAAATAACTACGATAGAAAGAATCAAACCGATTGCTGAAAGAATCAGAGGCAACACGATCGCTGCATTTCTGATAGTTGCTTCGTCACCACCCGGAACTAGATTCATTAATGAAGCTGTTGGAATAGTGAATGCGATCGCCATTGTAGAAACGATAGCCGCAACCATCGATTCATAAATATCCGCGCCCATACCAGCAACGTCACCCACGTTATCACCTACGTTATCGGCGATAACGCCAGGATTTCTTGGATCGTCTTCAGGAATACCTTGGATAACTTTACCCGCAATATCGGCACCCACGTCAGCCGCTTTAGTATAGATACCACCACCGATACGGGCAAAAAGCGCGATCGATGAAGCCCCCACTGCAAACGAGTGAAGAATTGTGCCTACTGATTTTTGATCTTTAAATGTAGAGTAAAGAACGCCTAAACCGATCAAACCTAAACCCGCCACGGCAAGACCCATTACCGCACCACCATCAAGAGCTACAAGTAATGCGTTTGGTTTAATTCCTGTCGTAGCGGCTTGAGCCGTACGAACGTTGGCGTATGTCGCTGCTTTCATACCGAAGAAGCCAGCTAGTAAAGATAAGAATGCGCCCAACAAGAAGAATACACATGATTCCCACCCAAGAGCCACAAACAAAGCCGCGCCAACCACTACAGAGTAGATAGCTAAAACTTTGTACTCACGCACAAGGAATGCCATCGAGCCTTCGCGGATGTAGGTGGCAATACGATTCATCGTTTCATTACCAGCCGGTTGTGCTTTGACTTTGAAGTAAAAGAATAAAGCGATTAATAGTCCTACTACACCCGAAATTGCCGGTAAATGCAGCAAGGAAGCATTACTTAAATCCATCATGAACGTCCACCTTTGATAGTTAATTGGGAACGAATAAAAAGCCTGAGGATTGAGAATTTGTCAACGCTGGTAATAATTTACAAAAATGCGTCAAGCTAGAGAGGGTATTCCAAAAATCTGTTGTTTTTTAAGATCGGCCTGCTAAAACGCTTCGATGTTTTCATCAGTGTTTTCAACAATTTTATCAGATTTTAACCACCGCATGGTCTTTGTTTTCTTCTTATTATTTCTTCTGACGGTGAATTTCTACCCTAATTTCTAAGCGGGATAGCTGAACTTTTACTTTCAACTACGCGGCTTTCGCGGTTTTTTTGTGTTTATAACTATCGATTAAGTTATTCAGATATTTTTGTGCCTTATCTTTAGACAATTCATTCACTTCTGACTTGAGCACATGCACTTCTTTGATACCTTTTTCTTCTAACCGCCTTTTTTGATTGGCGTAAAATTTTCCGCCCTTTGGGGTGTAGAGGATGTATTTTTTATTGCTTGGTAAATACAAGTACACATTGAACTCAACATGTTTGTCGCCTTCCATCTCGGCGAGCTTAACGGATACCATAGTCGTCGATGCCGACTCACCCACTTCTGTGCGTACATTCGCCAGAGGAAAGAAGGCCATCGCTATCTCGTCACCATTATGAACTGATTTCTTTAGAAATTCGGCGTACTCAATCGCCCAATCTTCAAATTCAATTTTCTTAATTTTTAAATTTAAATTTTCTTTCTCGGTAACCGTCTCGCCGTTGTCTTTTAAGAATTTAAATAGTTTTTCTTGGATGGATTTAATAAACTGGCCATCCATCTTTCTATTTTTCCCAAGGGCTGCAATTAAGTATCCATTAAATTTCTCTGATTCTACCACGATGCACGCCACCTGTGACGAGTCTGAAACGTCATTGATCACGACGCCATCATGGACGTGGACGGTTTCATCCAGCGCCTGTTTCGTGCCTTTTAGAATGATCGATTCAGGACCATCGCTTGTGTTACGACCTTTGATCGTAATTATCTTGCCTTCTTTTTCATATTTTTTAGGCGATTTAAGTTTACCCGCTTCACGAGCATCCTCGACTTCACCAGTCGTCGCTGTTTCTTTTTTATCGTTCTTATTTTTACCAATAAAAATGGAATTTGACGTTTTTCCTAGTGGGTGAGCGCCGTCATTCCCTTCAAAGTCACTTTCGCTATAAGAAATAGATCCTGACTGACCGCCATTTTTATTTTTTTCTCGAGCCGGTTGTTCGTTACCCGTTTCGCTACCACCGCCAGCAATTCCACCAGCCACTGAATCACTGCCTGAATAAGCGGGTCCACTACCTCTGACGTTGCCACTGATTTGGGTAGCTCCGTCTGAAGAATCTTTGTCTAACTTGACGGCATCATCACCATCAAACAACTGCGAAAAAATTGACGCCGCTTGATTCCAGCCGCCGCCGTCGATGGTTTCATTCCCCGTGGCTGGGCCACCGCCGGTTTGAATCATCGTCGTTTTACTATTAGAATCGACAGTCTCGAGTGGTTTACCGTTCGCATCCACCGCCGGTTTTTCATTTTGATCACGAATTTTCTTTTCCTGGTCACGTAAGTATTTATTTACGGTACGTTCAATCGCAGGCCCCGTTGCTGGCGGATTAATTTTATACGCACAGTGAGAATCCTGCAATCGTCGATACGAAACAGACGATGGGCTTTCAGCAAACGTGAACACACAGACAGGAAACGACTGAATCAATACCTTAGGCATCATCAATACTTTCTTGTTTGGGTGATCCACAGTGATCATTACGAAACTTGGTTTTTTCTGGATTATATAAGTCAGAAAATCTTTTAGATTAGTTGTCGAAAATACGAGCCACTCCCGATTGCGCAGAAACTGCTCGGCAGATGCTGTCGAATTTGTCGTCGACTTCAGTATTAAAAGAGTTTTAGAAATTTGAATTTCACTCATATATTTTAATTAGTTAGCTGAACAACCTTTCTTGATCAGCTAACTAATTATTATTCGGCAAACAAAGAGAGCTTATTTAGGCTCTCTTTGCGTAAACACGGGGTCCGAGTGAAATACTGGACTAGATATTCGGCTTAGAAATCGGCGATGGTATCAACCAGTTCAGGGTGGTCGATGAACGGATTTCTGTTTCCTTGAACTTTGTAGATCTCATCGTTGCGAAGAAGTTCTTCGGCATCGACTGGGAACTGTTTGTGCCAAGTTTTTAGGCTAGCTTCTTGATCCTGTTCGATTTTCATATCGTAACGAAGAGCAAAATATAACAAGGCGCGAGCTACGTGTCCTTTATGAACGTCAGGTGGCTCGAACGTTGGACCGCGAATCGTATCACTTGTACCAAAACGAGACTGTCCACACTTAAGGCCTTCTTTATCTTTCACCACTTCACCAAATGGATAGCTGCTGCGAATACCGTTCAGCTGCGAGTCTGTTGGGTATAAATGATGTAGATCTGATTTTTGTGCTTCTTGAGAATGCTTACCTGTGAAACGACTTTGTGGCCAAGTGTGCTCAACGTTGATCACGCGATTATCAGGAACATAGTTTGGACGTGGTGATTGTTTGTTGCCTTTGAACTCATCAGCTCCATACAACTTATTACAGTAGGCTTCTTTGATCGCGTATGAATTTCCAACTTGTACTAAGTAGAAGTAGCCCATCAAAAATAAACGAGCGCGGTCATATCCCAGTGGTGTTTGTTGGTAACAATTTTTATCTCCCGGAGGGCAACGTTCGACGAGTGTATCTAGTTGGCCTTCATGTGAAACGTGGGCATAATTTAAAACCTGACGTAAAACATTTCTCATGTCACCGACAGCGCGTGACTTAATCGCTTGGTACACAGTCGCTGTGTAATACGGAATATAGCGAGACATGTAGCCACCCGTTTTCGGGTTTCTAATGTTTAATGCACCTGTGGCAGATCGTGCGATCAGCTGAGGTTGGCTATATGGATTTCTTTGAAGTGGACCGCCGGCCGTTAATGCCCAGCTGCTATGTCCGATTAAGGCAATCAGTGTTACAACACTGAACAATCTATTCAGAACCGACTTTGTAAAAGTCTTCATCATTTCCCCCGTAGTCAGGCCTTGAGGAGCCTGGTAGAAACACCGAACCATGGTTCTAAAACCTATCATCGGCATATACTGGTTATCAGTTGGGAACGAAGCTAACGGGCTAGAGTCTTTATTTCAACCATTATTTTAACAGGATTTTGTTTTTTTGCGGAGCGCATTTAAGCAGTGCTTAAATACTAAGACGTCGGACGATTCTTCCAATCAAATGCGGTTTTACAAATGACTTTTAGATCGTTGTACTTGGGAGTCCATTGAAGTTCTGATTTAATCTTATCCGCCAGGGCCAATACTTTTGCAGGGTCCCCTGGACGTCGTTTCAAAACTTCGTAAGGGATCTTATTACCCGAAACATCTTCCATTGTTTTCAAAGCTTGAAGAACACTAAACCCTTGGCCATAGCCGCAGTTGAAGGTTTGTAGGTAGTTAGTTTCATTCATTAATTTTTCAGCCGCTAGGATATGCGCATGGGCAATGTCTTCTACATGGATGAAATCACGAACACCGGTTCCATCCACTGTCGGATAGTCATTTCCAAACACAGCCATCGTGGCTTGTCTGCCCAAGGCTGTTTCCGTTAAGTGATGAAATAAGTGATTCGCTTTTGGATTCTTCTGCCCTAATTGATTATCTAAGCTGGCTCCCGCGACGTTAAAATAGCGCAGGATAATAGCGCTAATTCCCTGAGCCGCGTGCACGTGTGAAATCATGCGCTCGCCAAATACTTTAGATTCTCCATAGGGATTAATCGGCATTAATTCGTCAGTTTCAGATACGAAATCCTTGCGTGTATCCCCGTAAACCGCAGCCGTGGACGAGAAGATCATTTTCTTCACGCCCGCTTTCAAACAGTTTTGTAAAAGGTTCATCGTACCGAAGGAATTGTTCTCGAAATAATCAAGAGGATTATCAATGGATTCAGGAACAGAGGTCTTTGCCGCAAAGTGCATGATCAGATCGATTTTGTTATCTTTCATCACTCGGGCAGGTAGTTCACGGTCACGAATATCCCCAAGAACAAATTTGCACTTGGGGTGAAGGAATTCTTTATACCCAGTCGATAAGTTATCGTAAACAACAACATGGTGACCACGTTCAATTAAACGATGACTTGCAAAAGACCCAATATAGCCGGCGCCGCCTGTAACCAAAATATTCATGTCACGACCCTAACACCAGTGTCTTTAAGAAGCAACCCGGCTTTCCATCAGAATCGATCCTTAGAACGCAGTCTAAAAAAAATCTAGAAACCTAAGGCAAATTTAAATGCATAACGATCAGTTCCAAACGCGGTCGAATACTCGACACCCATTTTCAAAAGAAGCAAGCTTACGTCAACGCCAACCAAAGTCTGAGTCGATGAATTTGTTTTCTTTTGTGATTGTGATGATGTGTATGACGGATCAAAGATAGCGCTACCCGTTGCAGTTAATTCGTTTGAAGAACTTAACATCCCAAAGCCCAAGTAAGGTTCAACAATAGGAATCATTGGCGATATTAAAATCTGTAAACCGCTGACTGAGTTTTTGTCTTCTACACTTGTCGTCACACCCGATTGCGTTTGTGAAAAACTGAATCCAGATGTCGAATACACGCCACGCAATGCCAAGTTAATTGGCAACACAGGAATTACATCATTGATATTGTACTTGATGGCTAAAGACGTTGAATTCAGGCTGGCACCAGATGCCGTCATTTTAGGAAACAACACAGCTTCTGCGGCTAATCCAAACGGAACGCCCACGGCTACTAGGATGCCGCCATTGTACAAACTCGGCAATTCTGCCCCCGCATTTCTTTTTACGATTTCGTTCGTACTTTTTGCGTTTGTTTGCATCCCAATAAGTCCGACCTGAACACCCACAACAGTACCCATTTTAGACGCACCAAGAATGGATCCGTGAGTGAAGTTGGCCGACATATCTTTAGAAATTTGATTAAAATCATCTTCAGAAAGATTTGTGAACGTTGGATCCGCAAATGTGGATTGAGTTAAAAAGCATGTTAATAAAACCAATAAAGTTTTTTTCATATATTTCCCCTTGTCTACCTAGACTGGCACACCAATTTGCCAGGGACAAGCAGTTCGCATGGCGCAGATTGAAAAAAGCAATGTCCAAACTTTTGACACTGTTACAAAGCTAAAACCTGTCCTATGAGTACCGCCGGGCCAACACACAAACAAATGGGGTATCGGGTGAAAATCATCTCTACATTATTGGTAGTATTATTAAAATAGTTTCTGTTTTAATTTTTCCTTATAGGCCGCACCAAGTGCGGTCTTTTGCTATGAAATTCCTACCTGTATAAACTTCTGACGATTGTGAGAATGACTGTCCTCCTATACTTTATTTAATACCGATAAAGGGAGGAAATTTATGAAAACACAGTTAAGTTTAGCTGCTTTGTTTTTAAGTATGTCGGTCATGGCCCAAGGCCTAGTCAGCACTTATTCCTCAATTGAATTGCAAAAATGCTCTAAATTTGAAAGCGGCGAAGGCGGCGTTTCCGCTGAATGCCACGGCCCCGATAACGTAGTTCTAGAAATCTCGAATGGAGATTGGACGAACATGTGGATTCGCCACAAAGGGAAACGTTTTGAAACGTGGAATCTGTTGACTGCGGTTGGATCTTTCACGCGTATCGGCGGCGACAATCAAGTTGCTGAATGGATCTTAGATAAATCTGTGGAAGGCCAATCTACTATTCATTCTTTGATCACTCGCGTAAGTGGTACAAATCCAAACACTCAAGCGAGCACATCACGACTGCTTGTATTTGGCTTCACTCAACTGGCCGTTTGTTACCGCGGCGATTCGACATCAAATATGGGCGCACGCAAATTAGCTGAATCCAATGAGTGCTCAAAAGCACTCCCTATGGCATTGCCAAAACCGCGCGAAATAGCAACTCGAATCAGCAAAGGTTATATCAACAAAATCAAACTTGAAAACGCAACGGTCCATCCCGATGGCAAAGGTGAATTTCTAGTCTCTGTAAATCATTGCATATCTAGTTTTTCAAAAGAAGCCGCTAGCTTCGCTATTGCAGGCCAAGCTTCTCCTCATAAAAATATTACTCTAGGCGGCGCGTACTCAACTCAACAAGCAACGCCCCTTACATTTACCTACAAAATGGATGTACCAAAAGGCGTAGCTCTAGCAGATGCCTGCCGCACATCAACGACAAAGGTCACATTACGTTGTGATATTTTACCTGGTTACGACGGTGCCGGTTGTAACTTTAAAGTTAACGACGATCATATCATCGCCGTTGAATCCTTTAAAAATGGCTACAGCAACGCCCTGCTAATGCCAGCGAAATAAGAGTTTTAAAGAAGTGGCGATAGCCATTTCTTTAAAAGACCTTCATTGATATTTCTATTCTGAATATGGTAGTCTAATTGATCTTTACCGATGCGACTGACAAAGAAGTATGTCGATTCCGGATGGAAGAAATAAAACCCACTCACTGAACTTGACGGCGTCATCGCTGCGGATTCCGTTAAACTGACTCCAATGCGTTTTTCAACCTGCATCAGATCCCAGATTTGAAATTTATGTAAATGATCAGGGCATGACGGATAGCCCGGTGCCGGACGAAGACCCCGGTATTTTTCTTTAATCAAATCATCCACAGTCAGTGATTCTTTTTGCCCATGCGGAAACATTTTACGAACTTGAAAATGCGCCCACTCGGCTAAACCTTCTGCTAAACGATCGCCCAGCGATTTAATTAGGATCGATTGGTAATCATCACCCTTTTTAGCGGCTTCATCTGCCAGAGTTTCAATTTGTGGCCCAGCCGTCACACAGAAAGTTCCCATATAATCGGTAACGTTTTCTGTTTTCGGAGCTACAAAGTCACTTAAGCAATAATGTACGTTATTATTAATCTCGCTCGGACGTTGCTGACGAAGGAATTGAAACACATGCTTTTTATTTTGACCATGGGCTTCGACGCCATCCACTTCGACCGATTCGTTTTCACTGCGCGCTTTAAATAGTCCGATTAAAACTTTAGGTGTTACAAGTTTTTGATCGACGATCTTTTTAAGCAGCAATTGAGCTTCATCAAATAATTTTTTTGCTTCCACACCACTTTGGGCATTTTGCAAAATTTTTGGATAGGTGCCTTTCAATCCCCATGACCAGAAGAATGGTGACCAATCGATATAAGGAACTATGTCTTCCAATGATGGAAATATCTCAATGATACCTGTTTGTTTTGGTTCTTCCAGTTGAGCTGATTCTTTATTCCACTTAAACGGGTTCTTACGGGCCACTTCTAACGGCACAAGTTCAGTTTCAGATTTACGAGTCAAATAAGCCTCGCGGATTTGGCGATACTCGTCTTTTACTTTAACTCGATAGCTATCTCGTTGTGAGCCTAATAAATGCGAGCACGCTTCAACGACCAGCGAAGCATCGCCGACGTGAACCACTGGTCCCGGATAGTGTGGATCAATCTTCACGGCCGTGTGAACTTTAGATGTCGTTGCGCCGCCTATAAGTAGCGGAACATTATACCCAGAATCACGAAATTGTTGAGCATTGAAAATCATTTCTTCAAGAGATGGCGTGATCAATCCAGATAGTCCAATGATATCGGCCTTGTGCTCTTTGGCTTTTTCCATAATTTTTTGGATAGAAACCATAACGCCCAGATCAATAACTTTATAACCATTACAGCCAAGTACTACGCCGACAATATTTTTTCCAATATCATGAACGTCGCCCTTTACTGTCGCGATTACAAATACGGGCTGATTGTTGGATGATACTTTTTCAGCGTCCATCAATGGCTCTAGATACGCCACGGCTTTCTTCATTACCCGCGCGCTCTTTACGACTTGAGGCAAGAACATTTTTCCCTGACCAAATAGCTCGCCAACAACTTTCATACCATCCATCAACGGACCTTCGATCACATTCAGTGGCCGTTTGTATTTTTCTACGGCCTGTTTGGTGTCTTCGGTAATAAAGTCATCGACACCCTTAACTAGGGCATATTCGATACGTTTTTCTAGAGGAAGCAAGCGCCAGTCGTTTTGCTTGACCGTCTTAACACCCGAGTCTGTTAAATCAATGTTCTTTCCTGAATTGGCATCAGCCCACTGAATTAATTTTTCTGAGGCATCGGGTGATTGATTTAAAATCACAGCTTCGCACAGACGGCGCAGTTCAGGATCAATATTTTCGTACACCTCTAACATACCGGCGTTCACGATACCCATATCTAGTCCGGCTTTGATGGCGTGAAATAAAAATACGCTATGCATAGCTTCGCGAACTTTATTATTACCGCGGAACGAGAACGACAAATTGGAAATCCCGCCCGACGTTAAAACACCGGGACAGACGGTTTTGATTTCTTTCAGAGCTTCAATGAAATCTAAACCAAAACGATTATGTTCTTCCATTCCAGTCGCCACAGTCAGAACATTCGGATCGAAAATAATATCTTCCGGATGAAAGTTCAATTTACCCACGAGTAAATCATAAGCGCGTCTACAAATTTTAACTTTGTCTTCAAATGTGGCGGCTTGGCCGTTTTCATCAAAGGCCATCACAACAACGGCCGCACCCAGTTTTTGCAACTCACGCGCTTGATTCAAGAATACGGTTTCGCCTTCTTTTAACGAAATCGAATTAACGACGCTTTTACCTTGAAGGCATTTTAGGCCGGCTTGAATCACTTCAAACTTGGACGAATCGATCATGATTGGGATTTTGGAAATATCGGGCTCAGAGACGACTAGATTTAAAAAATCAATCATCAGTTGTTTTGAATCCAACATACCTTCATCAAAATTGATATCTAGGATATTAGCGCCGTTTTCCACTTGTTGACGGGCGATGGTTAAACCACCAGACAATGAATTTTCTTTGATTAACTTGGCAAATTTTGGTGAACCCGTAACATTCGTACGCTCGCCAACCATCATAAATGATCTCTCACCGGTCGTTGGCATTTCCAGAGGCTCTAATCCCGACAATCGAAAGCGAACTGGTTTAGCAGAAATCACATGCGGTCTATCGGAACGCAATTTATTTGCAATCGCCGCGATATGTGCGGGCGTAGTACCACAACAACCGCCCACGATATTTACATGTCCTGCTTTTGACATTTTACTTAATTCCGCAGCAATGGAGGCCGGCGTTTCATCATAGCCCGTTGGACTTAATGGATTCGGCAAACCCGCATTCGGATAGCAACTGATATAACAATCAGCCATTTCAGACAATTCCTGGATATACGGACGCATATCACTGGCGCCCAGTGCGCAGTTGATCCCAACACTCAGCGGGCGAGAATGGCGTACGCTGAACCAAAACGATTTCAATGTTTGGCCTGATAATGTGCGACCAGATAAATCAGTGATCGTCACTGACAGCATCAACGCGAATTTTTTGCGATACTCTTCTTGCAGAGTTTCAATCGCGTACAAGCAGGCTTTTAAATTCAAAGTATCAAACGTGGTTTCTGGTAATAAAATATCAACGCCTTCGTCGATGAACACTTTAGCTTGGCCGTAGTAGGCTTTCACTAGTTCATCAAACGTAACGCCACGGTATTCCGGGCGTTCCACATCGGGTGACAACGACGCTGTTTTACTGGTCGGCCCTAAAGCACCGGCTACATAGGCTCTGCGTCCTGTTTTTTTAAAGTAATCATCACGGGCGCGGATCGCAATCCGTGAAGCTTGTCGATTAATTTCATCCACCCAGCTCTCTAGTTCATAATCGGCTTGAGACGTTGTTGTGCCATTGAATGTGTTGGTTTCAATAATGTCAGCACCGGCTTCTAGGTACTGCGTATGAATTTCGTAAATCACTTCAGGTTTGGTAATACACAGTAAATCGTTATTACCTTTTAGATCCTTTTTAGGATTTGGAAATTGAGTTCCGCGATAGTCCGCTTCCGTTAGCTTATATTGTTGAATCATAGTGCCCATCGCACCATCGATAATCAATATCTCGCGCTTTAAGCGTTCTTCCAGCTCAAGCAATATAGGAGTCTTAATAAAATCGGCCGGGGAAACCCAAGTTTGTTCCAATTCCGTGTTCCTTTGAAATATTATTTAGCTGTCTCTTTTAGCTTTCTTTTAAAGCTTTCTTATATAAACTTTTTTACTAAGTCGATAACAAGTCCGGCATCGTTCATAATGTAGAAATGCAGATTTTTTTCGTCATTCTTAATTAAGTCTTCCACTTGAGCTAAAGCCCAACGACGACCGATTTCTTCCACATGGGCAGGATTAGACGTAATTTCATCTACAAGCCTTTCGGGAAGGTCAACGCTGAACGTTTTAGGAACCGATTTTAATTGAGCCACATTCTTGATAATTTTAAGCCCGGGAATAATAGGAGCCGTGATACCCGCATCGAGACAGGCTTTTTTAAATTGATAGTATTTTTGATTATCAAAAAACATTTGAGTCACGATATAATCCGCGCCGGCGTCCACTTTCTTTTTCAAGAATTGAATATCGGTTTTAAAATTAGCGGCTTCAAAATGTTTCTCTGGGTAGCCGGCCACGCCGATTCCATAATCTAGAGGTTCACTGTTAGAAATCTCTTCAATGAACTGTCCGGTGCTCATGCCTTTGATTTGCGTTACTAAATCAGATGCGTACTGGTTGATGGAGCGATTTTTAGAAACTTCTTTGCTGTAGTTTAAACTATCACCACGCAAGGCAAGAACATTATGAATGCCTAAATAGTTTAGCTCGATTAATGCATCTTCCGTTTCTTCTTTAGTAAAACCTTGGCACAGAATGTGGGCCACCGTATCAATGCGGAAACGATTTTGAATAATACCGCAAATCCCTAAAGTACCCGGACGTTTTTTAAATGTACGCTTAACGATCGAACCATCTGAATTTTCGTGGTAGTAAGCACTCGAAGCATGACTAGTGACATCGATCCACGGAGGATCCAGTTTGCTTAAGTCTTCGGCGATATCAATGATTTCTTTAACGGAACGACCACGTGGCGGCGGCACGATTTCAAAACTGAATTCCGGTGGATTCGATTTTTGTAAGGCTCTGTTGATGTGCTCAATTACTTTCAATTTCGTTTACCTTTTTGTCTAGTCATCTACTTTTATTTTTTATCGACCTTTACCAAAAAGGACGACGCGAATAGTTTTAAATATAATCTGTATATCTAGTATGAAACTAAAGTTTTTAATGTAATACAAATCAAATTGCAATTTCTGCTTTGAATCTTCTACGCTGGCTCCATAGGCATACATCACCTGAGCCCAACCCGTGATACCCGGTCGAACTAAATGGCGCATTCGATAGAACGGAATCACCTTCTCTAATTCAATATTAAATTCGGGTCTTTCTGGCCGTGGGCCTATGAAACTCATATCACCCTTGATTACATTCCATAACTGAGGCAGCTCATCAATGCGAGTCAATCGAATGAATTTTCCAACACGAGTAATCCTAGAGTCATTGCTCTTGGCCCACTGCGCACCTTGTTTTTCAGCATCGGTCACCATCGAGCGCATTTTAAAAATCGTGAATTCCCGATCATTCAAACCTGTACGAATTTGGCTGTAAAAAGCGGGGCCGCGGGATTCAAGTTTAATCAAAAGCGAGAAAATCAGCAGAAACGGCCACGTCACAAGAAGCAGCATCAACGCCAAGATTAAATCCAAAATGCGCTTCACACGTAGGCCAAGCGGGTTATGGAACAAATCAAAACCTTTCTCGAAAATGAACCACTCGCTACTTAGAAAATCGACGGGAATCTTTTTCTCGATGTCTTCAAAAAATTGCGACAAGTTTAGAATTTCTTTCCCAGCAAAACGAGCTTGCATCAGCTGCGCTGTTAAATCTGGGCTCCATAAATTTGACGGCAAAGAAACCACGATGGCCTGCCAATCTTGGTGAATTTTTTCTAACGGATGATTCGGTAGCCAATTTAAAATCTCGTAATTGATTTTAAATTTTCCAACTATCTCGTTTTCAATAAACGGGTTGTGGTCACCGGCGGCCAAAAACAAATACGACGTCTTTCCTGCCCTAGCAGAAAGCATTCCCCACAATATTCGCCGGTATGACATTGAGGCTATACCGAACAGAATCGTAGATCCAATCAAGATTCCGCGACCAAAAATCCCTGACCTATCTTTACTAAGAAGGTAGTTTACAGTTAATACAAACGCGATGGTGACAATAAAGCTAGAGACTTGTCTAAGGAAAATATCTTTAAATCGATGATGTGGTTCGACATCATAGGCACCAAAAATATAACTAAACCCAAGTAGAGACATGGTAATAAACCACAATCCCATGGAATCAAAATACCAAGCATAGTCACCCAATCGCAGCCACGAAAACAAATGAATCGCCAGCAAATAGACGGCGCCATCAAAAGTCAGCAACGTCAGTTTATTCTTGGGTGTTAATCGAATTTTCATTTCGCCATTGTCGTTAACTTTCGGGCATTTTTCAATCGCATTTTTCACCTTATTTTTCCTTAGCCAACCACCCGTCAAAGTGGCTATACTGCGTCCATGACCGCTCTGTTATTTGTATTCTTAAGTGCGACTTTAATCTCACAGTCATTCATGGATGCTATGTCCGTAGTGATTATTCTCTACATGCTGACTATGCGGTTTACTAAACAGACTCTATTTTCGCCGTTTATATCCAGCAAATCGGGACTTAAAGAGCTGGCTTTCTTTGTTTTATGGCTAGCCGTCATCGTAATTGGCTTGCGTGCCAGCCCGCATATGCTGAAAAATCTTTCGGAATGGAAGTGGATCTTAAATCTGACGTTCATGTTCTGGTTCCTGAATCACTACCTAACTAAACGCGGAACGCCATCAATGACTCTGTCTTTTTGGCAGCCATTGTATTGGGTACTGATCGCTTGCTTCATCTATGGCGCTATCAGTTTAGGCATGGGCATCGACTTGTTTAAGCAAACACCACTCACCCATGGCCAGCGCTTTGCCGGGCCATTTGATGATCCGATGAACTTTGCACACATATACGGCATGTACGCCGCCTTTTTAGTGCCATTTGTTCTAGAGGCCGTGTCGGAATGGAAACACGGAAATCAGAAAACAAAAAACCAAAAACTGCTTCTCATCGCTTTCACATTAACGGCAATAAGTGTCGCACTCACACTCACTCGCGGTGCCTGGGCCGGCCTATCGGCAGCGATCTTTGTGATGCTATTCATCTATAGAAAACGCTTAGGCATCGCCATCGCCGGCGTCGGCATTGTCACCGCTCTATTATTGTATGTGGGTTCTGCGACATTCAAAACCCGAGTCGACCAAGCTTTTAACCCCTCACAAAGCTACGATGGCGAACGCTACAACTTGTGGCACACTAACCTAGAAATCTTCAAAGACTACCCCATATTCGGAATCGGTCACGGCGACTACATGGCGTACCTACCAACATACTTCGCAAAACTAGGAATCCCCGCCGACCACTTCCAAAGCCACGCACACAACCAGTACTTACAATTCCTAAGCAACACAGGCCTAGTCGGCTTCTTATTTTACATGATTTTCATTTTAGGATTGCTGGTATTCACATTCAAACAATACCGCAAACACCGCGACCCGGTTTTCCTAGGATCTATCGGCGCGCAAGTCGCCTTTCATGTGGGTTCACTAACGGAATGTAATTTCGAACGCGCCAAGGTTCGCTTGGTATTTCTATTTTTCTGCGCACTAGCTTTAAGCGTTGCAGCCCAATTGCGGACCGATAAAAAGACGGCATAACTTCCGCCTCAAACACAATACCGCGACATCGCAAAAAAAACTGGTGCGGCTGGGTTATTTTTTTTGGAAATGAAAAACGTGAGGCTTTCTACCGGTCGAGAATAGCAACAAAATCCCCTTCAAACGAAGCACAAACCTTAGCCTTAGTCTCAACCAATGCAGTCAAAGTCACCTTAGCTTTTTGCTTGCGCGACAACTTGTCGAAAAACTCCGTCTGCGACTCTGAAGACCAAGAGGCCTTAGCAATAAAATTCTCGCCCACCGGGTGATCATAACTGATCTTCCCATCAGAAATTACGATGTTGTTTGTCGTATACCCACGATCACGAAGACCGACAAGAAACAACCCATAACAAGACAACGCACACGCCGAATACTGACTGCCACCAAAGGCTGTCCCTTTGTGATTTTTATTAACATCCAATTTAAATTTCAAAATCACTTCGTCCGATGTCGACTTAACGACATCGAGTCCCATCGACTTTGTTATTGGGATCTCTTGATTAAACAAATCTTGTAATTCTTTTGGCGTCATTGTTTTTCCTATTTTATTAGGTTTAGTACCAAATCAATTTCTTTATCTTTACTTGCTCTTTCGAGTAGAAAAAATGAGGTTTAAGCTCGGATATATTCTTGCTGATTTTCATATGGAAAAACTCTAACAAGACTTATCTAGACCGGCTAGCTATTTCGATGCCCCAGAGTGAAGCGAAATCGTGTCTCAAGATGAAACACTGCATATAAAAATACTGTTTTATATTAATAACTTAGACAATACTACCTTCAAGTTTTCTTGAGGTATTGCCGATAGACAGATATGCGTTTTGTGGTCCTGCTTTTAACCTCCATGACTGTGCTAACCCTTTCTAGCTGCACAAACGGCGATCCGTCTCTCAGTGTGCTTTCATCTTTTAACGGGATCACATTTTCTACAGAAAAAAAATCAACAGAAACGTACACTATCGGCACGGCCCCAACATGTCAGTCCGAACTTCTTGTTACGGGCCAATGTGATCAACGATTTGAACAGCTCCAATTTTCTATCGACAATGAAACTACATGGACTCGAATGACCGGTTACAACACCGGCAGCGATGGCGATTGCGTGGACGGCGAATTTAAACTCTACTTCCCAAATGCCTGCACGACTTTCAACATCAGCAACGGCGGCAACGAATTAAAGAAAATCCTTATCCGAGCAGATAAAAACATTGCGCAAAACTCAACTCGTGAAGCGAGCGTTAAATTTACAAGTGATGTGATCAACGCCACTAAAATTTCAATTGCGGACGCAGGCTCTATCGTGGAAGGCACTACCGCTACATTTAGTGTCACGTTAAGTTCAGCCAATGAAAAACCAGTGACTGTAGATTACGCGCTTGTTCCTGGTTCAGCAGCTCCTTCTGATTTTTCTGGCGCAACTGTAGGCAGCATTTCTTTTGCGGCGGGCGAAGTTTCTAAAACGATCTCTGTCAATACCACCGACAACAGCGTCGTTTGCGAAATACCTAAAACGTTTTCAGTTAATTTATCTAATCCATCTAGCAACGCCGTGATCACAAATCTGATAGGGTCAGCGAACATTGTAGATCCGGACCGCCCAATTCTGAGTTTTGTCGACTTGAACTCTGCAGCTTCAGGCGTGGCAGAAGTTACGGAAAGCGCAGCGATGTTAGTCACGGTAGGACTCTCGGCCGCCTGTCCGACTCAAGATATTAAATTCGATTGGGCGACGATTGATTCGACGGCAACAAGCACAAGCGACTACGCCGCTTCTTCTGGAACAGCGACGATTCCTAAAGGTTTAATCAATATCAACCTAAACATACCGATCACACAAGATGCGGTGGCCGAAGCTCAAGAGAAATTTTCTATATCACTTTCAAATCCTGTCGAAGCCACTATTGCAACGTCTCTAGCGGATGTATACATCAACGATGATGATTTACCCGTGGCCAGCATTAGTTCCGCATCAGCACTAGAAAATGCAAGCAGCATTTCATTTACTGTTACTCTGTCCAGCACCCCCGCTTCAACGGTCACGATAAACTATACATTTGCTCATATCACTACAGCGAACGCCGATTTCACTACCACACCCATCAGCGGAATGGTTACGATCCTGGGCGGATTTACCTCAGCCTCTATCACTTTCCCGATAAACAATGACCTTATCGACGAACCCGATCAGAATTTTTCAGTCACACTCGAATCGGCGGGCGCTATTGGAGCCACTATTTCATCCACCAACTCTACCGGAACTGGAACTATCCAAGATGACGACGCCGCCCCCTCGTTAAGTATCAGCGCAACTTCAGCGACTATATCCGAAGGCGCTGGTACGGCGACTTTTGTAGTCACTCCATCCATAGTCAGTGAAAAAACGATTACGGTTTTATTCTCTGCAACTGATGATTCAGCTATTGCGGGCGAAGACTACACGGCCGTTTCATCGGCTACTGTAACTCTGCCTCCCAATACGGCTTCAGGATCAAAAACTGTTACGATATTAGATGATACGATCGACGAGCCTCGCCAGTTTTTCTGGGGAACGATTTCGTCTCCGACCAATGCAACCCTCGGCGCGACCTCAACCGTTCGCCAATATCTGACCGACAACGATCCGGAACCCACCGTTTCTATCGCCAACGGTTCAGCCACAGAGGGCAGCAATGTCGTGCTTCAAGTTGCACTCTCAGCACTGTCCCAACAAACATTTTCAATCGACTACACAAACACGCTAATTACGGCATTGAGCTCGGATTTTTCTGGCTTCATAGCTAGTGGCACTCTTAATTTTCCGGCCAGCACTTTGACTCAAAACATCACCTACATAACCGACGATGACGCCATTTTGGAAGGACCAGAGACATTCACCGTCGTTTTATCAAATCCACAAAATACATCTTCAATGAGTGATGCTTCGGGCAATATCACAATTACGAATAACATAGCTACAGGTACTATTTCAGACAACGAACCTTTTGCCCCGCCAGTACTAACGCTATTGATACCAACGCTGACACCGTCAATCTCAGCGACGCCAACTATTCGCGCCTCGGGCGTAGCGGCATCGGAAGACGTGCTTATCTATTCTGACTCTAATTGCGACACTCAACTGACATCGGCTTTTGCATCGGGCACCACTGTCGACATTGCTCTACCAACTCTATCCGCCGGTAGTCATTCGTTTTATGTCAGACGCAAAAGTGGCGCAATTTATTCAGCCTGTTCGACCTCAGGCCTTGCCTACACTTTTTCTATGCCAGTCGTTGTCCCCGTGTACCCAACACATGGAGCCAACTGGAACGACTATATTAGTTTTTCAAATAACTCGAATAGTATATACACGCAAGCCGACACATCATGCACTGGTAACGAGACTGGGCCGACGAATCAATTTAATGGCTGCATCCACGGAGGCGAGAAACTCAAAGTCGTGGCGACGGGGTTTACGACTTGCACAAATCTATACATAGTTGAAAACCTGAGCGTCTTTGACTGGGACTGCGACAACGGCTCCGGCGTAGCCACATTTTACACGCGTGGAATTAAAGTCGGTAAAGGGTTACGCGATCTCATCAATTTTTCCACTACGGCCTTCAAACAAAATCATATTGTCCTTGGTTACGACGGCGCTACAATTTCTAGTTCGTCGAGCTCAGTTTGGTGGACAAATCCAGTTTCTAATTTGTCAGTAGCGCTGAATAACAGCGCGACTACTACGGTTAATAATTTAAATGATCCTGGCAAAATCTATATCTTGCCAGCAAATCAAGATACATTTGGCTACGCGATTACCGCAGACAAAGTTTCTCTTGTTACAGCGCCTAGCACTCGTTTAAATAAATACGAACCTACGGATTCGTTCAATTGCAATAGTTCGACTGGCCAATGGGCAAATTCTGCCAGTGATGATGTCGACACGGTTATTTGCGCTGGTAACAGAAAATATTTATGGATCGAAGCTGATATTTTCGGTGAAAGTGGCACCTACCAACCAAACTACGCTCTATACGCCACCGATATGAAGCGATCTCAAATTCGAAATACAATAACACGTGGTTTTTCGCATTCTAGCATCACGAGCGCCATCACGCTGTACAACTCTCATTATAACCTGATCCAAGGCTTAACCATCCACGATGCCGGCGGCGGCTTGCTATTGCAAACATCATCTTACAATACCGCTATAGGCATTTATATTTCCAATACTTACGGACCGCCAAGTACAAGTCCAACGGCCATTGAAATTAACGGAGCTAGCGCTTACTTCAACAAACTATATAATATCCGCATTTCTAATCATGGAAAAGGCTCTACCAACACCGCCGCTATAGAAGTTAAAGCGCCAAAAAATATTATCTCAAAAGCCATCATCACAAACACACTCGGAAACAACTACACCTATGGAATTCGACTGGGAGGATCTACCGCCAGCGAAAACATCCTCTCCCAAATCATTACCGCCGGATCAACTCACTCCGGGATCATTTTTGACGGTAGCCCCTCAAAAAATGTTCTTACTAATTTAACCATTGCCAACGTTCAACATGGCATTTACTTCTTCGGCGGATCACCCTCTGAAAACGCATTTTCATCTGTGGTCATTCACAATACAGAGTATGGCGTCTACACCGATACTGACGTTCCCGCAGGTCCTCACGGCAATATTTTACAAGATATTCTGATCTCTAAACCTCAATATTTCGCATTTAAGTTTCAGAATACAGATTTTGCAATAAGCGGAGGCTACATTTTATACGATGTAAATATTGCCTGCGGGTCTGGTTCTGGAATTGATTTTTGTGCTTCCGACGCACTGGGAGTAGCGCCATTAGCAACAACTGATTTCATCGGACCGATTTCTGTCGACGATGTTTCCAATCCTGATGACTCCTCAGGAGGCGGCGCCTATTCAACGCTTACACTCGAAGGCGCACTAAAATTTGAAAACTGGTTTCGGGGTTGGAACAAAGACTATTCAATGACTAGCTCTTCGGCTGTCGGCGCTAGCGATACTGCCCTTAGGATATGGGACTTCAATGCTGTGACCGGCGGCAGATTAGAAAATCGAAGCGGACTGGGCGTATCAGCCAACTCGGCTATTTCATTTAGCGGAGCTGACTGCGCATCGAACGCTGTCGGAGCGACACAGGAAACAACTATCAATGGCATCTCCTACTACCGAAATGCGATCGAGATCAGCGGCGACAGAAAAGGAAATGATAACGAACTTTGCGAGTCCGGTGAAGATTGCTTCTATGCTCCCAACATCGGGGCTGCACAGCCTAACGGTGCCTTGTCATCTAGTTATTGTACAATAGAAACATCGACACATTTGTTTCAACGGGATCCGTAGGACAGCTTAGCATTTAATAAAACCTCTGCTAAAATCCCCATTCTGCGTATAGATTCAGGTAAGTCCCAACCATCGTGACTTCATTGACGTCGCCTTCATTCGCAAAATTTAATTCACTACCACTCGTATACGGCTTGGCCTTGTAAGACGACTTATCGACACGAAAGGCAGCGCCCATAAAGCCAGTTAGATTCTCTTTCACTTTATAAGAGCCCAGGATTCCTAGCTGGTAGGTTGGCGTCGGAACAATTGCCAACCCATTCGGTGTTGCTAGCTTCATCGCCGCCATATTTACTTGTGCATTGATTTGCAATCCGTATTTGTAATTAAATGAAGTCCAATATTGTAACCCAAGCAACGGCCCGGCTTGCTGAATATTTTTTACTGTTAGATCTTCGCGATTAAAACCTTTAGCTTCAGGAATTTCTCTCGCGAATAATCCACCGAAAATTCGTATCTGTGATGATACACCTAAATAGCGGCGCCAAATCGCTGTGATTTCTGCGGATGCATAGGTATAATTTTGATTGCGCAGATTTAAACCACCAAAGTCCGCAATCGCGGACCAGCCCCAACGGCTTTTCGGCATATAGCCATAACCCAGTCGGCCCGTTCCACCAAGTACGGTGTAAACAATTCGATTTCCTGTTTCTTTGTTATCACCAGTGTAACTTAAGGAAGAAATTAAATAACTGGCGATGACAAAATGATCACGATCACGCTCCATAGCTCGACGTAGTTTAGCCATTTCCATGACCTGTGGTGTTCGTTGACCATCAAATACTGGGAAATCAAATGTTTTGGTTTCCGAACTTGGTCGCAAGTACCCCACCGCCATAATTCTTAGACGATAGGCACCGCCACGATACTTGGGATTAATATCTAACGCTGTCTTATCCCAATCTGTTTTTTTCTCGAGCACGTCCCATTGTTCGCGATTATTTTTTCGTAGCAACATATACGAAAACCGCGTCGCCCCTTTAGGCCTGTTCCACGAAATTTTATTGATGAACTCAGATTCCAGCTTATCTATAATGGGGCCGTCTAATTTCTTACCGAATAAAGTGAAGTTGAATTGAACTTTTACTGGATCGCCGGCACTCTTTTGAATATCAATCGAATACACATGCCAGCGATATTTTTTCCCGACTGGCAATTTAACTTCTGTTTTTGGCTCTGGAACTTCAATACGAAAAATAGCGGCTTCGCCGACTTTCTCGGGAAATACTTCTAAAACATAGGCCGTGGCACCTTTAACTGGTTTCCATGTAAACTCAACGTTCTCTTCCTCTACTTCTTCTGACTTGATTTCTAAATTGTCCTTTGGTGTGAACAAAACTGGCGGCGGCACTGTTACTAAAAACGGAATAAATTCGCTCCACAAACCGGGAACACCGCGCGCATCTAAACCACGAATACGAAATTGATACTTGCCCGGGTTAAGACTTGAAGACCACTGAGTTGAGTTCAATTTAAACATTCCCAGTGGAACAAAACCCATCTCACCTAAACCTTGAACTTCGATTTCATAACTTTGACTCCCCGGAACTGGTTCCCATTCGATGGTGAGTTCTTTGGTGTCGACGTAATCGTTGTTAGCTTGTGAGAATGTAGCTGGCGAGACAACCAGTAGGCAGAAAATAACGATCCATTTAGGATATCGTAAAAATAGGCAAATCAGCTGTTTACTCACATTTAATTTTCGTATTTTGATATCTGTGCGGCAACAATATAACGACGAGTCCCGCCTAAATACTGGGATAATAATTTACTTTAACACTTGTTAATTAATTTACATTTTTAGACCACTCAATTAGTCTGCACGTACTAGAGAAAAATATGAAACCGAATAGTTTTGAAAAAAAGGTAAACCTCATCGCATTTGTTATTTGCTTAACAATCCTATTCTCCGTTTATCGCGAATATAATTCGGGCATGATTCAGCAAGGCCACTCCGTTCTAAATCAATTCAATGACATTCACGCCAGTCTTCGCACAGAATCCCAGTTAATCACTAAGTTCGTAGCGACAAGTCGGAAATTCGCCGAGAACTATTTCTTATTTTCACGCGATAAGACCAGCCTCTGGTTTAAATTTTTAAAACACGATCCAAAGATGAAAGGCGCTTATTTAACAGGCATGCCAGCGGATTATGTTCAGCAAAAAATGGGAAATCTGACCACAGTCTCTAGTCTGGGCTCTCTGTCCAGAGAAAAAAGAACTGAAATTAATATGGCGCTAGAATTGGGTGCGTATTTTGCACCCAGCCTTTTTGAAATTAAAAGTTCGCCTTGGTTTTATTACACTAGCGACGATTTTATGTATCTGGCCCCTTACCTTAAGCCGCAAGAGCTCTTCTTTTCTAAACAGGTAATGCTCGAGAAAGAATTTTACAAAAATGCACTTCCTAAATTCAATCCAAACCGTCAGGGCTTTTGGACTTCAGTCTATGTCGATGAAGCCGGGCTTGGCTTAATGGTCACCTATTCTGAACCTGTATATGACCACGATACCTTTAAAGGTGCCGTTTCGATGGATGTCACTATTGATCAATTCAATTCGGTTCTTAAACACCGCGAATTCCCCATCGGAAAACTTGTTTTATACAATCATGCAGAACAAGTTTTAGCGGAACCGTCGAGCGTAGAGTCTGCCGATAAGAAAATATCTAAAGCCGCCGACCTTATTCCTTCTAATTTAATTAATCTGGCTAAGTACTCAAAAAACCGCAACCATTCTAATCTGATCAATCTAGATAATAACTTAGTTTATTATGAAGACTTTCCCGAGCTAAGTTCTACACTAGTGTATTTCGTTCCAGCCAATGAACTCAAATGGTTAACGATTAAAAAGATGTCTCCACTGATTATCTTCTCATTGCTGTGTACGTTACTTGTATTTTGGCTTCGTCGTGCTTTCTTAAATGACTATTTCATGCAGCAAAACTTAATCCAGAATGCCAAGATGTCGGCATTGGGTCGCATGGCCGCTGGGATGGCTCACGAAATAAACAACCCACTAGCCATCATCGTCGGAAAAGCAAATGGACTAAAACGCATCGTCGATAGTCAGAATACAAACGAAAATAAAATAGATATAACCAAACTGAGCCAGGACCTAGAAAAAATATTAAACACAGCCAATCGTATCGCCAAGATCATCAGCAGCTTAAGATCATTTTCACGCAATGGGGCTCAAGATCCTTTCTTTGAGGTCAGCTTATCCCATTGGCTTAATGAGACACTTGAACTCTGTCGTCAAACGATGCTTTCCCATTCCATTCAGCTTAACGTAGGAAAAATACCGGATATTTCTTTTATGTGCCGCGAATCTCAGTTATCTCAAGTTTTACTGAACCTCCTCAACAACGGCGTCGATGCAGTAAAGAACCAAACGAACAAAGAAATCTCGATCTCGTTTGAGGTGTCTAAAAAATTTCTCTATCTGTACGTGCGCGACAGCGGACCACCGATCCCGCTGGATGTCCAATCCCGCTTGATGGAACCATTTTTTACGACCAAAGCACCTGGTTCTGGAACAGGACTAGGTCTATCAATTTCTCTTGGAATTATGCGCGAGCATCGTGGTAACATGAGGTTCGTACCGAACGAACCACAAACGTGTTTTGTAATGGAAATCCCTCTTAAAGCATGACGAAATATTTTATTCTATTCTTTTTTTCAGCAACGGCCTTTTCCGCCGAACTACTGACTAACTGTGCGCGGTTCAGTGACGTTCCGAAATGGGTGAATTTGTCTCGAGTCAATCGGATCGCCGATTCTGTCACTAGAATTATGGAGTGGGATATCCGACGAGTCGAAGTTCAATGGTACCAAAATCAAAAAGAATTTGAATCGGTTCACTCGCTAGGACCAATGGCACTAGCGGTGACCCAGCGAGGTCAAAATCGTATTCTGCTGGGACCAAAAGTTATCGACAGTAATTTCGATCGCGTTTTTGGACACGAATTAGTTCACATCACATCCGCACAGAAATACAAAGACGCCATTCCCAAATGGCTTGAAGAAGGCATGGCCAATCACATCGCTAACTTCGGCAAAGTTGATTACAAAACCATGTTGAAACGCCCACTACCAAAAGATGTGACAAAAATGATTCATCCGATGAGTGGTAATGATCAAGATATTTTAAATCACTACATGACATCACAAGCCCTGGCCGAAATGCTGAGTGCTCGTTGTGATTTTAGAAATTTACTGCGATTAAGCGTGCAAAGAAAAATGGAAGACTATCTAGAAAAGGTCTGTCGTATCAGTGATATCAATCAGACCTTTCAGAAATGGGTCAGCGATCAAGCGCTAACTCAAAACAAAGCGAAAAAATAAATACCTAAGGATTCGTCATGGTTTTTAAGCCAGGACCAGAAATTTTATCTGCCCACAATTCATAACTTCGTAAATGAATTGTAGTTTGATTTAAACTATTACCGTCACTACCTAAATAAATTTGGCCGTTAGAAAAATTAGGATGATACGATCCGTAAGCCGTAGCACTTGTACCCGAAGATGTATTCAGAGCCCAATTGAAGCCATACATTGCATCGTTAGAGATACTGACGGCCAGTTTATTTACTCCCTTGTTTGCAGCATAGTTGCTGGACGTCTGCAGTCTGTAGTCACCACCACTCAATGCTAGGGCCTCGAAACCAACTGAATCACCAAAATAAACATTGGCGTTGATTCTTTCCATTGAACAGTTAGTTCCGCAAACCGCGAACAATGCACCCGTCGTTGGACGACTGCCCTCTGGACGCGAATATTCAAATCGAATTGTACTTTCTGTAGCACTCGCATAGGTTGGCGCCCCAGTCGATATGGCAACACTAAACGCATCGGCATTCCGTGAAGCTGCAACCGCTGAAGTTGGAATATACGATGTCACTGATTCACCAACCTCTAACTGCGCACCCCAAAAATACGTGCGACCAGTCGCCGTGTTATCTCGCACGGGAGTTAGCGTTGTACCACCGTGATAGGCAGGATATAAATACAATTGAATACCACTGCCACCTTTAGCGACATAGTTAGTCCAAATACGGAACCAACCATTTTTTAATTTCTGAACTCCAAAGTTGGCACTGTAGTCACCGCTCCAAGGATCATTCATTCCAACCACAGCAGCGGTTGCCAAATCAATGACCACGCCGGAATAACCATAGCTACTGCCGTATTCATGAATTTTCATACCCACAAAACGAGCGGTATCTTGTTTTACAAACACTGATCCCGAATAAGTAATTCCTCCCGATGGCGCAATGGCTTGCGAAGATGCATAGGCCATATTTGTAAATGTAGGATTATTCCACTCTAAAACATCGCTATAGGAATTGCCTGTAGGATCTAGCACGGATGTTGAGGCTACCACATTTGTATATGATTTATTCCAACTGCTCGCTGACAAATAACTACTGTAGACCACGTGGTTAGTACTCGCAGGCTCGATCAACAAGCCTACTGCCGCATGCCCTGTCGCTGGATCAGAGTCTCTATCAAATCGCGGAGTACCCGCTGTCGCATCTACCAGAGTTCCCGATGAGTCGTAATATTTTCCCACACTACCGCGCGAGAAACTATAACCCGATGGCAATTGCCCCGCTACGAAATTATTAGTGAACACATTTTGTACCGTCTGTGCGGTGATGTTAAATGTCGCGCCCTGTGAATCCGAGACTGCAAACGCAGCATTTTCTGCGGCCACTGGCGAATAAATATCACCAGCTAACGATCCCGTCCCAGCCGTTTTCGAATACGTATAAGGCCCGATTCCCGTAAATGGAACCCAAAACAATTTCATATCCAGCGGATAATTGTGTGGAACTTTATGGGCGGATAGTCCCCATGACGAGGAAAAAGCCGGACGCTGACTGACAGTCAGACTAAATGAACTCGGCGACAACCCGGCCGCTTGGAATATTAAATTAAGATTAACCTCACCCAATGTGGCATTGTCGATCAGGAAAAACACGCCGGCGTAATTTGATCCGCCCTGAATAGTTGCCGAATTACCGATATTATTTTTACAAACAGAATCAGAAAACATCGCAAATGGCGATGTTACGTTGACCGTAGTTGGAGTTCCAAAATACGCTGCCGAACTATTTTGATATTGAGTATAGATCGCGACAGGAACACATTCACCGGGCGCCACCGTGTACGAACTCGGCGTTGCCGATATTTTATATTGATAGTTTGCAAAATATTGCATGCCGTACGCGGGTATCTCCGCTGTCGTCAGTTGAACAATCTGAGTTCCATAGATCAAAGGCGAAAAATAAAACTCAGCAGACGAAGCTCCTGCGGCCACGGCCACAGCTGAGACCCCTCCATTTGGCGCCATACACCACTGATCATTGTAATACGAAGCTACAGAACCCGAACCAGACATGTTTAATGTTAAGGCTGCCGGCAAATTAATCGCCGTGTAGTTTTCATTTAAAAATGTGACAGTTGTTTTTACACAATCGCCTACCATGGTCTGATTGTTATGACGAACTTCAACATTAGCCAAAACGGAACTCCCAGTACCGACTTCGATTATTTTCTCGCCATCGACAAAACCGCTGTAGCTCGCCGTAATTTTTACTTTGGAATCAAACAGGCCCGATGTTTTGACGTAAATTGGAGACGATGATTTTCCCGACGTAAAGCTCACAGACGTAGCCGATGTCGTACATGAAGAGTCGGAATAGGCAGCTCCATTGTCCACCGCAATTGTCGTGGCTGAAAAGTGGCTCGAATAATTGGAATTACTCATGTATTTCGCATCCAAATTAAATTGATAACAACTGCCCGCTAGAATTCGATTAGGCGCATAGATCTCAAACGATTTGTCATTGGAGCTACGAACTTGTATTCCCGTCAAAGGCACTTCTAATAGCCCATCCGGATTAGAGGCAAATGAAATACTTATATCTAAATTAGGCGAGGTATTTTTGGAAGGCCCGACAAACCAAATTTGGCTGCGATCTTGGCCAGCCGTTATTGTCACGTCACTGACGGCACTGTTCGTTGAACATCCCTCGTAGGAACTGTAAATGTTCATCGCGGCACCATTACCTAGCAGTTTAAACGTCACCGTTGATTTTACACTAGCGAAATTGCTGCTGTTGTTCTGACCGACAACATCGACACTCTGGCATGTGCTCTCGACGATTTGATTCACTGGGAAATAATCTTTTTTAACGGCTAAACGATTGGCTGAGTTATCGCCGCCGCCACTGCTATCTTCTCGAAAGTTGACTCCGTCGCATTGGTCGACATATTTATCCGAGTCGTACGACATTTTCATTCTTATTTCAGTGTCTTTACTAGGAATTAGGTCTACATTGCTTTCTTCCCCCACCAAATAGCCGTTTCCATAAACACCTCCACTTTCCTCTATTCCGGGACACGCGCCATTTTTCGAATGCAGTCCGATCAAGCGAAAAACGCGATCAGGCCCACTGTCCAAAGTCATTTCAATTGCCCCGCCGGATGAAACAACTGCACTTAAAACATCAGCGCCAAAAGAAACCGCAGCGCCTTGGCTAGAAGCATTTTTACTGCAATGATACTTATGTTTATCCTCAGTTGACACCGGAACAGAAACCATAACAGCAAAACAATTCAACGGACGAGTGCCGTCAAAACCAGTCGGAGCTGGATCGCTACTCATCGTTTGCAAAGCATTTTTCTGAATTAATTTATTTACGTAGTTGTTAGAAGAAAAATTTTGAGTTTTCGCTTGAAGCTCATGACTGCTAGGAATCTTAATCACCACATTGGCGCCGTTTTTATCAACGGCAGAACGAGTACATGATATCAAAAAAACAAGGATCAAACTCAACCCGCAAATAGTATATTTTTTCATACTAACTTATCGGATGCTAGGTAGATTTGCTAAAAAAAAAGCGCCCCATAATGAGACGCTTTTCACTGTCGTTAAAAATTTTTGAACAGCTAACTATTCAGCTGTGTATTTAAGTTCAGTTTTGATTGACGTAGGTCTAGACTCTGGAGCATTCGATTTGTCATGTGTCCCAAAATATAGCGTGTTACCGTTATCAATACGGTATACGTTAAATTCTTGTCTTGGAACGCGGATGTTGTAACAAGAAATGGCTTCTGAAGTACCAGTTACATCTCGGCGATCATTTACATTCCAATCGTTCATATTACAAACGCCAATTTTATTCGCGATCACTAAACCGGCTTGGCTAGAGATTGTTAATTCAACTTTGCGATAATCGAAATCTACAAATACAGAGTTATCCGCTGTTTTTTGATCTTGGTGAATGCGTAACTCTCCAGATTCTTCAAAGCTGAAAGCTTCTGCGCCAGAGCAATCTCTTGAAGCGTATAAACGCGTTACGCGTGATGCATTCGCACCGGCGAAACGATATTGAACGCGCTGACTTTTTACTGATGCTTCACCTAGAGTCAATAAACCCATTACGATTTCATTTACCGGTTTAGCTTGGCAATCGCCTCGGAATGTTTTTTCTTGAAGGCTAGCTTCTTTTGCCGCTTCACGAACATTGTCTACTGGATCGTTGTTAGTGCTGCTCTTATTACAAGAAATAATCAGACTCATCATAGCTACCAAAAGAATTAACTTCTTCACAAAATCTCCTCGTGTTGTTGTTTTTTGTTTTTCCGAGAAGGGATTTTGCAAACAGTAAACCAACTGCCAAAAAGGACTAATTTGCTACAGGGCAAAATTGACGGGTCATATTTTCCCGTGTTGAAAATCTGACGGGGTAAAACGCCACGTCAGATTTTAAAAAACTAATTCTTGATGTTAACCTTGTAGTGCGCGGATTCTACGATCTTATCTATGGCACGCTCGAAGTTTTCGCGCTAACTTCAAGTTCGATTCGGCCCGACAATTCTTTTGCCGAATCGATGCCGGCTATATTTAAAGCAATATTTAATTCAGGCTCGGAATTTACAACATAGAAATACTGATGAGTCGACTGAGCTAGTGTGCGATCATTACGATCCAAAACCTCAACACGTATTTGATATTTACCATCAGTCATCGATAACGTGTCTAGCGATGCTGATGACGCTTTTTCATCATCGACATAAGTAGCCACGACCGATTGATCCGCGCGCACTACAGTGTAGCGCACTTTAGCTGCCGATGAAATATTGTTTGTCGATTTCAACGAAAATGCACCTGAAATAAAATCACGATCTAACGGGGATTCCATGCTAATCACGGAATTCATTGCTGGAACTTCAAATAACCATGTCTGGTTACCAAAACCCGATTTATCTTTATAATCTATGTAGGAAAACCCATTCTCACCCCAGTCAACGCCCCACCTGTTTCTAATGATCAAGGCATTTTTAGAATCATCATAACCAACGATCGAAATTGCGTGGCCACCTTCACGTCGATTCGAAGTACTTTTATAAACACCCGACTGTTCGCATTGATCTGTTTTTTTTAGTGAGCTTATTCCTGGAAATACAAATCGTGAGTGAACTCAAACGACGACGTCACAAAAACGAGGAGCTTTTTCAACAATACGAAGAAGAGCGAGAAACCTAAGTTCCCGTAACATCTGACTTCACCACAGCTGGCTGAAAAGAAAAGCAATAACCCTTCTTAACAACAGCTTTCAACTGATGGCCCGTGCTTGAAATCTTCTTACGAAGTGAAGAGATATGAGTATCAATCGTGTGGGCAGAAACGTGAACCGAGCTCCCCCATACAGCCACCAGCAATTCTTCGCGTGAAATGATAACGCCTTCGTTTCTTAAGAAATGCACCAATAGTTTGAATTCAATCGGCGTTAAGTTTAACTCCGATTCAGCACCACCCACATGCACCAAGAAAATTCGGTGGGACGTTAAATCGACGAGGAAATCTGATTTTCTAAATGAAGTTTGCAACGGCCCTTGCGGACGACGTTTTAGTTTTGATTCGATACGAGCCGAAAATTCTTTTGGTTCAATAGGCTTAACGATGTAATCGTCCGCGCCTAGTGAAAACCCAAGTACGCGATGATTAATATCGGATTTCCAGGTTAAAAATACAATTGGTAAATTTTGGAATTTTTGATTATCACGAATTTTTTTGCAAAACTCAAAACCGTTACCATCAGGAAGCTCAATATCCAATAACAACAAAGCATATGGTACATCAGCTAGTTCACGTTCCGCATCGGCAACGGACGTAACACACGTCAAAGCACACAAATTACCTACAGCGGATTGAACCACCAACTGCATACTTAACGCATCTTCAACCAACAAAATTCTATCACTACCCATGAAGAGATCCCAAAACAGCTCGTGAATACATTAAATCCCCCCGCTAGTGCCTATTTAAGCATAGGCAGAATACATATTTCAACTCGATTTTATTATAAATTAAGTTGATTTAATTATGTTGCCCGAATCAAAATCAATAACAAGTCCAGAATATTTATAGTGACATGTATTTCTGCAGTTCGGAAGCGGCAAGTTGAAATTCATTCTCTAAGGCATCAACGAGGGGCATCAGCAAATCTCGGGTGCCGTTCGTTTTTAGCTTTTCAATTCTTTCGGCGATTTCTTGCATTTTATAAGCACCAAGATTTGCACACGATGATTTCAAATGATGGGCTGCTTTGGCCGCCGAAACAAAGTCACCCTGCTCAACTTGAGTCCGCATAGTCTTCAATATTGGCGTGGTTTCTCGTATAAATAAACCCACTAAATCTTTGACTAGATTTTTATTTCCGTCCATTGCTAACTGTTGCAGCATCTCAATAGCATTTTTATCAATCACGTTACGCCCCCGGGGATTTCATTTTTTTACGTTACAATCGTTCATTCCAGCATCATAGCAATTTTGCGCACTATCCTGAACAACATTCTCCGCAACTACCAAAATCGGGATCTTAGTATTTTCATCGCCGGCTTCACCCATACGATTTCGACGCGTAGCCTCTTCATCGTACAACCCAAAATTTCAAGCATACTGGCAGGGCAGTATCTCCCTCGAGTCAGTTGTAAAAACAAGAACCCTGCACCTATTAACACAAATGAAGCCGCTATATAAATCTCCACTCTTGCGCGAGTGTCAGAACCGAGATGGAAGTACCAAATATCAAAAATAAAAAATTAGTCGCTATGAAATTTTGGTAGTTTGGGACATATAGATAGCTCGGCCTAAATCCCACTACTTTGAAGTCTAGAATCAATCACTTGCTAGGTTTAGATCAAAACAAAACGGGCACCATTTAGGCGCCCGTTTGAAGTAATACACTATAACGTTTACTACGACGTTAGTATTTATTTAGTTTCTACTTTTAGTTCAGGAACCGGGAAACCACGTGCGCGAAGCAGAGCATCTACTTTGGCATCACGGCCACGGAACTGACGATAGCCATCAGCTGGGTCCATTGTGTTTCCAACTGAGAATACGTAATCAACTAATTTCTTAGCCGTTTTTTTGTCGTATGGGTTACCTGCTTCTACGAACGCCTCATACGCATCGTGATCTAAAACTTGTGACCAAAGGTAGCTGTAGTATCCGGCCGCATAGCCTTCGCCCGAGAACAAGTGACCAAATGCTGGAAGACGATGGCGCATCACGATTTCAATTGGCATTCCTAACTCTTTCAAAGCTGATTTTTCAAACTTAGCAGTGTCGATATTAGTGTCCGGTGACATATGAAGTTTCATGTCCACGATCGCTGAGGCCAAAAATTCAACTGTCGTAAAACCACTGTTGAATGTTTTTGTTTTTTCGATTTTTTCGATTAAATCTTTTGGAATTGGCTCGCCTTTAACATTAGTTAAAAGCTTCAAAACTTCTGGAGTTTCTAAATAGTTTTCCATAACTTGCGATGGAAATTCTACATAGTCAGTGGGAACGTTAGTTCCAGATAAAGTTGGGTACGTTACATTTGCGCTTAAACCATGAAGAGCATGACCAAATTCATGGAACATAGTCACAGCATCATCCCAAGACAACAACACAGGCTCACCCGGTTTTCCTTTGATGAAGTTAGAGTTGTTAGAAACAATTGTTGTTAACGGTTTCTTGTCGATTCGGCTTTGTTCACGGTAAGCGCTCATCCAAGCACCCGAATTTTTACCTGCGCGTGCATACGGATCAAAATACCAAAGACCGATTTGTTTTCCCGCTTTAGTCACTTTATAAACAGTCACTTCCGGGTGAAACACAGGAACGCCTTTTAATTGCTCAAACTTCATTCCGAAAAGTTTTTCAGCAGTGAAAAACAAACCTTTTTGAATTTGTGACAATTGCAAGTAGGGCTTAACCGCATTCATATCTAGATCGTATTTAGCTTTACGAACTTTTTCTGCATAAAAACGATAGTCCCAAGGTTGGATTTTAAAACCACCTTTTTCTTGGTCCACGATCGCTTGCATATCTTTAACTTCTGCTTTGACTTGGACCACGGCTGGTTTCCAAACTTGCATCATTAAATCCATAGCTTTAGCGGGGTCTTTAGCCATGTTGTCTGCTAAGTTCCAATGTGCGTAGGTTTCAAAACCCAAGATTTTAGAACGCTCAGTACGTAATTTTAACACTTCAGGAATAATTTTGTTGTTGTCATTAGCATTGCCGTTATCACCACGCGATGTCCACATTTTGAATGCTTTTTCACGAAGTTCACGATTAGTCGCGTACGTTAAGTACGGCTCGATGCTTGAACGAGTGTTAGTTAAAACCCATTTACCCGCTTTTTTCTGATTCGTAGCTTCTTCAGCCGCCGCATCGATCAAAGGTTGAGGCAAACCCGCCAAGTCCGAAGCTTTATCTAATGTCATTGAGATGTTAGCTTCATCAGCTAATTGGTTTTGGCTGAATTGAGTCGCAAGCTGTGCTAGACGCTGATTGATTTCGCTGACTCGTGCTTTTTGTTTATCATCTAATTTAGCACCTTTTAAAATAAATTTATTATATTGGTACCAAACCAAACGTTGTTGTTCTGGTGTCAATTTAGCTTTCGCAGGTGAATTGTAAACCGATTCAATACGTTTGAATAATTTTGAATTCTGAATCACTTCATCTTCAAATGCCGCTAATTTAGGCGACATAGTTTTCTCGACTTCTTGGAATTCAGCATTGTTTAAACCACCGCTCCATACACTGTAATAGGTCATCGTACGCTCAAGCACGCGCGCTGATTTTTCCATTTCCAGGATAGTATTTTCGAATGTAGCTTCTTTTGGATTGCTAGCAATCGCCTCGATCGCTTTTTTAGCTTCGATCATTCCTGCTTCCATTGCTGGTTGAAAATCGGCGATTTTCACTTTATCGAACATCGGAACCCCACCGTGAGGACCGTTCCACCAGTTAACTAGCAGTGGATTAGTTGTTGTCTTGGTCGTTGATTTTGCCGTAGTTTTAGCTGCCATTCCTGCAGCTGACACTAACGTCAATATAGACACAATAAAAAAACGATTAATGTTGAACATTGATTCTCCCCTAATTGATCTGATGTTATATCAAGGCTCAAGCGGGGAATTCAACTATTTTAAGGTAGATCGGCTGTGCGTTTACAGCTTTTTTTTGAAATCAAAGCCATCTTCACGCGTCAGTGCAGCAATGAGTCTTTGTGAATTTTCATCTTGGTAGCTAAAGAACGAGCGTTGAATATCGACTTCGCTCTCCCAAAATATAATTTCGTTACCAATTTCTAATATTTTTTCTGTAACAGAAACCAATTTTTCGATCGACCATGGCTTGTCGATGAAATCAAAGGCACCCAACCGCAGGGCCTCTAATGCCATCTTTTTATCACCGTACGCAGTCAGAATAACGAACGGAGTCAAGTAGCCAAGTTCGCGGATCTTACGCAGTAATTCGGTACCCTTCATAACTGGCATATTCACATCACTGATAATCCCCATGATTTTGTGCGTTTGAATCAAACCCAGCGCTTCCAGGCCGTCCTTAGCTAAGAAGATTTTCGCTCCCAATGATTTGAGCGTCTCTGCTAGAGATTCACGAATGTCCGATTCATCATCAACGATCAATAAAGTTTTTTGCATATGTACTTATTAGAATAAAAAGTAGCTGAGGTATTATCCAATGAATTTTTCTTTATCTGGATCAAAAAGCCCGGGGTTTTAGTCCAATTTAAATTATAGACATCATTTATAAATCACGAGATGACTAATTACTGATGACACATACACACAAGCACCCCCGCATCATCAGCATGGTCCCCTCATGGACAGAAATGTTACTCTCACTATCCATTGAAGTCACAGGCCGCACTCGTTTCTGCATCGAACCCAAAGACAAAATAAAATCAATACCCACAGTCGGCGGCACAAAAGATTGGGATCTTGATCTGATTCAATCACTAAAACCAGATTTGATTATCCTAGACAAAGATGAAAACCCAAAATTCATGAGCGAAGGCCACTCGATTCCGTTCGTAGCGACGCATGTACACAACATCCAAACTTGCATCGAAGGCATCGCAGTGATCTCCGATGCAATTGGAAAACAGGACACTGTAGCCCGCGGAAAATTTGATTCTGTCTTGAAACGATGGGGAAAAATCGCTTCTTCACCACCGAAAGATTTGAAATCAACACGATGGCTAACACTGCCTGGTCTGATCGAATGGGTAAACACACCAAAACAAGAAATTGAGTCTATATATTATGTAATTTGGAAAAACCCATGGATGGTCGCTACCAAAGAGACATTCATTGGCGACGTCGCTAGGATGGTGGGCTTGCCGCTATCAAACTCGGCCACTACAGTTCATTATCCAGAAATAGATTTAAGTTTGCTTGATCCAAAATCAACTTTACTTCTATTTTCTAGCGAACCTTATCCTTTCCACAAAAAAGTATCGGAACTAAAATCCTTACCCTTCGCTTCAGCCATCGTCGACGGCCAAGCATTTAGCTGGTTTGGAACTCACGCGCTAGGTTTTTTAGAGACGAATGTTTAACAATGCTCAGGATCGTGGGTAACTGTGCACAACTCTTGCAAAATTTAATAAAAAATAGAGCAGATACCATCTGATAGGAAGGTAAACTCCAAAGCTGATTTAATAGAGGCTAAAAGAGTTTAAATTCATTCGGCACGTGCTTGGGAATTTACTCGCCCAATTAGCGGCACTGTCTAAAGGTATGACGGAGGCACTTTGCAAGCAGCACGTACGTTCAAAATCATTCTCTCGACCCTATTGCTATCCGCTTTGGCTTTCGCTGCCAACCGATCGCAATTCACTGGTAAAGTTCCCGTACTTCAGGGTTACACAAACGAAAGCACATCCTACATCACCGCTCTTCGTGAACCTGGCCAAGAGTACACTTATGAAATTATGCAAAAAGATGTCACTCTAAAAGTAAAAGCGAATGACGTCGGATTTGATCATCAAGTCGACACCTTAGAAATTTCAGGAATCATTCCTGGAGCCGCTTATGAACTTGTTATCAAGAATAAAGCCGGCCAAGTGGTCGACGCACGCGAGTTTAAGTCACTCGATCAAAAAATTGAAAATCCAAAGGCGGCCGTTTGTTCATGCTCTCGCCAAGGGATTCTGAGTCCGGACGATAAATCTCGCTCAATGTGGGATCGCTTAATGGATCAAAAACCTAACGCCATCTTTGTTCTTGGTGACTTTGTCTACGGCGATAACGCATTCCAAGCGGTCGTGAAATGGGCGATCAGCAAATACTACTTCTACCACCCTGGTTTGGACTATATTAAAAAACGCTACATCCAATCTTGGAAAAAAGAGGCCATTTATCGCCAAGCGAAAATGATTCCCGTGTATTCTATCTGGGACGATCACGACTTTGGTTACGATGCCGCTGATGCCTCGAATCCGTTCAAGAAGAAAATGTTAGATTTATTCCGATCGTACTACCCTGTTCCACCAGCGGATGAAGTTATCAGCCGCGGCCCGGGTGTATCCTACAGTTTTTCTATTTTTGGCAAAAAGGTTCTAATGCTTGATAATCGTTCGTACTACGACGCAAAAGGCAAAGTTTTGCTCGGCATGGATCAAGTAAATTGGATCGAAGAACAAGTTCGCGGACAAAAAGAAGTTATTGTAGCGAGCGGCATGTCGATTCTAAACATCTCCGAAAAACAAGAATCTCTAGAGCGTGATGCTCCCTCAGAGTGGGATGCGTTTAGAGAAATTTTTAGAAATCACGGAACAAAAGCCATCTTCTTGACTGGCGATGTTCACTATTCTGAAGTCCGACAAGTTCCTGAGCATGTTTTCGGTTACAAGACTTACGTTGTTGTTTCAAGTCACATGCACAGTACATCGCCGTTGGTGACACCGCCATTCAAATCGGGCAAAACGAATGATCCAAATCAGTTGCTTCACGTCAGCGGTCGAAACTTTGCGATGTTATCGTTTGATAAACTATTCACCCATTTAGATGCCGTATTTCACCGTCATAAAGGCTTAGCACCTGTAGAATTCATTGGCGACTACGGCGCTGGAGAAAAATCACTTGAGTGCAAACGATTCTACATGAAAAAATAAATTACTTCGGTTGAACGCGAAGCATTTTATTTACTTCGGCAACGTGAGCTTCTTCTTCTGTGATCATCTCGCGCGCGTACTCTTCCAAGAAGACTGATTTACCTTCTACCAATTTTAACAATGAGTATAGATTATTTAACTGAGATTCTTCATGATCTAAGCTTTCTTTTAAAATATCGTTTAAAGAATGCTTTTCAGTTTCAATTAATTTACCGATTTTTAAACTTGGGTGTCCACCTAATGTGGTGATATGCTCGCCAGCTTCGCTTGCGTGGCCTAACGATTCAGAGGCCTGATCGCGCAACCATTTAACGATAGGTATGCGATTGTGACCAAATACCATCAATGAATAATGCGTGTAGCGAACAACGCCTGCTAGTTCGCACTCTAAAATTTTATTTAATATATCTATAGCTTCATTAGCTAATTTTTTATCCTTCATCTTTAACTCTTCCAAACCTAGTTAGGCACAGTTGGTTTTTTATTAATTTTGCTTGAAAATCTTTTTGATATCAGTGGCCAAATAATTGGAATCATTGAAACCCCAATGACACCAAAAATCACAATGTGGAAATTACGTTTCACAGCCGGCATATTTCCAAAGAAATGACCCGCTAAAATAAACGTAAACACCCATAAAACTCCGCCCATTACATTAAACACAAAAAACTTGCGGTAATTCATTTTTCCAATCCCCGCTACAAACGGAGCAAATGTACGAACAATCGGAGCAAACCGAGCCGCTACGATAGTGAATGGTCCCCACTTGTCGTAAAACGCTTGAGTTTGTTCTAAGTATTCACGCTTGAAAATACGGGATTGTCGCTCGAAAACCTTGGGACCCATATATTTACCCACATGGTAGTTAACGGCATCGCCTAAAACTCCAGCAACGGACAGCGAAATGAGCAAGATCCATAAATCTAGGCCGCCGTCGATTACAGTGAACGCACCGAGCGCAAACAGCAATGAATCCCCCGGTAAAATAGGGGTCACAACAAGGCCGGTCTCGGCAAAAATCACCAAAAACATCAGCACATAGATCCACGGACCAAACATTTGAATCCATTCGGCCACATGCACGTCGAGGTGCAAAATTATATCAAGTAGATGCATCATATGCGAAACATCATCTAATAAAGGAAAACATTAGCCAAGAATTATTTCGAGAGTTTGCGGGCTCTAGCGTAACAAAACAGACCCATACGGAGCCCGACCGTTGATACTCGTTTTTCTGAATGAACGTTTATTGAATATAGATCGTTTGCTGAAGCCCCGTGATCTCTTTCGTATAACCGGAAAAGACTACGCCGCCCAAATCTTTATTAACTGGGACATAGGATTTAAAATAATAAGTCGCAGCGGATTTATTTTGCCCCGCTGGGATTACTAAATCAGTAGTTGAATTCGTGCAACCCGCACCAGAATAAAATTGTCCAAACCCCACCGTGGATACGTTGATGTGGATTTCTGCGTTGCCTGGATCAATCCATGGAGAACCTTGATCGATGTATAAACTCGGCTGAAAGGAGTAACATGTATTGAGCGACCCTTCATCCCTTTGCGTAACAGAATTAAACCCCCCAATACCTTCAAACCTTAAATAAGGTTTACTACTATTACCCTTCGGGGCGTCGGGGCCGTTGCAGTCAGTGATAGTTCTGCCAAAATCGAGTTTCATGACAACAGGAACAGTGACTGTCTCGTCCGGTTTAAGATCTAATTCTCCAACTGAGCCCAAGATAAACGCACTGCTCATTTTGTCTTCACTCGGAATACCGAGAGTTTTGAAGTCATGGCAATCTTCTGTAGATGCCGTTTTGAAACCAACCAAGTGAATAACTCGATCCGAACCAGATGGGACATCCATTTCAATTTTTTTACCAGCCGGCACTGCGGCCATCCAATCACCAAAAAAAATTTCGCCGCCACTACGTAACGATGAGGACTCTTCTTTTTTACCTAATGAACAGACATTTCGTTTTAGAGCTTCATCAGGACCACCAATAAAAACCCCAAAGCAGTTGATTTCTTCCACAGTAACCGGTTCTGCCACGACACCACTGGATATACCTTCTGAAGTTAACCCTGAGGATGTTTCGGGAAGTTGGATTTGGATTATAGCCGTGTCCGTGCGCCCCGCGCGTGAGCAGCCTTGGAACAAAAAAAAGATAAACACTAAAACGTATGCATTTTTCATATAGTTCGCATCGGTATAAACAAGACCAAACTTGATTCAAAATCTCAATATGAGACACGCGCACCTAAAGAATTCCAAATCCGAGACGTTAGATGTGACTCGGGATCTGTACCCGGAAACGGTCCGGTTCTTTTATAGCGTAATCAATCGGTAGCTCGACAACGAAACACGTTTGGGCGGATTGGGCATCATAGCGAAGCGATCCTAAATGTTCTTCCACTATGCCCTTAGAAATACTTAAGCCTAATCCAGTGCCCTTACCAACACCTTTCGTTGTGAAAAATGGCTGCATCATCTTTTTTGCGACCTCATCCGGAATACCCTTGCCAGAATCCATGACTGAAATAACTATTTGATCACCGACTTTTTTGGATTCAATCAGCACCCATTTATTTTCAGGCTCGATACCGTCCATAACGGCATCATGTCCGTTGCTCAAAAGATTCATCAGGACTTGCCCGATCTGAGCGCCTCTACATTGAATTCTGGCATCCTCAATTAAATTCAGTCGTAGTTCAACGCCATGATTTTTAAATCGTTCGCTGCTTAAATCCAAAACTTCATTGATGATGGATGACACCCAAACTCTATCAAATGGATCTTTCGTTGAATCGCGTGAAAACGAACGCAAACCCTTTACAATTTTTACGATACGATCCGTGGTTGACAAAATTTTTTGAATATCAGTGCGAATCTTGTCGACGTCGATATTTTCATTTTGAATCGCACGATCGATTTGCCGAGCCTTACCTTGAACAATGGCTAACGGGTTATTGATTTCATGAGCCACCCCGCTGGCCATCTCACCCAGCGTAGCCATTTGAGCGGACTGCAATGCCAGATAGTGAGCTTCCTTTAACTTCATTTCCGTGTCACGTGTCGATGTAAAATCCCAATTATTACCGACCATGCGCTCAATTTTACCATCGCTATCGTAGAAACAACTGCCCACGGCTTTAATAACTTTAATTTGCCCTGCTTTGTCGCGAATTCTAAATTCAGACGAAAAATCTGACTGGCGAGTTTCAAATGTTTCGTTTAACTGCGTTTGCAAGGCGTCCCTATCATCCTCAACAATGCGGCCCTCAAACGATACATACTCGCCTGTAAACTCGGATTCTGTCATATCAAACAGTTCGTACATGTAAGAGTCCCAAATGATATGACCTGACTTTAAGTTCCAATCCCAAACACCAAACTTGACGGCTCGAATTGCCAGTTCCAAGCGTTGCTTGATCGAGCTAATCTCTTTCAAAAGTGATCGCGTTTGAGTGGAGTTAGCTAAATCTTTACGAATTCGTCCCGAAATATCTAAGGCACGTAAAACAAATAATCCATTTTCGTGAGAACTACATACAGTAACTTCAAACCAAACAGCCTCGCCCGTGTTATTTCTTAACCGCAAACCAATATTTTGCGGAGTAAAAGCACCAAGCATCGCGCCTCGCAATAATCCGATGTCATCGGCATGGATATATTTGAAAATATTTTGGCCGATCAAATCGGCAATCGAGAATCCTGTCTTATCAAGCCATGGCCCCATGGGTTCGCGAACCGTACCTTCAAGATCCATTGAGCAGAAAAGTTCTGAGGATAGGGTTAGATATTGTTTGTAGGCTTTTAAAAGATCCATTCTTCCAATACGTTACTATTTCGTTGCGAATTTACAACTACCGAAACGGAAAATTTCCTTCTAACGAGTGAAAATATCTTGATGTTAATAAGCTATAAAAAAGGATTTAAGATTTCTTAACGCGCCCAACGATGTTGCAGCTGCAAACCAAAACTCTTTCCAAGACTTGTATTCAGAGGATCACCAAATACCGTCTGATCACTGTAGCTCATCGTCCATGACCATTGCTCACCTTGCAAATAGCTCAGCGATAACGCCACTGTGTCCCAGCGCTCTTGACCTTGCCAGCTGCTGTTTCCGTCGCTGAGCTGAGTCTCAATTGGATCTTCTTGTGTTCGTGTTAAGCTAAACCCCGCACGATACATCACCCAGTTGAACCCAAAACCAAAACCTAAATTAGATCCTCGTCCCGGACGAACCTGTCCTTGAACCAACGACGTTGAAACGTGTTTCTCGAACGAGCGATGCCATTCAAGCATTACGAATACATCCCACAATGCCCATGACTTTGTTAACATTGTGCCAACGCCCATCGCCCAAAACCCATTACCGCGTGAATCTAAACCACCAACTTCAGAATCCGCGCGTGATTTACCCGTGGGAATCGTGGCTTGAATAAAACCAATTCCTTTAGGTCGATACGGATTGTAATTCCAGTCGGATAGGTATTCGTAGCTCAATGAGGCTGCGATATCGCCAAGTCCTGAATAACTGTCGCTACCGTATTGCCGTTGGATGATGGGCATCGATACACCCGCTTGCCAGCGATCACTGATAATGTGAGCACCTTCCAATTTTATCGTTTGAACTTGTTGATGTTGATCCCAGCGACGCCAAATGCCTTGGCTATCCACATTGTCGACAGAGACATCCATTCGCCCGTAGGAGGCCGAGAACTGCGCGCGATCATCGCTGATAATCATCGTTGGCACTGACATGCCACCACCACAGCAGGCGGCAGAGCGTGCGAAATCACAGAATGCTAATATTAAAAGTAAACTAGATAGTGATCGCAACAACGGCGCCGTCCACTTGTTTACTGTTTGACTGTTCATTTTCTTTTACGGAAAAACGAATTTCCCAATCTCCAGGCATAATGAAAAACACTTTGCTGGCTCTGTAAGTTCCCACATCTAAACGTGTCGTCTGTGTAGGCGATGATCCATGCCCCATTCCCGGCATCCACAGAATAACTTCAGGTACTTGAGTTGCATCCAACTCAACAGGTGTTTGATCGAATTGATTTTGTCGAAAGATTTTAAAAATTAAACTACCGGGCTGGGATGCCGTTGGCTTTGCTTCCCAATACCAAGATAAGCAATACTTAGATTCAGAAAACGTAATCGAACAATCGGCTTTATTTTCTTCTTGAGCGATTTTGTTTTCCGTCGCGCCAGATTCTTGAACATATTTAGGCTGAGCACAACCGACCAATTGCAAAACTAAAAATAGACAAACAAAACTGCGTTTACCAAACATTTTTTTCTCCGCGCGAAATCACGCAACCTAACGTTCGCCCCTCTTCCATAGTGACCGGTTTGTCATCATGAATATTCATCAAAGCTTCGCGTAAAAATTTTCTATCCGCCGTGGCAAATTGGCGACTACTCGACACGCCGCCTTGATATAAAACTTTTCCATCACTATTCATAACAAAAGCGTGTGGTGTTTTAAAGGCTTTATAGCGATCGGCTAACTCTAGATTTTTATCTTTGATTACCGGGAATTCTAATCCAGCCCGTTTGAAGTAGTCTTGAGCTAACTCATTAGTTTCATCCGCGTTTGAATTAACCGCGACAAATGAAAACTCGGGGTAGTCTTTATGCAGGCTCTTCACTTCTACAATGTGGCTATCAGAACACGGGCATTTCGCAGAAAGAAACACGACTACGATTCCTTTTTTTCCCTCAGCCGTTTGGTGAATCGGCGCTTTAGCCAGGACATCCGCACCGTCTACGATGCTCAAATTTATAGCAGAAAAAGAAGAAAGACTCCATACTACCAAGGATAATAATACTATGTTTCTCATACCCATATTGATAACTCACTATTTCATAAAAGTGGAGTGCCTTCTTTAATTTTTTTTGCTACGACAAAGCTAGATCTGCCTGAAAGCGCTCATCAGCATTAATTTTAATTGCGGGGATTTATGAAATCTACATTTGCCATTCTAGTTTTCACTTCTGTTTTCGTACTTGCCAAAGAAAAACATCAGCATCGCGAGCACGGCTCTCATAGCCACGGTCATGCGGATCTGTCGATTGCGTTTGATGGATTAAACGGACAGATCGAATTTAAATCCCCGGCTGAAAGCGTCGTTGGTTTTGAATACGCGCCTAAAACCGACAAAGATAAAAGCAAACTTACGACAGCGATTAACGATTTTGAATCTAAAATCACAACGTATATTCAATTTGATTCTAGTTTGGGCTGCAAAGTAGAGAAAAAATCAATCGATTTGGTCGCTGAAGGATCTCATGCTGACTTCATCGCTAAATTTATTTTGTCGTGCATTAAACCAGTGAATGGAACGACGGTAACTTTTGATTTTACGGGACTAAAGAAACTCAAAGATATTGATGCGACGGTACTGATAGAAGAACTGCAATTAAAAGCTGAGATTAAATCGAAAAAGACGAAACTGGAAATCAAATAAACAGACTCCCTAACACAGCCAGCAAACAGAATTCTGCATACCGTTCTGAATACAGAATACTGATGCCAGTATTCTGTATTCTGGAAAGAATACTGAATTCAGTATTCTGCTACCATTCTTTCTGGTGAGTATTTGTCGTTTTGAATCCGGTCTTGTGACGAGCCGGCTGCTGCGCTTGCGCCTGACCTTCTGGTCTCGGTTTACGGCTATCGCCACCAAAACGTGGTTTACCATTACCGCCACCCGATCCGCCACCACCATTTGGTCTTTGACCAAATTTAGGACGGAAACTGCGTTTATTATCACGACGTCCTTCAATAGCGGCTTTGGCTTTACCCGACGACATTGTACGTGCGTTCTCTGCCGAGTCCGAATGGAATGTGCTGTCACGATCCACAGTGATTTCAATTTTGATTAGTTTTTCGATATCGCGAAGGTATGACTTTTCTTCATGATCGCAGAATGAAATCGCGATGCCAGAATGTCCGGCACGTGCGGTACGACCAATTCTGTGTACGTAACTTTCTGGATCATTAGGTAATTCGTAATTAATAACGTGTGAAATTTCATCGATATCAATACCACGAGCCACGATGTCCGTTGCCACTAATACTTTGTTACGCCCAGAACGTAAGTTCTCTAATGCTTGCTGACGCGCATTTTGAGATTTGTTTCCATGGATCGCTTGTGTCGGGATCGCGTTTTTTGCTAATGTTTCAGCTAAACGATTGGCACCATGTTTCGTGCGCGTAAAGATAATAACTTTTTTAAGAGATTTGTTTGTGCGGAAAAGATCTAGTAATAAATCTTTCTTACGAGCCTTATCTACAAACATTACAGATTGTTGAATTTTATCAACTGTTGAAGCCACCGGAGTGACTTTAACGTGAACAGGGTCTGTCAATAATGAATCCGCTAAACCGCGAATTTCAGTAGGCATCGTTGCTGAGAAAAACAGATTCTGACGTTTTGGTGGCAATAATTTAACGACTCGGCGAACATCAGGCAAGAAACCCATATCCAGCATACGATCGGCTTCATCTAGAACGAAAATTTCTAAGCCATTTAGAACCAAGTGACGTTGTTGAATTAAATCCAGCAAACGACCGGGAGTCGCAACAAGTACGTCCACACCTTGAGACAAGGCGCGAACTTGTTCTTGTTGTCCAACACCACCGAAAATGACCGCCGCTTTGAACTGAGTGAATTTACCGTAAGTTTTAAAGCTATCGTAAATCTGAACAGTCAATTCACGAGTGGGACTGATAACTAACACACGTGTGTGTTTTGGCTTTAATTGAACTTTATTTTTAATAATGTGATTTAAAATCGGAAGCGCAAAAGCCGCGGTTTTACCCGTTCCTGTTTGAGCCGCTCCTAGAATGTCTTTTCCAAGCAATACTTGCGGAATAGATTGTTCCTGAATAGGTGTTGGTTTTGTGTAACCAGTTGCTTCGATAGCTTTTAAAAGAGCCGGATCCAAAGCAAGGTCAGTGAATAGAAGATTGGTATTTGAATTTGTAGTCATGTGTCCGCACTATATAGCAGGTCCCGCTATCCCCATACAACCAACTTTCACGGTGAAAAGATTATAGTGACGGTAAACATAGATTAATGCTCCAATAAAGGCATAGCGAATGTGGGAGCTTTATGAAGTCGTTATTAGTCACTTTTCCATTTATTACATTATTGTTCACAAACACTGTTTTTGCCGGCTCGGCGTCCCTCGCCCCGGGAGAGTATATTGCAGAACATGGCCGAGGCACCCTGCTCGTAACAGCCCGAAAAAAAGGCCTATACTTTAAAATCAATGCCTACGGAGCCAATGGCCATTCGTGCTTTGCCGAAGGCATTGCGGAAAACAATATTAACATCCAAAAAGTCGATGGCCTAAACGAATCCTGTACAATTACATTTACTCCAAAGGCCGACCTCGTTGTTGTCAGCGCCAGCGAAGATGGCTGCCAAGGTTTCTGCGGCGCCCGCGCGAGTTTAGCTCAAGAGTATTTCAAAACGGATGAAGTTTGCCTTAGTAAAAACAAAAGTAAAAGCCTAAAGCTGTTTAAAACCTACTATTCAAAAAAGACCTACGATTTAGCCGAGAAAACATTGCGCACAGTTTTTGATTCATGCAAAAAATATATGTCGATATTTGAACAGCTTGAAATTATCAACGACCTGGCTGTGACGTATAAGAATTTAAATAAAAAAGACGAGTGCGTAAGCTTGATCAAGCCTTTTGATGAAACCGCAGACATGAGTGAATCGGACATCAAGGAAGGCTACCCGCCAGGGGATGCTGATAATTTATTACCTCTTGCCAAAAAATTGAAATTCAACCGCGAATTATGTCGCGGTTTGAAATAAGATCTAACTAGAAATAGTCTTTAAATGAACGGCGATGCTATCCCTTTTGTTCATTTGAACATTATTGTGGACAGTCAGGCCGGCAGACTGGCAAACAGTCAGACAGTTCCAGGGTCCAATCCAGATACATAGGTAACATATTTGTCCAGAGACATGGGTAACACTTAATCTAGTCACGACGGGAGGACCACCTGTGCCAGGACCTGTTTGCCAGCTTGACTGCCTGCCCGGCTGACTGACGCTCGGAAAAGAAGTATCTAAAACCAACACAAAGTCATTCAAAGTTAGCTTTCGTGACCTGGGTCAGACCAGTATAGATGCCGTTAACCGTGCTCTGAAGTCGTCTGGATTTTTAATCACTTTAATATCATTGAACAATACTTTAGCTTCGTTTGAACGAAGGGCAAGGCCTCTCAGCCATTGTTTTGTTCTTGCGGTAGCGAAGTAGCCGTTAACGTAGTCTGTAGAGCGGTCGAAGAAGGTCTGCATAACTTCAGAAGATACGCGCCATTCGTTTTCAATATCACACGCCAATGATTCCGTCGCGTAATTCTCTAACGCCTCTTCGGCCGCTAGGTGGCTGCGAATTTTATTAAATAAAAATGGATCACTCATGATCCCGCGGCCGATCATAAAACGATCGCAGCCTGTCTCTTGTCGACAGCGAATGAAATCGCTGACGGAAAAAATATCTCCATTGGCAACGATCGGTATCGACTTTACCTGCTCTTTGATTTTTGGAATCCAGTTCCAGTGCGCGGGTGGCTTATAGCCATCCATTTTTGTACGGCAATGAACTGTTAAATGAGACGCTCCGGCCTCTTCCACCGCTTTAGCGTTATCTAAGCACACTGAAGGATCATCAAAGCCCAAGCGAATTTTTGCCGTCACTGGAATATGCGCAGGAACGGCTTTACGGACGGTACTGACGATCGTAAAAATCCGATCGCATGATTTTAGCAAGGTCGCGCCGCCATCGTGGCGATTCACTGTCTTGGCTGGGCAACCAAAATTTAAATCGATGCCCATGGCGCCCATTTCGACGGCACGAATTGCATTTTCTGCTAAAGGCAACGCCTGACCGCCCAATAGCTGAACATAGACCGGTATTCCTGAACGTGTTTTTGATCCCGTTAATAGTTCCGGGCAATAGCGCAAAAATATCGCATTAGGATGAAGCTTGTCGGTCACGCGCATGAATTCAGTGGTACAGAAATCAATTCCACCCTGACTCGTCAGCAGGTCACGTAGAACATAATCAGTTACACCTTCCATCGGTGCTAAATACAGAATTGGGGATGTCTTCATTGGTTGTGGTTTTTATCACCGAATGACAGCCGCCACAAGAGGGTTGTTTCAGCAGTATTTACATCATCAACAAACCCGATAGATATTTGCTTCCGACTGGCTAGAAATTGAGTTAATCTCTGGCGCATGCATTTTGAGGCCAGAATCCCCCTAATACTTGAACTTGGTTTTCGCGAAGATGGCATTGATGCCCTTAAATCCTACGTAGATTTGCTTTGGAAATCCAACGAGGAGTTAAATCTTATTAGTCGTAAAATGACGTTCAATGAGCTGATTGATAATCATATCATCGATGGGCTCTTACCACTTAAGATGTTTCCTAAAGAAGTTACAAACGTTGCGGATTTTGGATCTGGCGGAGGAATTCCCGGCGTTGTTTACGCAATCCATTTTTCTAAAATCGCCTTCACTCTTTTTGAAAAAAGTGCAAAGAAACGAGAATTCTTAGAGGGCTGCCACGCCATTGCCTCTAATTTGAAAATTCAGGGCGAAATTCCCCCACACTTGACGGACTATGATTTAGTTACGGCGCGCGCGTTTAAGCCGCTGGATGTGATTTTAGACATTAGTCGAAATTACTATAAGCAAGGCGGTCACTACTTTTTATTAAAAGGTCGTCGCGAAAAGATCGATGAAGAAATTGAACTTAGTAAAAAGAAATTCAAAGACTTAAAGATTGCAATCCATCCTCTTAAATCACCGATTTTGGAGGTCGAACGTCATCTGGTAACGAATCTGTAACGGGCCTCCACTCAGCATCCATAAATTCAGGATTCACTTCGTCTTCTGGTGGATCATAAATTATTTCTTTCACCTCAGCGCCTTTAATCTGTGATCGGCGCAAATAGTAAATCACAACACCACTTACAACGCCAAGAAGGTAGCCGACAAAATGGCTCATATAACTGATTTCGGGTTTGTAGGTTTCTGGAATAAACAAAACCACGGTTAAAAATAACGATAAGGCAATTCGGCGACGGATACTTTTTCTACGATCAATAAACACAAACAAGGTTAACCATGAAGACCCCATCCAATAGACCACACCCGAAATGCCAACCAGACCGACTTCCGGGGGCATCGTGTGAATTACGATAAAATTAATCAGTCCACCTAGCAGAATCCCAAGCATGGGAAACGTCACCACACCAAAATGTCCCGTAAGCATAAACGCAAGCGGCAGAAGCAGGCTCATGTTTCCAAGTAAATGGGCTACATCCGCATGCGCAAACAGCGCTGTCCATAAACGCCAGTATTCATGCTTCACTAACACGCTCTGACCACTGGCTGCCATCCATGGCGTGATTCCCCACGTGTCGCCTAAATACCAATAACCAAACAAACCTAAAAGGACACCAAACAACAATGTTGATATATAAGCCGAATCACTTGGGGCTCGAGTTAACCAGTTTTCTTTTATGATTGTGTGACTAACTACCTGTGGACCCATGTTTTAATTATGAGGCTTTCATCAAGTCTGTCTAGCGACAAAAAAAGATTTTTATAGGACCGATGAAACTAGCTAATAAGGTTTAGGTTTTCTAAAGGACTGTCGTCCTTGTATACACGAAAGCCTCGGGCAGAAATTCCAGTTCGAGGAAATATTTCTGGGTCTTGGTTTCTAAAACCTACTTTAGAGTTATTTGGAAAACAAAACTATTAATCTCTTTTAGGGAACAGGAAATGCATCGAATAGTTTTTAATGAAAACAGTATCTCTACTTTTAATTTTATTCGTATGTTTAAATTCACACCCAAATTCAAACTCACAAATCCATAGCGAACTCAGCGCGCCCCTTCCGAGCGATGACTTCATGACATTACTTAATCCACTCGGTCCAGTTTACAATGTTGTGCAGCTTGAAGATCTGGGACTAACAAAAGGGAAAACGACGCATGAGCCATGGGCGAGTTCCTACTGGCCTATCCATCGAGGTGTTCTTGCCTTTCGTTATCCCAACAAAGCGTCGTACAATTCCAAATCATTTATGGATAACTTCAATGCGTACATGGCCAACCCCGCTGAACCTTACATTGCAGAAAACCGAATTGATCATTTATCACCGTCGGAAAAATATGATCTACTTGTTGGCGATCGAAACTGGTCATTAACGAAGGCTATGTGGAAAAAAGGTTACGATGACTATCAGGAAAAAGGTATCGTCGCACAGTGGACGGGCATATGTCATGGTTGGGCGGCAATTTCACATCGCGATTCACCCCCTCCTAAACATGGCGTCGTAATGCGAGATGTGACGAATTCTTATTCTATCACATTTTTTGAGAGTGATGTAAAAGGCTTGCTCTCCTATTTATGGGCGGAATCTGCACCGGAAACGAAACAAGCGGGCAATCGATGCTACCAATTCCCCGTCACACGTGATCCCATGTTAAGGCCGCAGGAAGTCAGCTGCCTGGATACAAACCCGATGACATGGCATCTGGCGGTTACAAATCGCGTCGGTCGTTTTGGAAAAAGTTTTGTGATGGATTCAAGTTCTGGTCCCGAAGTTTGGAACTACCCGATTAGTTCGTATGACTATAGTTATTTTAATGCGCGCACATTTGAACCCGTTCATTCTTTCAAATCCGGACTAGTTCCAATTTCTGATTTAACTAATGATCACTTTGCTAGCGTACGAAGCGACAAAACAAAATTTGTGGTCGGCGTGATTATGGACGTGTTTCATTCAGCACTGATTGAACCCACGATGGGACCGATGGGTAACGCTTTGCAAACGCACACGTTCATTTATGATTTAGAACTAGATGAGAATTATAACATTATCGGTGGTGAGTGGTATTCTGAAGATCAACCTGATTTCTTGTGGACATTTGCTGATGAATTAAAGGCGCGCACTCGTGAAGACATTCAAGACTTTGGCGTGTGGGATGACACTGGCCCCATGCCCGCCAATATCTCGCAGAGTGCGATTTCCGCTTCGCAACGCGGGAAAGTTATGGCGACGATCGTTGATAAATTACACACAAAAAGTATCGAGTAAACTTTTTTCAAAACTTGTAAATATTTTTTTTCATGTTTAACAGCAATATCTCTTAAATATTTTTTAAATACTGGATCTTTTCGCTGATTTCTTAATTTAGAAATTCCTTTTTAATATTTTTTTCAGTTACCATTACTACTTGAAACCTAACAAATACTCCAAGGAGGGATGTTCGTGAGAAAAGTAGTAAACGTACTTTGTTTTTTAGCATTAGCCAGTTGTGCCCCATCAAAGAATAGTTCCGGCGGTGTCACTACTACCGAACCTTCAAAAACCAATGGAATTGAAACCTGTCTAGCGTTAGGAAAAAAAAATACAAATCTTGCGGATACATCATCAGTAGTGCCGACTCTAACAACATTGGACCCAAACTACGGTCAATATATCGTTAAGTATAAAGAAGCCAAAGGTCTCACACCTAGCGGCCAACCGCTGCGTGAATATCACGTTTCTACAATGAAGCTTACGTCAATCTCTGGGGATCTCTACAGTTTGCAAATCAAAGGAACTATAAAAGAGAAATCGAAAATATTAGCTCAAGTGGCAGCAGAATCGGATGTTGATTATGTAGAGCCCGACTACCCAATTGAGCCTATCCCGCAAACACCAGCGGCTATCATGCCGGATGATCCCTATTTTTCTAAACAATGGTTTCATAGTACTTTGAATTCACTAGCGGCTTGGTCAGTGGATGAGGGGTCAGATGAAATCATCGCGGCAGTGGTTGATACTGGCGTGGATTACACTCATCCAGACCTGGCCGAAAATATGTGGATCAATAAAGATGAAATCCCTAACAATGGAAAAGATGATGATGGTAACGGTTATATCGATGATGTGTATGGTTGGAATTTTACTGCTAACAATAATGACCCGCGATCGTCGTCAAAAGCCCCTCATGGCTCACACGTTGCGGGCTTAATCGGCGCACGTGGCAACAATCATGTTGGTGTTGTTGGGGTTGCTCCCAAAGTAAAATTGATGGCCCTAAAATTTATGGATGATTCTGGCGCTGGCATTACGTCGAATGCCGTCAGAGCAATTGATTACGCGATTCAAAAGAAAGTTTTTTTAATAAACAATAGCTGGGGTTCCAACCGATTCTCTCGCACTCTATCCGATGCAATCAGCCGCGCCGCCAAAGCCGGTATTTTATTTTTTGCAGCCGCCGGTAACGGCGACAAAGGTGTTGGCTACAATATAGATGCGACTCCATGGTACCCTGCTTCCTACACTCAGTGGAATGTATTCAGCGTTGCAGCGACAACCATCGGCGATCGTTTGACAGACTTTTCAAACTTCTCGAAAAACAAAGTGGACGTGGCCGCCCCAGGGTATGCCATTTACTCGACAGTTTCAGGAGTGAGCTACCAAATGATGAGCGGCACCTCTATGGCAACACCCATTGTTGCCGGTCTCGCTGTTTTGGTGAAAGCAACAAATCCTGATTTGGACCCGACGCAAATTTTAAATATTATTCGTGAATCTTCAGATAAATTGCCAACTCTTCAAGATAAGGTACGTTCTGGTGGACGAGTGGATTCTTATAATGCGGTTATGTTAGCTCGTGCGAGTAAAAACTGCGCTCTACAATAAATAAAAGGGCCGTTTTACCGGCCCTTATTCCTATTTTATTCACATAAGTTCAATTTCATCTATTCGCACAACTTGATTTCATCAAGGACCGGAGCCGTCATGACATCTTTGACTGTGGCGATGGATACCGGTTTCTCTGCGTCCAACTCCGGAGGTGTTTTCAGGGCTGAAATTACTAACTCTAAATACCCTTTTTCAATTTGGTATTGTCCAGGTAATTCGGCCTGATCTATCTTCCATGAAAACACTTCAGTAACCCTCACCTCATAGCCTTTCTTTTTCTTTTTGCAGAAAGGATCGAAACTTTTAATCTTTTTACTTAATTTAATTTCCGATTCCGAAACAAGTTGGACTGAAATCTCTTCTGGTTGGTATCGCTTAAATAAAGCGTCTCTTTGATAGTTTGGAACTTCATCTCCAAATTCACTAGTAAGTCGAAACTTCAAATGTCTATCCGAGGATTCCAAGATGTTATACGTTAAAATATGCCCAGAGGCCATCGTCAGCTTTAACGTTTTGCAATCGGACTGGTAAGCTTTTGTAAAGGGCACAAGCTCTTTTGCCGGAGCCACTCTATAATAAAAAGATGAGTATGCTAGAAATTTAGCGTTTCCACTCGACACAGTTTCATCCAGAACATGAAAATCTGTAACCATCTTTGCCGATGGGTAATCAAACATAGGATCCGAGAGTCTTTCGACTAGCAGAGCGAGGCTCATACATTCACCTAGTTGAACTTCTGAGAACGAGATAGCCACATTTGGTCGAGAGGCAGAATCGATTTGATTTTTATCGGTTACAATCTCCGGAGATGGCGCAGTGGACGCGTCGAACTTTTGACATGATGTTAGACACAATATTGAAGTGCTTAGTAATCCAAGTACAACCGCGAATTTCACCTGAGTCTCCATCGTTGATGACGTTAGATCTGGAAGAGCAACACACCCTTCCAGACTTAGATTCTTTTAACTATTTTGATTACTTTTGTTCTTGTTGAACTGGAGCTTCTTGTTTAGCTTCTTGTTTAACAGGAGTTTCTTTTTGCTCTTGCTCTTGTTTTACAACTACTTGTTCAAGAACTAAACTAGCTACGATTGATGCACATTCTTGTTTTGGTTCTTCCACTTTAGCTGGTTCTTCTTTTACCGGAGCTTCTTTACCCGTTTGAGCTTGCTCTTGTTCTTGTTTCGGTTCTTCTACTTTAGTCGGCTCTTCTTTTGCCGGAGCTTCTTTGCCCGTTTGAGCTTGTTCTTGCTCTTGTTGTGGTTCTTCTTTTTTAATATCACATGAAGACATCACAAAATCTAAACGATCTACGACTTTACCTTGTGTTTGTTCTGCAGCGATAGATTCAACAGAAATTAAATCCGCAGCAAATCCGGCATGGGCTGAATTTTTAACAACCAATGCGTCATTAGCCGCCGTGAATTCTAGAGTTAATACGATACTGCCACCAGAATATAGGTCAAAAGTACGAGCGTCTGTTTCTACCACTTTGTCGATGCCAGCTAAAAAGTTAACTCGATCTGCCAATGCTGGGTAAGCGGCAATAATTTCGTCCCAAGACATATTTTCGCTACTGGCTGGCGTTTCGCCAACGTTAGATTCGTGTGCAACCACCGTTGATGTTGTTACAGCACCGCCCGATGGCGCAATCATAGCTTGTGCCGCTACAGCAGCAGCAGCAGCACCTAAACCTAATTGGTCGGCTGATGGATCAGCAGCGGCTGCCACAGCTTGTGGTTCACTGTTAGACGATTTGTTTTCGCAAGCAACGCCAACAGTTAACAAAGCGATAACCGCAACATATTTAAAATAATTCTTCATAACCTAATTCTCCTCGGTTGTTTTTTATCGTCCAGTCTATTGAACGAGTTGTTTGTTTGACTATGCTCAAAGCAATCGCGGTGCCGACACCAAAACGGCATCTAGAGGTTACATTTTGGACTTTTTGGAACAAAATATTTTTTTAAAAAAAATATTGGGGGCAAAATTACTCTTTCACTTTTAAACTCTGTGATGTAAAAATTTAAATTAATAAATATGACGTAAACAAAAAGAGAGCGGGGAAATTTATTTTACATTTGCCAACATTGATCGAAGATTTGGGAATTATTCTGGCCGTAGCGGGTGTTGTCACACTGCTCTTTAAAAAAATCGGCCAACCAGTTGTGTTGGGATATCTACTTGCCGGGTTTCTTGTGGGACCTGAGGTCAGCTTCTTTCCCACGGTGCAAGAAAACGATGAGATTAAAATATGGGCAGAGATCGGCGTCATCGTCTTATTATTTGGTTTAGGACTAGAATTTAGTTTTAAAAAATTAGTAACGGTAGGACGTGGTGCATCGATAACGGCGATCACTGAAGTTCTATTTATGTTAGGACTTGGCTATTTATTAGGTCAGGGTTTTGGCTGGAACACAATGGACAGCATTTTTCTCGGCGGCATCTTATCTATATCATCTACGACTATTATTATCCGCGCATTCGACGAACTTGGTTTTCGACAAAGGCGCTTTGTCACACTTGTCTTTGGGGTTTTGATTGTTGAAGATCTTGTGGCAATTTTGCTTTTGGTTTTATTATCAACGATTGCTGTATCCAATACATTTGAAGGCACTCAGTTACTAACCTCGGCAGCCAAGCTCGCCTTCTTCCTGACACTGTGGTTCTTAGGTGGCATTTTCATCGTACCATGGTTCTTACGCAAGACACGTTCGCTTATGAATGACGAGACATCACTGATAGTTTCACTCGCAATGTGTCTACTTATGGTGTTGCTAGCTACTAAATCGGGATTTTCTCCCGCCCTTGGCGCCTTCATCATGGGGTCAATTCTTGCCGAGACACCAGATGGCGCTCGCATCGAACACACACTAAAATCGGTGAAAGATCTTTTCGCCGCTGTCTTTTTCGTATCGGTTGGTATGTTGATCAATCTGGATGCGCTCAAAGAACATTGGTTCGCGGTCGCTGTGATTACGATCGTAACTATTTTGGGAAAATTATTTAGTTCTACTATCGGCGCCCTTCTTTCCGGGCAAAGCCTGCGTGTGTCATTGCAAACGGGCATGAGCCTCGCGCAAATTGGTGAATTCTCGTTTATCATCGCTACGCTTGGTCTAACACTTAAAGTAACATCGGAGTTTTTATACCCACTGGCCGTGGCGGTTTCTGCCATCACGACATTGACGACGCCGTATTTAATTAAATCAAGTGATGCGACTTACATTTGGATTGAAAAGAAATTACCGGCCGATTGGCTCAGCCGATTGCGTGGAAACACGGGTTTAGAAAATCCAAATGTGCAATCCTCAAAGATCGCTCAGGAAATGCCTCGCGTATTTTTAAATTCGGTTTTAGTCGTGGGTATTGCATTGGCGTGCTCGAAATGGCTTCTGCCTTTCTTGTCGAAAGAATTGCCGTCCGAAGGAATGGCGGCATTGGTCTCTGTCGCCATAGCTATGTTTTTATCACTACCATCATTGTGGGCAATTTTTTCGAAAGCTCGCTCGGTTGCCGGCCTAATGGTCAGGATCGAAGACGTACGTCAAATGTCATATCAATCGGTGCTGGGCTTGTTTGGCCGCGCTCTGCTAGCCATTTTCTTACTCGGGTTTATCGTCGCTCAGTTCACTTCTGCCTTAGTGACTTTTATATTGGCGGCTGGCTTGTCGATGCTGATGGCCGTTCTTGGATTTAAGAACTTCTCAAAAACCTATGGCTGGTTTGAAAAACAATTCTTAAGTCACCTGAATGAAAAAGACAAAGCACGTATTACAAATGAAAAAGAATATCCCATCTTAGCCCCATGGGATGCGCATCTGGCCACGCTAGATGTTCACCCGAATTCATCCGTGGTTGGACGAAAGCTCGCTGACATCGGCATCCGTGAATCATACGGCGTAACGGTCGCAATGATTGAGCGTGGCAGCCAAAAAATTCTAGCGCCTCGCCGCGACGACCTACTAATGGCCTTCGACCGCGTGTCGGTCATCGGCAATGACGACGAAGTTTCCAAGTTCAAAGAAATCATCTCAAAAAATTCGGACTTGCATGCCGGTGCTAACGTCACCAACTACGGATTAAAAAGCATTTTCATAAGCGGCCAAAATCCCTTCATCGGCAAAAGCATCCGTGAGAGCGGCATCCGCGAAACCACCGACGGCCTCGTCGTAGGCTTAGAGCGATCCGGCGAGCGCGTCCTAAACCCCGACGCCACCGAATCCATCCAAGACGGCGACCTATTATGGATCGTAGGCAACACCGAGAAAATCAAACTACTAAAATAATGGCAGCTGCTGCTTTTTGCCACCCTACGCGTCTAATGCGCCGGGTTTCAAAAGGTCACGAGGTGACCTTTTTCTTTTTGCTGGTATCTTTTGTTTTTGGAGATTTTATGAAAGCGTTTTGGTGGTTTAAGGAGAATTCGATTGCAGGGATGGCTAGACCTGGATTTAATTCGGTTCGTTGGTTTGATTTGCCCTTTGATGAGGCTGTGTTGCTTGGATGGTTGGGGCAGTATTCGGAAGGTCCGGCGCCGCTAAAAGGGCTTGAGCATCATTTGCAAACGTATGTTCCTAAAATTTACAAATATCACAAATTGGATGAAGCGAGTGGTCGGCAGGCGACTCAAATTTTAAAGACGCATTCGGGAGTTCTTTCTGTTTTACAAGAATTAAATTCTCGACTGCATGTTGTGGACTTATTTCACATTGAGAACGATCATCTACACTTTACTTTGAGCGAAGAGATTCTAAATAAGGAAATCAATTTTTTAAAGACGAATGAAATTCGCAACGTGATTACTTTAACTGAACGCCATCATCAAAAAGATATTCTAGGTTCACACTTCTCTACCCATCATATTAGCATTGTTGATTTGGGAGCGCCCAATTTAGATCAAGCCAAGCATTTGGCAGAGATTGTCACGGCGGCAAATAAAAACAAAGAAAAATTAGCTGTTCATTGCTTAGCTGGTATTGGTCGCACTTCAACAATGTTAATTGCTGCCCACATTTTGATGGGCGAATCATTGAGAGATTTGGAAGTTTTGATTGCCAAGCAGAATCCTTACTTTGCATTGTCAGGACCGCAGGCTGATTTCTTGCGTACTATAAAAGTCTAAATAAATTTAGGGAATATCTTTTTAATAATCCAAACGGGGCCGGCCAGCAACGACTAAGTAGTATAAAGGAATTCCTACAAACACAATTGTACGCAGAAAACCCAATAAGCTCCACATAATCAATGGAACACAAATAAAATGAATTTTAATATTCACTGGATTTTTGTGCGATTCTTTATATTCGGCCAGGTAACTGTCTAGCGTCATCATATCTAAAATCGCAACACGATTTCCTGCTAAACAAATAGGACTATTAAGGAGCCGGTTCTTCACCCAATTTCGGCGCATCCTCAATTGTCTTATTCTGAATCTTTTTAGACTGCTCGTGTAGAATCGTCGATGATCGCCCCGTACCAATATCTGTTAAGGCACCTGTCGGATCTCCGAAATCCAGTGAAGGCGGCAAACTTTCATTTCGAGCCTGGATAGCAATTTCATTCGGCGTAACTGCAGATTTATCTTTTTTGTTTTGTTTCACTGTAAATCCTTTCTGTGGTGAGTGGGACAAACATATGAGTATGCAACAGAAATGCCGTCACAGAAAGAATGAGTTTGATTTCAGCAGAACGAGAGGGAATTTTGCCCTACAGTGTGAACGTTAGGCTTGCCCACTAAGGGTGAGAGGTTATAGCAATAATTGTTATTTCTTTATTGCCAGGGCCATAGCACCAGAAAACTCTATAAGCTCCTGGAGTATTGTTTTGCGCGTAGGCCTCAAACACGTCCTCACCATTAGGACCAGTCAGTGAGGTCACTCAGAAGGAGACATTTTTGTAAAATCAACGCCAGGCAAAGGCACAACATTTACCGTAAGGCTTCAGATTCAAAATTCGAAAGAATTTTCAATGTCGAATCCAGAAATTAGTCAATGATACAGCAAGAATTTTTTCCTCTTAGAAAAAAGATAGGGATTTGACCTATAAGCACTAAGTCATAACCATCTGGGTTGTAATTTTTAGCAATTTAGTTATGCTTTGTTAAAATTGAAATTTAAAATGATTCTAATTAAAGACGTAAGTAAAAAATTCGAAAACAGTTTGGCCCTCGACAAGACAAATCTGCCGCTTGCTGAAAAGCAAACCCATGTTTTCTGGGGTTCCAGTGGAAGCGGAAAAACAACGCTTTTACGACTAATCGCGGGCCTAATCGAAGTCACTTCCGGTGAGATTTGGATCGAAAGTCAAAAAATTTCAACATCTATACAAAAGCAACTTGCAGCCAAAATTGGTTACGTAATTCAAGAAGGTGGTCTTTTCCCTCACTTGAATGCTTGGCAAAATATTGCATTGGCAGGACTTCCCAGAGCCTGGGATGCCCATCAAACCTCTGCTAGAATTAACGAATTGGCCGAACTCGTTCAGCTCGAAATACCTCTACTTACTCAATTCCCAGCACAACTAAGCGGCGGGCAAAGGCAACGAGTTGCATTGATGCGTGCTCTATTGCTCGACCCACCAATAATTCTGCTAGATGAACCCCTGGGAGCCCTTGACCCACTTGTTCGGTCGGAATTGCAGAAAGAATTAAAAAGAATCTTTAATAAACTAAATAAGACTGTTGTATTTGTAACTCACGATATCGGCGAAGGTGCATTTTTCGGACATACCATATCCTTGTTTCACGAAGGCTCATTAGTACAGCACGGAAATTTTAGAAGTTTTATTGAACATCCAAAAAACGAATTTGTAACAAAATTTATTACCGCCCAGATTCCTCCTCCAGAATTGCTGAGTGCTCTTCGATGAAACTAATCACGAAGCTTTTTCTCATTTGCTTAGGAACCCAATTTATTTGGCCTTCGTTGGTTTTTTCAAAACCAAAAATTATAGTGGCCTCAAAAATATTTACAGAAAGTTACATTTTAGCGGAAATCCTTGCGCAAACAATAGAAGATGCTGGGGAAGCAGAGGTTGAAAGAAAGATTGGACTTGGCGCTACGGGGATTCTATTTGAGTCCCTCAAAAGTGGGCAAATTGATATCTATCCAGAATATACGGGAACAATAGCTGAAATTTTCTTTAAGAATCCTAAACTTCAAGATCACATAAGCTTGAACAAGGAACTTGATCCACTTGGACTCAAAATTACGAACGGACTAGGTTTCAACAATACCTATGCTTTGGCTATCCTCGATTCAGAAAAAAATAAAAACCTAGATAAAATAAGTGATCTGCGCAACCATCCAAAAGTTCGGTTGGGATTTACGCACGAGTTCTTGAAACGAAACGATGGATTTGATGCACTTACTAATCATTACAAATTGAAAATTAAAAATTTTAAAGACATGGAACACAGTTTGATTTACCAATCGCTGATAGACGGCAACCTCGATATTGCAGAGGTGTATTCAACGGATGCGAAAATAAAAAAGTACGGCTTAAGAATTCTGAAAGACGATTTAAATTTTTTCCCCAAATATCAAGGGGTTTTCTTTTATCGTAAAAACATCGAAACCGATTTTCCAAAAACCTACTCCGCCATTAAGGATCTTGAAAACAATATAAATGAAAGCAAAATGATCGAGTTAAATGCAAAGTCTGAAATTGAAAATTGGAGTTTCGAAAAAACGGCTTCCTATTTTCTCAAAAAGGATTCAGAAAAATCTTTTGTTTCTTGGGACCTGCTGTGGAGACGAACAAAAGAGCATTTTTCTTTGGTTTTTATCTCTTTGATGGCCGCAATTATATTCGGAGTTCCCGCTGGTTACTTTTCCTCACGTTATACAAAAGTTGGAAGTATTCTTATGGCGCTTAGCGGAGTCCTTCAGACAATTCCTTCATTGGCACTGCTTTGTTTTTTAATTCCACTATTTGGAATTGGATACTTACCGTCTGTCATTGCGCTTTTCCTTTATGCTCTTTTGCCTATCTTAAGAAACGCATATCTTGGATTTTCGGGTATTGATTCCCGATTGACTGAATCTGCAAAAACATTGGGCCTTTCCAAATTGCAGTGTTTACTTAAGGTGGAGATTCCACTCGCTTCACCGTCCATTCTGTCTGGAATTAAAATTTCAGCTGTCATGAATGTTGGCGGCGCCACACTAGCTGCGTTTGTCGGCGCGGGAGGATTCGGCGCCATAATCGTAACCGGTCTAGCGCTCAATGACACTCACTTAATATTGCTAGGAGCTGTCCCTTCGGCATTGATGGCCATTGGGGTTCATATCTTTTTTGAAATAGTCGATTTGTATTGCATCCCCAGAGGATTAAAAAAGTAAATTTACAAATTAACCCAGAATGCCTATCAGTCATTTCCAAAACTAAAATAAATGAAGTAAATGACATTCTAGTTACATCGGTTAAAAACCAATCATTCCAAGCAGAACCATTTAATAGTGGTTCCAACAAAATTGGAAAAGGCAACGGCTTAGGCCTTGTCTGGGTTTCCACTATTTCAAAATTGTACAATTGGGACTTGCAAATTCGAAGTTCCAAAAATGGTACGGAAATAGAAATAAAGTTTCCAACCGAAGATGTCTCTTAGCACCAAAATTAAAAAAACCAAAAGCACAAAGCGGCAACAAGTGTAGGACCAATGGCACTTCTAAATAGGAGGCCAGGACTTATTCCATCCGTACCAAACGATGAATTCAAAGTGCTATATCCCGCCGGGTTTGGTGCATTTGCAATCACCGTCAATCCCCCGCCTACTACACTCCCTGCTACCAATGCATATTTGGAAAAATCAGAAAGGCCAGAAACCTGGCTTCCAAGATACGTAATAGCGGCATTGTCGGTAAAAGCGGTCAATACAATGGCTCCAACGAACATGGGTAGCGTAGCAAGACGACTGAGAATTGGCTCCAGCCACCAACTTTGAAGACCACCAAGTACGACGAGTCCTCCAAGAAAGAAACCCACGAGTAAAGCTTCTTTAATTTTAAGTTCATTTTGATATTCATTTGTAACGCTCGCAATCCCGAGAAAAAACAAAAACAGGCCTATGAAAGTGACTGTATGGTGAGACGACAATACAATAGCTACAAGAATTAGAATATGCAAAATATTCACCCACCATGGAATATTTTTCTTTTCCTTGTCATCATTTTTTGCTTCACCTAGCGAAATGAGTTCTTTCCTAAATCGATAAGCCACAAAAACTGTAGATATAACGATGGCCAAAAAGGCCTTCCAGCCAAAATTCGACATCATAAATACCAAATCCCAATTCCATTTAGGAGCTACCATTAAAACTGGTGGTGCCGCATAGGGAGTCAAGGTGCCCCCAATAGATATATTTACAAACAATAATCCAATCGTCGCATACTTGAGCCTGTCGGATATTCCATTTTGATAAAAATTCCTCAAAAGTATTAAAGCCGTAACAGTCATTGCTGCGGGTTCTGTAATGAAACTTCCCAGTAGAGGTCCGATAATTAAAGTCGCCAGAAAAAAGCCAATATTTTTATTTACCGGTAAAAGGTTTCCCGACATTCGAATAATCTTTTCGCTTATCGATAAAATCGGACGAGTGGCGCAAACGCTCATTACGACAAATACAAATAGAGGTTCAGTAAAATTCCGTCCGTCGAGATATTCTAAAGTCTTTGGTGATCCCCAAAAAACCATAGAAAATAAAATAAAAACGCCAGCCCATATCCCAAAAACAATCTCGACCTCACCTAAAAGGTGAAATAAGTTTTCACCAACTGAACCTTCGGGATACTTACGAGCGAACGATTGAAATACTTTAACCGAAAAGGTATGAATAATTGCCAATGCGAAACAAACAGTGGCACCAATTTGAATAATTAACTCCGTGTTCATTTTGTACTCCATAGAGGATGGTCAGTACAGTTTTCAAGCACCAAATGCTGTATGACCGATTCAAAACCATTTTTAAAATGTTCTCTTTGTCGAACATAACTCGGTCCTTTTGCAATCACCGCCCCAATAAAAGCAAAAAACGAATCGTAGTTAAATTCGGTACTGATTTGATTCAGGGAAGAAACCACTTCGGCCCAAATTTCTGGAAACGGAACAGAGTTACCTTCTAGGTCTTTAATTAATTCGCATTGCACGCCATGCCTTGAAGCTCGCCACTTGTTCTCTCTCAGCAGCCATTCCGGTGGTGGAGAAAATTTACGTCCCGAAGTCAATTCCCGATCAATAAACACTGCCAACGAATGAATTAATGCAACAAGTGACTCGACTTCTTTAATAGTGGGAGGGCAATCAGCTATCCGAACCTCTATTGTTCCAAATTCTAAGTTCGGTCGGATATCCCACCAAAGATCCTTGATCGATTGAATAGATTTAGAATGTACCAACCGGGCTACTAGATCTTCAAATTCAACCCAGCTACCTACAAGGCAAGGATGTCCTCCCGTTGGAATAGCCTCAAAAAAAGTGATTCGACTAGATGCCAGCCCCGTATCTTCTCGATGCCAATAGGGAGAGCTTGCAGAAATGGCTAACAATATTGGTAAATAATGGCAAAGGGCATTATTCATCATTATGGCATGTTCTCCATTCTTCATACCAAGATGCACATGCAGCCCAAATATCTGCAGCCTTCGGGTAATCCATTTATTTCTATCGACAAGTGAAAAATACCGACTTGATGGCGTAAGAATCCGATCAGAATAGTGCGCGAATGGATGCGTTCCTGCCATCATAACTTCGGCGCCGTGAGCCTTAGCAGAATCTCTGACCGTTTTGAGAGAGGCCCGAAGGGAGGCACCAACTTCATAAGCATTTTCACAAATTGGTGTATCTATTTCCAACATACTTTGGAAAATCTCAGATTTAATATGCGTCGCTTCCAGATCATTTTTTAAAGAATCCAATATGGCCGGACCGACAGGATATAAATCTCCAGTTTCTGGAGCAATCAACTGAATTTCCACTTCCACACCAAGACGAATCGACTTATTCTCAGAAAAAACTAATTTTGACAATAGGCCACCCTTCTAGCGGCGACCCTACCAACTAAAAACTTCCGATTATGAAAAACGCTCTCGGAACCCGAAAAACTAAAATGTTTGAAATTAACGCTATCATTTTAGTTTTCCACCTACAACATCAAAGCACCTTTAATAGCTCACTTATATCGGCACGCTTTGTATTGACCTGCTCCCAGATGTTGATCCAAATACTAAGAGACATATCTGAAATCAACCGGTCTTTGATTATTTGTTAAAGTTTCAGGTGCCGGCGGTTTATAACCAAGGCTGCTGTGGGGCCTGATTGTGTTGTATTCAAACCGTCACCTACACCGCTTGGAATGAAAAAGTAACTAGCCAGAGGTGAGTGCATTTGCGTGCCCTCGCTTCTGCTTCGATTGTTTGAATTAATTGCTTTCCAGTTCCTTTGCCGCGCTGTTGGTCTGAGACCCAAAGGTGAGCAAGGAAAAAATAATTCCAATGAGTAAAGCCATTTGCGCCAGCAAGCAAGTTTTCCATCGAATCTTTGATTTGAAATGTAAGTTCAGTCTTACCCTAGGGAAAAAAGCTTTAACCAGCGCTTTGAACAAAACGACGGATCTTTTTTCTGAAAAGCTGAAGTCAGCACCAGAATATTCTCTAGTCCAGGGACCCATTCAAATCCAAATTCTAATTACGGATGAAGGCAAGCTCTCACAATGAACTATCTATATACGTCTTTTCTATGGGAAACGTTAACTATAAGGACTATTAAAACCCCGTCTTCGATTTGGTATAGCACCCTAAAGTTACCGTACCTAATTCTATATGTATCTGACATTCCTTCGAGTTTTTTATATCCAACCGGCCGTGGGGTTTTTCCAAGATCCAGGATTCTGGCTATTAATGCTGCCTTGTCTCTTTTGGGTAGCTTATGGAATTCCTTTTCTGCAGATTTCCGCCACTCAATACTATATGACGCCATCGGCTTTCATTTTTTTAAGAACTTTCTCCATGGAAATTCTCGGCTCATTTTTTCTTCTTTTTATCGTTTTAATATCTTCAAGATCTTCTTCCATGTCAGAGAAATAAGCTGCAAGAGCTTTGTTAATAACATCAGAAATAGAAAGATCCTCGCCAGCCGCGTAAACTCTAGCGGCCCGATGCATATCTGGATCTACGTATATTGTCGATTTTTTAGCTGCTCCCATAAACACCTCATTACCATTTTAGCATTATTGCCGCAAAAAGGCAATTTTTAACAAATAGCAAACAACAAGGAGATAAAATGCAAGAAAATCAACAACCTGAACCTATGAAGAAAACGGGCTTGGTTAAAAAGAAGCAAGTTTTAAAGAAGCTGGATCCAGATTCAGCTAAGCTACTTCAGGCAATCAAGGACAAAATCAGTATCCTAAAGCGAGAGCCTATTTGGTCGACGTAGACCGTGGAGGATAAAACCTTAACAATTTCGATATGTTGCAAAACAAAAACCTATGCTATATTAGACAAAACAGGAGATACCTATGTCAGAGCAAAAGCCTAGAATCGGCCAAAAGGGCGCAGGTCGTGAAATCGCCAAAAAATTAAGCGAAATGCGTCGCAAGCCCCTTTCTCAAAAGATTTTAAATATCGTTGGTGAAATCAGCGAACGCGAAAAGACAAACCAAAATGATAAAAAGAGTGTCGCTAAACCTAAGGATGCGGAGGTTTAGAGATGTTTTTGAACAAACTAATGATCTGCTTGATCTTGTGGTCGAAAACAAAGTTCCGCTCTATTACAATGTCAACGTTCGTGCTGAGTTTTTAGAAATTCAGCGAAGAATTACCTTTACCGACGCACTCTTAAGTTTCGAATCCCAAACAAAACTCGCAACTTTGCCGCTCGATCTTTCAAAGAAATTAAAGTCAATCCGTTCAAATCAAACCAAACGAGAAACAGATGGACGTAAAAATCTTCGTCTAAGTGAATCCGATATAAAAGATTTCAAGTCGTCGATGATCCAAGAAACAGTTCCATCGGGAAATCTTTGGCGGGAATTTTGCCGCGAATTTGTCGGCGACCAGCTACTCCACATATGGGAAGATGTAGAGGAAAAGTTCGGCTTAAACCCTTTAAATATTCGAAACAATGATAAGGATCAGTTTATTGTAGAAGCACCTATTTGGGAAGATGCTGTAGAACTAATGAGTTCAGAGGGGCTTTCGAGTGCAGATGCAATGATCGTAAACATGTTCCAATCGTCCAAGCTTGAAGCCATTCTTTCGAGCGATGCTGACGTAGGCACAGCCGTGGAGAGTCTAAAACGTGCCGACAAAATCGGAATTCTTCCCGACAAAGTTTTGAAATCAATAGTAATTGGGTAAAACATCAAATACTATATTTCTCCTATAAAAAAAGGGGTCGAATGAATGAACGGCAGATAGAAAAAATAATTAGAAACTGCTTAAGAGAAATCGCACGCGAACAGCCCCCTTAGATATTGCTCGAATTGGGGAACCTGCTATTGCATTTCGATTAGGGGTTGAGCTTGCAAAACAACGAGAATTTCAAGAGTATAAAATCGACTCTGAATATAATCGTGATGTTGCCGCGGAAGATTTTAAAAGAGTTGGTCATGACAGAGGAAGAATTACATCTTATTGTGCATAAACGCACTGCTAACCCTGATGACAACCTTCTTGTAATCGAGATCAAGTGGAAAAACTCTCCTGAAGAAAAAATAGAATTAGACCGATTAAAACTTGGAGATATAAGAGAAAGATACTCATACGATTTTTGTATATTGCTTATACTACCACGCAATTTTAATAATTTTGAAAACAACAGTGTCATTGAGTTCATTCGTTAATCCTGTCCTTTGAACTTTCTGTAAAGACAATTAATTCCTCCTGCCGGGAAGTACGCAGGAGGGATAAGAAACTACACCTAAATTTTACTACTTCCACTGTAGGTTGCGGTTTGAAAAGGGGCCATTTACGAGTTATTCCTGTATTGAATTATCTTCTTTAAATTTTCTAATGATTCTTTTGTTGATTTCAAAAAGGAAGATAGGTTCGCAAGAGCCGATCTTTATGAATGAACAACGACAGCCGACAGACCACAACAACTTTATCAAACGAAAGTACGACCAGGATTTAGAGCACTGGACAAAGAAAACAAGTAACAAAACGATCAGATTTCACGATTTACGTCACACGGCTACAACGCTTTTAATCAGCGGCGGAGTGGACCTTAAGACGGTAAAGGAAATCTGCGGTCACGCCAAGATTGAAACAACAATGATGTACGCACATCTAGTTGGAAGAAGCATCGAGAAGGTGGCCCGATCGTTTTCAATATCATTTAAGAGAGAGGAAGAATTCACGGAAGTTCCCTAGTGTTCCTAAAGGCGTAGACCCTTTGTGGACCCTTTTTGTGATTCTTAAGTTTTTATGGAATTAGTTAAAACAGCCAAGTTATTGAAACTCCAAGTGAAAACTTGGAGCGGAAATTTTTAAGCTTCCGCGGATCACTGTGAACCTCGAAAAAGTTAGTTCCTTCAAGGGTTTGCTCGTTTTTCTTTAGCCCAGGACTCTCTAACAAGCCAAAACAAGCCCTGGACCCTTTTTACAACACTATTTCTCGGTATTTCAAGACCTTTCAAGTTAGGCAGCTTCCTGCGTAGTCTCAAAGGTTTTTGAAATATGCTCTTCAAGCGTTGTATGCGCTGGAACGAATAAATCGCCCAAACGTTCAGTTTTGCTTCTCTCAGTGATACCAGCCAGACGCACATAAATTCGAAACGTCTTCAAGTTTGACCAGCCGCCAATTGCCATGACGGTTGCTTGATCGACCCCTGTAGCCAGCATGTGAGTTGCAAAACAGGCACGAAGTGTATGGAACCTGACCGAGCGTATGCCGATCTCTTCGCAGAACCTACGAAGCACAATCGCTTGCTCGCTTCTCAGCCACTCCTCGTGACGCGGAAACAAGAACGGACTTTCGGGATCTGCCTGCATAAGCTCTGCGATTATCGGACGAATGGCTTTTGCAATCGGAGCCGTTCGCCAGTAACCAGCCTTTGTACTCTTGGCTGAATCCTTAAACCAGTCCCAAGACTCTTTGATTCGGATAAACCCTTCTGGAAGAAGCACATTCTCTTTTCTTAAAGCGAAAAGTTCGCTTGATCGCATCCCGGTCATAAGCGCTACCGCCCAAACAGCATACCAGGGGTGCTTTCTTGCTTTTGCTTCGACAAGCAGCTTTTGAATCTCTGAGACGGTCAAAATCTCAACGTCTGTATCCTTTTCACTGAGATCAAACATCACTCCATGAACAGGACTATGTAAAACGTCTTTAATAATGCCTTCTTGTACTCCATATCTAAATACTAGGTTGATGGTAGTTTTAATCTTATGAATGGTTGAGACTTTTAAATCTTCACCAACACAATTTAAGAGTAAGTCCTTTCCATCTTTAATCGTAAGTTCCTTACAAGGCCGGTCCATCCAATCCTTTGTCCAAACATTGAGTATGCACATTGCGGTATTGATAGATTTGTCTGTTATTGTTTTCAAAGTGACGGGATTTCTATAAAGCCTTAAAGCTTCCTCGTTCCACTTTTTAACAACAACGTTCCAGCGGCTTCCTCTATTTTCCTCGTCGCACAATGCTTTTGTTGCGACTTGAATCAAGATTTTTTCGACCCGCTGGGCCTCAGATAAGGTTTTACATTTTTTGTATTTTTGAATTCGAATACGGGGATCAATCTCGCTTCTAAGATGAACATAGACCTCGTAACGAGGTTGCCCAGTAATCTTATCAATATAATTTCTAATTGCCATTCTAATATCCTCCATAAGTTACAGAGGAATTTATTAGAGTGTCGATTTCAGTTTTGTTAAGGTAAACTCGGCGTCCCAGTCGGTACACTCGAAATACACCTCGACAAATTAAAATCCTAACAGCATTTTCCGTTCGGCTAAGATACTTAGCCGAATCTTTCACAGTCATCCATATTAAGTTATCAAAGAGCAGTTTGTCTGATTTACCTTCTATAGAAGGTAAATCTATTGTTTTTTCTTTCATAAATTTAATTCCTTCACTCCCATTTCGCAAGGGAAAACGAGCAAGTTAATGCATCGAAAAATGAACAATTTTGTATTTCAAAATTGTTCATTTTCATTGGCAACCGTGCAGCGAAATTGCACACATATAAATGGACATGGCTACCGCTATTTGAACGCACTTGTTTCTAAAATCGATTCTTCGCCGTCCGCGCTTGGTGAAGTTCCAAAAATGAAAAGAACTGCTATTAGTAGAGCCAAAATATTCAACGCTTCCTTGAGAAAATGAAGCAGCGGGACAACTGAAAAATTGATAGTCTTTATGGTCAAGCAAAAGACCCCCTTATTTGATTAGTGTTATAATTGCTAACGATTGCGACTCGATGAGCGATACGGCTTTGTCTTGTTTTTCTTGTCGGGAGGTAAGCACCGCGCAACCAATCAAACAAACGGCAACTGCTGATGTCGAAAATTTTAGAAATGAATTTCTAATCACTTTTCACCTCCATTGCTACGTTTTAATGATTTTTTACCTCCGGATTCAACTTGAAGTCGGACCCAATCAAAAAATGGAATGTTCGGGTCTTCTTGTTTGTACCTAAGCTCAAGCCAATCTTTTGAACCTTCACGTTCCTTCTGAAGTTCAGGAATTGGTTTTTGCCAGTAGTCTTCAATTAATTTTTCGAGATACCTAGAGCAACTAATTTTTCTCTTATATGTTTGGTCTTTGTTGATTTCTTTGCGCCCATTCTCAATAATTTGCCTGTGCTTTTCGCTTACTCTGATAACTTTCCCAGAATTTTCACTTTTTTCAGTTTGTCCTATTTTTACTTTTACAGATTCCATTTACTTTCTCCTTTCTTAGAGAGTTCTACCTAAAATAAGGTCTTTTAATAATTCCTCGATTGAGTTGAATTTAATTCCGAGGGCTTTTTCCCATTCAGATCTTTGTTCATTTTCGAATGACCGAGTCTGACCTTCTAGACCCCATGAAAGTGATTCTTTTGATGTCACCACTCGCACATTCGGAAACGATTTTAAAAAGTCTTTTTTCTCATTTAAGAATTCATCTATTGGTTTAAGGGGAACGATGACATTAACAGGCTTTCTACCTTTCAGAGTTTGATCGAAGGCTTTTCCTGAAGATAAAAACGAAGGTGGGTCCTCGAAAATTAGTAGGGGATCTTTTGCATTTTTAACTACAGAGAAGAACGTCCCGCCGATTCCGTGTCGTTTGCGTGTTACCCAGCGACCATTGATAATGTAGCCTGTAAGACTTGCATTTGGATTTTCCTGAGAAATGAATTTGTAGCGCCCTCCAGAACACGCCTTAAATCTTTTGTCTTTAGAAAGTGTTGACAAAATTTTTGACGTTTCAAAAAGAGCGCTTTTAATGGATATTTCTTTTTCAGCTTTTGCTTTACGAAATGGCTGAGGCACATAGAAGGCTTTAAAGCTCGGTGTTCGATCTTCAATAAGATTTTGGACAGCTTCAACCATTCCTGTGTTGTCAAATCTCTTCAATGTTTCTAACCAAGATTCTTGATGAGTGTAATTTATAAACTCAAGCGAACCACCTCGCGTTTTAGCCTTTTCGTTATGCCAATGATTGCCTTTGATTTTCACATGCTCTCGACCAGGCATATGCATTTTTCCATCTGAATCAACTTCAAATATTTGTCCCAGATTCTTTCCATACTCCTGAATATCTAGTTTTTGGATTTGCTTAATGAGATCTTTTGGGATGATGAGTCCCTCATAGCGATACTCCGGTATGTTTTGATCTTTATTCTGCCGGTGAACTTTCCAATGGTTCGAAAAATTTATTTTTTCGATTGGCGTTTTCTTTAATCCTGCTTCATAAAAAATTTGATAATTCTTTTTAAACTGTTCAATCAACCCAGATTTAGAGAACTTCGCGCCAAGACCGTTGGTATCATCACGTCTAGCTTTTCTGTCGGGGTATTTGTACGAAATGTGTTTATTTTCAACTCTTACCTGGATTCCGAACTGATTTAGAACTCCAGCGTATTCGTCAAAACTAGTTGCAATACCACGAGCAAATTCTGCTTTTTCTCTAAGGTCTAAAACATAAGAAAACCCACTTCGCTTTTTTAAGTCTTGGATTTCCTTGGGAGCTTTATTAAAAGCTTCTTTTGACTGTGATTCAATGATAGAAAGTCCTTTTTCGATACAGAGCGAATCACTTATATTTCTTAAATCATGTACATGTCTTATTTTGTTCCAAATTCTTTCGCCATTGTCCAGATTTACAGGATTAAGCATGATATGGTTATGAATGTGACCTTTATCAGTATGAGTGACCACAGCAAACTGATACCCAGGGAACATTTCTTCGATCATTTTTCGACCTATCTTTGTATACTCATCTGGCGCTAACTTTTTACTATCTTCCTCATTGAATGCTTGAATGATATGGAATGCTTTGAAATTTTCTTTTACTCCATGGACCATTTGAGTTGCGATAAACTGTTCAACCACGAAACCCTCACTGCAATCATTTAGTTCGAGCGGATCATCAATATCTCGTTTGCCTAACACGTACTCAGCGATACCAAAAATATTCCTATTTGTTTTGATTTTTACATACGCCATTGGACCTCGTTATGTATTGAAGGATCAGGCTGATTTGTTCCTCAATTTGAGCCAAATCAGACTTTAATATAGGAAGGCCACGGTTAGAGTTTTTTGCAAGTTGATTGATATTATTACCGATTCGGCCTAGTTGGGCTAAAATGCTTTTTGTACCTTCATTATCAATTAATGGCTTTGTAGGTAGTCTATTGAAGTATGAATCACGCAGTAGTGTCGGAATACTCTTCCCCAAAATAAGTGATTCAGTGTCCAAACGATTTTGTTCATCTTCAGAAAAGCGAATAAATGTGCCAGGACGATTTTTTTGTAACTTTTCTTTATTTTCTGAATTCATTTTTTACCTCCTGTATAGAACATTTCTTAAAAGCTTGAGCGCCTAAAAAAGGCGCGAATTCCCGGATGGCAAGCATGGACTTGGATATCCCAAGTCCTCTCTTGTTGGGGTGAACCCCAAGCCCCCTTATTGAGAACTCTTCAACCGTCATGGAACCATCCCAGCAACTCTAGCAACCGTGGTTGAAGCTTCTGTGACCTGTTGAATGGCGACTGGCATGTGATCTCCGCGACTACTTAAGAGCCATTGCCCGGCAAAAAAGCCAACCATAGCTGACAGTCCAGGACCCACAGCAATTTGCGCCCAGCTAATTGCGGAAGAAATATAATAGGCCTGATCGCTAATGAGCATCGCCGAATAGAGCGAGTAAGAGTCCGTCATTTGCCCGAAGAGCTTCATAGTTTCAGGAACCACAAAAACATTCGTTAACAAATGATAGAGGCCTGTCCAAATCGGTACCCAAAGACAGACAGACAAATAAACCATGAACCACCAAATCACCACTCGCCACCTCAAGGCGATAATGAAGAACGGTAGCAAACAACTTGCAACGAGAAGCGCGGCTTTAGTTAAACCTAAGATCATCGGTGCCACACGTAGTTGTTCGTTGAACTCTTTAGCGCGTTCAACAGCAACTCCAACTCCGGCAGATTCTCGTAAATTCAGACTTCTAAGAATTCCCTCGTGACTAACAAGTCTTCCTAAATACTGAAGGATTCTTCCATAAACGCCTTGCACTTCGCCGCCATTGATTACTCCCATTCCTTTTTCATTCTTCTCGATATAGAAATTCAGAAGAGCAGACGAAACTTTGAAGTTCGACATCTGCTCAGTCGAAATGGGAGATGGTCCTTTCAATTTAGATAAAACGTTTTCTTCCCAGCCCATTGATGGCAAAGCGACTTGATGCAAATCGTTTTGAACTTCTTGTCTCAGATCAAAGCAAGTTTTTCCTCCGTCTAGTTGAATCTCCGAAAGTGCGTTTGAACTTGCTTCCGATAAATTTAACAATCCATCTGCTCCAGATTTTCGATCATTCACGGACTTTTCAAACGAAGGTAAGAGTCGCTCAATACAGTCTTGTGAATAAAGTTCCAACTTTGATCGTAGTTTTGGATCATCGATCGTCGTTGCACCTGCAAGCAATAAAGCTTTGTAATACAGGTTCGGCGATTCGGCATTGGAATGCGGGCCCTTCATTAACAAGTCTGTAAGCTTCGTCATCAGCCAACTAATTTCCTCAGCACTACGAACCATTAAATCAACAGGTAAACTCAAGCGAATATCCTTATCCACTGAGCCTAACCGTGAAACAATGTAGGGACTGTCCTCCCAAGATTCCTTTGTAAACGTCTTAACCATCGTGTGGTTGCTGACTTTTAGACAGGCCAGTCCCAGAAGATAACAAACAATGACTTTCACTAAAGTTCCCACTGATACATACGAAGAAGAGAAAACCGTTGTTCCCATCTGCCTAGCAAATAACTGAATAACTGTAGTTAAAAATAGAATTCCGAAAACAAGCAAACAGAGTGCGCGCACAAAATGATCGCTCGCTAAGAATCTAACAATTTCTGTATACCAATAGAGACCCATATAGGTGAAGTAGGCTTCAACAGCAGTTAATGCATGCATAACTAAAACCCTCCAGAATTGCAGAACGTGGGGTCCGAACAATCAAAAAACATTTCTTTCAACTTTCCTTGATTTATTTTTGAAGCTTGGCTCTCGAGGTTTCGTCTCGTAACACCTGATTCGTAATATGAGCCGTCTTCTTGGACTGAAGCCAAAACTGTTCTTAACTGGTCAGTTCCGGATTTTCGTAGCTCAAGGGTTGCCTCAAGTGAATCCTTCAGTTGCTGTCGAAGCTCCATTGCTTCTTTTTGCCGATGAGGCGGAAGATTTGGATTTCGAGAAGCTAAGGCTAAGACCTCAAGACTTTTTTCTGCGTCTTGCGCAACGTTGTTTGCGGCAACGACTTGAGCAAGTCTTCGAATGGCATCACGTCGTGATCTATTCGGCAAATAATAGAGTTTCCTAACTGCTTCCATTGCGACGTCTTGAGGTAGTCCGTTTTCAAAAATATCCTGGATCTTTTTTCTGGTTGCAGAACTAAAACTTCCTTGAACTTCATCACGTTCAAGGTCATTCATTAAATCGCTCAACTTTTCTGAAACGGACGCAGACGCCTCACTAATATATTCGCGAGGGGTTGTAAGCCTTGATTTAGGACCAAACTCAACGCTCACTTTTCCTTCGGAAACTACCGTGTCTCCCACAAACGATTTGGTCATCTGGATGATTCTTTCAGAATCGTCTCCTCGTAAGCCAGCCCATTTAGCGGTCGATTCAATAAGTGTGTTAGCCTTTACAGGACCGTTTTTTCCACCGGCCCAGTCTTCGAGTTTACTCAGTCTATTTCCGCATTCTTCAAGAGCAGCCTTTACATCTCGACCGTTTTCACTCATTTTCTTGCGCACACATTGTTGTTTCGACATATCGTAGTCAGCTACGCGACTATCAACGTATTTATCGATCATCGAACAACTGTCGAGATTCAATTGGCTAAGAAAGTGCGATGACATTCGCATATGCTTTGCGATGGCACAATACGAGGGTGACAAATAGCAAAGCGCCAGCATTCCACCGGCACTTTGAATTTGATTTCCAACGCCTTTGAAAAAATCGTCGCTAAGTAAGTCCTTTAAATTTGCTTGGAGATTCGTAGCGACATTCATTTCGCCACAACTTGCACCGACTTCGACCTTCGCAGACAAATCAATAACCTTGTAACGATCAAGTGAGGTGGGGCTGGTATCAGACAAGTCACGGAGTCCGAAAGAATTTACCTTCGTTGAATTGCGGTAAGAAAAATCTGCTCGCGCAAAACCTGAAGTCATTAGAATACAAAAAAGTAGAATCTTTGATTCTAATTTCATTTTTCCTCCTTTTTAAAGTCCGAAACTAAAAATACCTAGGGGCTTTCTTTGAGCCTTTGCTAAAGCTTTTAGCTCGCTACGTTGTTGTTTGATTTCCTGTTTTTGAGCCTGACGGAGCTTGATTTCATGGATCTGAATTTGTTTTCCAAGTTGTGGACCAAGAAACAACTTCCGATAATCCTTCTCGCTTTTAATCTGTTCGCGACGCTCGGACATCATTTTCCCAAGGACAGAACCCTCTTCCTCTGCTGACTGAATTGTAAGACTTGCTAGTCCATACTTGCTTCCTGCCAGCAAATTGTTAAGGTAGCGAGTGTAATTCAAATTGGCCGTCTCAATTGATTCATCCAAGATCTGGTGAACAATGGGATCTTCCTTTTTATATTGTGCAACCATGCCCTTAAACTGATCGAAAGAAAGACCGTCATGTTCTTCAATAATCGAACGAATTTGGAAAAGTGTTGATCGCCTTTGATCTCCTAAACCTTCTACTTTCATATTATTTCCTTTCTACGCGATTCCGTTTGGGTGGTTCAAAACGAGGTATTCAATCGCTTTGACTGCATCATCATCGTGTTTCTTTAGACTCTTCAGCGCTTCGCGCCCTTCTTTTGCATTAGTGGGCGACTGCCATCGTTCGTGAGGAGTCTGCTCATAAACCAAAACGCCACGCTTTCCCGTGGATTTACCGACATAATAGATTTCGCTCTTTACGCCGCGCTCGGTTCGCAGTGAGGTAATGTTCTCTTTATCCGCTTCCGTAATCTTTTCTGAATAAGTCGAAAGCTTTTGAACATTATCCTTGTCCATCGGAAGAAAACAAAAATGCTCAGCAACTTGAAATAGAGCAAGGCATACGGGAATCTCGAAAAAGTTTTGGGGACGGTTCGTTGCGCCGTATATCCAAAAAGCGTCCTTCCGAGCAGTTTCAGCCTTGTTGATAAAATACTGAGTCAACAGCTCGCTCTCACGACCCAAGGCCGCGATTTCGTCTAAGATTGCCCAGATTTCCCGAGATTGATTTTCGGGAAGTAGCTTTAGCTGTCGTATTTCTTCAAAGATACTGCCTACTGTTAAATTCAGAAGGACGGGATCGTCTTGAATCTGCCCTAAATCATAGACGTAAAACCGCTTATCAAAATTTAAACGATCCGTTGAAGGTCGAAAATAATTGGCGTAAAGGCCGTCGCCGTAAAAGTTGCGGAGCTTCACAAGTAGATCCTCAATGGGCTTTCTGAACCGTTCGAAGCCTTCAAGTGCAGGAAGGTAAGCCAGTTCCGCAGCTAACGAGTCCATATCAACGCAGATGGCCTCGTTGTTCTCAAACTCAAACAATTCGCCCTCGACAAATTTTAATCCGGAAGCTAAGACCTTTTTCTTAAATGCGAGTCGAACTGCTTGCGAAATAGCTTCCTTATGCTCGCTCTCGATAACAAAACTTGGAGAAGTAAGGCGAATAGCTTCGCAAACCCAATTTGTCAGAACCGATATTTTCTTTTGATCGTAGACTCCACGAAACACACTGGCAGGACACGAACGCCCATGATTAAAGACGTTCAATTCGCCATTATAAAATTTAACATTCATCGTCTGACTTGTATTAAAATCCAGTACGAAACAAATAGGCTCGGGGTTAATTGCTTTGAGCCCGTTTATAACAGAATTTATGAATGCCGACTTTCCTGACCCAGAATCGCCGAGGAAAATTCCATGTTGGCTAGTTTGACCTTCGACAGTAGAAAAGGGAACTAAATTGCGATCTCGAGATCGATAAATCTGTAACGGCTTATCGGTTCCTTTGAATGAGTCAAAAATAGGAAGGAAGTTAATAATTTCACTTCGATGAAGTGGTATATGTCTTTGAGTACCCCATTCACTTTTTGGATCGAAATGTAGTGGAAGTCCAGCCCTCAAGAGATCAAAACCAATTTCTGATTCAATGATTGAATTGCAGTCGAATGCTTCAACTGCAAATGTTGAAACTTTGTTTGCCCGGTCGTTTAGTTCCTGATCCGATTCACCATAGACTGTTACGCTCCAAGTGAGGTGGACACACGGATCGCCTTCCGCCAGGCGTTTCTTGGTCGATTGAATATCATCAAACTGCCGCCTTGATTTCGGCGAAAAACTGTTTTTTGTACACCATTCTTTAATTCCCAAAAACTTTGCCGTTTTCCCTTTAGATGGAAAACTCATTCTCATAGATAATGTGAATGGAAAGTTTAATCGGACAAAGAGGCTTGAAGCTCCTTCATAGTGATCTGAAGGTACAAGAAAGCTAATCGTTCGAGACTTAGTATCTCCGATCAATCCCGCAGAATTAGCATGAATGGTTTCAAAGAACATTTGTTCATTAAGAGGAACTTCATTGTTAATCGAACCTAGTGCTCGAGAACCGGCGACTCCAAATCCAGAGCGAACAATAGTTCTTAATTCAGTCGCATCAATTCTTGAAACTTTAATTTGACTCAAGCTCTCTATTCTTGAAAGAATTTTTTCAAATTCATCAACGCGCCTTTCGAATTGGTTTAAACCACGCAATACAGAGCCAGCAATATCCTCTGGAAGCAACTCAGCTACATTCAAAGGCGATGTGTCCGGAATAAACCGAAGCGACAGATAGCAACTACGAGCAAAGAGGTCCTGACTCGCCATTTTTGAAATTCGCATATTTCTCAAAAACTCTGCGACTTTATTTTCTGGCTCGTAACCAAGACTTGTTGCTTTTACGACAGTATCTATTTCAAGCGGCGTTTGTGTGAAATAAAACTGCGCCAAACAATTTGATGGAAGGGTCAGAATCAAATCCAATTGGCTTTTTAAGTCCTTGAAGTCATTCACGGACATTGGTTCATGCTCTTTTAGCGATAACCTATAGACGACCCCAAGACTGGTATCTTGAAGAATGAAAAGCTTTTTATCTTCCCGAAATTCTCGATACGGCAAACTATCAACTATATTTTGCTTTGGCTGATTTGAATATTGGGATGTGAACTTTTCTAATAAACTCATGTTCTACCTCACTTTGATTCAATTTTTTTAAGAGCAGAGTCGTCAAAAATCCAATCTGGCTCATTCACAACTAAAAGGAGCCTTCCGCCAACAAACCAGTCGCCAGATGACAAAAGCCGACCTCCCATATAAATTTTTTCAACTCTTTGTTTTTTTCTTCGAGGCATCTCTGCTTTGGGCTCGCTAGGAATGAGCTTTCCATATTCAGCCCTAGCTTCCATTTCACGAGTACTTTCCGGTAGTGATGAACATCCAACAAATGGACTAACGGAAAAGATCAGTAACAAACTCAAAACTATTCTCACCTGAATCCTCCTTCTTAAAAAATTCATAGGGAAGTTCGATATCGCTTCCTAAAACAAGCCACGCCTCTCTCCCAGAAGTAACTTTCATCGTGGGTCGCAGTCCCTTAAGATAAGATAAATAAAAATCGGCAACCATGCTTCCAACTTGTTGACCGCTCTCTTTCAAAACAACTGACGGTGACTGGTCTTCAATACCTTTTCCGCCCATGGACTTAGTATTTCGTTCCAAAGACTGGCCCAAACCATCAATCAGTGCTTTTGCAAATGCTGATTGAGCGACTCGGCCTTGATTCAGGTTCACTTCCGCCCTGAGAGCAAAATCATTGTCCTTTGTATCTGCTGCCCAACCGACAAGTTTATCCTTTTTGAAATACATTCCCGATTTATTGTAACAACTGATCGAATGCGGCGACATTTGAAGGCGTTCGGTCGAAATATCGCCCTCGGCCTTTGCCACAATGAAACAGCCGCTTAAGTCGATTCTCTTATTGTTTGGTTTTACAAACGCATAGTCGACTTGAAGAAGAGCCGGATATGTTTCACCCATTGGAACCTGAACACCGCTCAGGACTTTTGTTTTAACATAAGATCCACTTGGAACGACGACACCAAGAGGCTTATCTTCTCTTGCGACCGTAACGGGGAAACTTATGGAATATGGACCAGTTTTTCTTTGGAAGGGTTTCGAGCTTCCAATTCGAGAAGGGATTTCCTTTCCAAATTCAGCTGGCGCTGAAGGGACTGGTCCTTCTTGAACTGTGGCGGAAACTTCCTCCTGCGGTTTTACCGCAGGGTTAGTCGGCACAGCAGGCGCTTGTTCTTTTGTCTGTTGTGAATCGCGATTAGATACTCCAGTTCGAACGTCTTCTAAAATTTTTTTCATCTCAGTCATCTGACGTTGAAGTTCTCTGTTATCTCGCTTTAGACTTTCTTGAGTTTCTTCCACAATTTCAATTTTGTTTTCAGCAAGATGCTTGTAAGGATTTTCAACAACATGAGCTTGCGAAAATTTATCGTTTTTATTTTCATAGATGTAATGAGTTTTCTGCTCTTGACAACTAATCCCATATATAACAAACAGCAGAAGCGAGCCGCCGACAACCGCTACCCGGCGCTTGTCTTTCTTTACCCAATCGGCAAAAAATACCGAATAGTTTCTAAAATAGGTTATTAACTTTTCTTTCAATATCTGCTCCTTTGTTGATTACTTTTGAGTCTTGGGCTTGTTTTCTAGAACCTCGATTTGATCGCCAAGATCACAAATCCGCATTCGATTGATATTTGCACTCGGGTCAGAAAGTACCGTCATCACTGTCTTGCTTGAGCCCTTCCCTGAAGGAGCGAGTACATTACTGCGAACATGAATCAATGGAGACCTGCTTAGGTCCCGTGTTTTCAAGACAACATTCTCCTCTTTGATCAAAAACGACTTTTTGCTCGATTCGTTTAAGATTTCGATCTGAAAAATCTTGAACTGATTATTTTCTAAAACATGAACCAATCGTGCGTTAGGCCCATTTCCAGAGCAGCTCACCATGAGAGACAGATTCTTTTTTGAAAATCCTGCCGGGCTTTCACCTTCCAGAATTGCTCTCATTACGGAAAGATCTGCAATCTGACCCTGATTCTGAGCATTCGAAGATTTTGTCGCTTCGTGAGTTCTTCGAGGTTCAAAGTCGTAGGAAACAGGAGCTTCAGTGTTTGCGGTAATGTTAAGTTTCAATCGAATAATAGTCCCGTCGTTGAGAAGAACTTCAATTTTTTGCGATCCTTCGCTAACTCGGGGACGAACTTCAATTTCACGGTAGTCTGGCTGAATACCATTCGCACTGGCTGCTTTTACCGAAAACATTGAAGCGTTATCAACTCGCGCAATCGCCCTCGGAAATCTCATAAACGTAGGAACAGTTTCCGAGCTTGATTCGCTTTTCACATAACGAATCGACACTGAAACCTCGTCCGCACCGAAGGTTACTGTCTTTGCATTTGCACCTATGGTAGTTAGGAAAACCATCAAGATAAATTTAAACACTCTTAACCTCCGTTCCCGTGGAGTTCAGATTCTTTTGCAGGACCTCGCGTAATTTCTGTAAGTTGCAATAGCCATTGATTGTTTTCGTAGTTCGTTACGACCTTCATTTCCATCGTGATTCGTTCTTCACGCTCTTTGCCAACAGTGGCTCCGAAACTTGGACGAATACGCACAATTGCTTCTGCTAAAATTTTACCGTCTTTACCTACTTTGATTTCTTTGCTCGAGACCTTGAGCTGTTCAGCTAACCCCTCGTCTTTGACCATTCGCCTGTAGTCCTTCGTTTCTCGTTCGAATTGCACTCGAAGCTCGGGACTCATAAAATCTTTAAGGATTCGATAGTTTTCTTCGATGTTCGATCCATCGACAGTCCCCATAAGATTCAGATAGATCACCAAAGTACTATGGAGCTGACGCTCACTTATCTTTCCAACGTCGACTTCCGTGATCTGGTCCAATTTAGAAGGAACGAGAGCAATTCTCTTTTGGGAAAGCTTGTCGCTGGCGTCAATTAACCTTGCTACGAAAATCAGATTTCCCACGAGCGATAGAGCAAGAATGGCCTCGATCCCCAATCGAACGTGTTTTTTTGCTGCTTCAAGCACAATGTAATTCGGAACGTTTTTTAGACGTTCCGCTGTTAGTTCTTTCAAGCGAAAATAAGTTTGACGTCGACGAGCGCCTTTCTTTACAAAATCAACTCCGAAGTCGTAGGATGACTTCACCTGCGACTTCAGTTTGTTCAATATGGGAGTTAAGCCCTGCGGCTCACTCATTGTCGTTACTGATTCCATCCTAAAACTCCTTTATCGACTTAGACCTTTAGTGTTTTTTTCCATTGCAATCGGACTGACGGTAATTCCAAGTTCTTTAGATAGAACTTCTGAATCAAGGTAGGTGACGTGCTTATCGTCGAGATTCACAACTAATCCGCGAATGCTACCGTCGTATTTCACCGAACCGGTTGCGCCTACAAATGTTCGACCTTCGCGCGCCCCCATTGATTTCATTCGTGCAGTTGATTGTTCAGCAACGGATTTTTCAAACGCCGGAGCTTTCTTCGGCGCGAGTTCGACTTCCTTCGACTGTTTAAGAACAATCTTCATGTAGTCACGTTGGAAATTACTTTTGAAAATCAGGGTATGGTCTTCATTTAGGTGTAAAGAAAGATTTCCTAGTTCTGGATTGTATGAGAGCCCTTTGAGTTCAACATAGTTCTTTCCTTTGAATTTTCCTTTCACTTCAACAGGAACCGAAATAAATTGCGGTTTATCCTGTGCCTTTTGATTTACCTGTGGGGTTTCCACCTGTTTTGTATTTTCTTTCTGCATCTTTTCCTCCCTTTATAGATTTACGTTGCAACCAATGACCGAAATGGTCCAAATAAACGAAATCCAGCAACATCCCAATGTTCACGACCATCGTAGCGAACCATGTCCCAGCTATGCATGTATCGTTCGGTTAGACCTCGCTCAAGGCCACCAGGCTTCATGACTCTTTGTTGATACTTAAGCATCGGAAACATCGACGACGACTTTGCACTTGTAATAACCTCGTCAATTGTTTCAATGACGCCCATAGAAACAAGAATCTCACCGCAATTACGGCACCGAAAAGCGGGAATGTCTTTTATCCAAAGATCGCGTTCGGCGTGCTTTAAATCCACAAACAGAAAATCTAGTTCACGATTCTGGCAGCGATCGCAGGTATCGAAATATTTGTCCAAAGTACCTCCTTTAAACGATTAATTTTGTTGTCTTATCTAGTCCTAAGAATCCGGGAACTTTTATGGGCGTATACCGATTGATCTTGTGAAGAATGAATCCTTTCGGAACCTTTTCACGGAACGGGGGCCACATAACGACGATCAAAAACAAGATCGCGAGAAGCAAAAGTGGTTGAACGTCGATTATTCCAAAATAAGCAAAACACAACACTGCCAAGATCGCTTCTTTTAGTTCCAAATAATCGAATACCATGACAGGCTCAGGCAGCGTCTTATGAATCGAAATACCACTTTCTCTGCGAACTTTTTTGTAGTCATGCATAGCGCAGCTCCATGACTGGAGGCGAATTCATTGTAAGAATCGAATCTCCACCTTAAGAGAATTATTAAAGCAGCGCCGAAGCCAAGCACAAGAAGCAGGAAATGACTTCGCACTAAACCGACGCATCCAATTATTAAAAACACGCCAGCAGCAAAGGGTCTAATCCATCCGAAAGTGATTTTATCCGTGGTTTTAGTGATACTTCCTAGCGTATCGAGTTCGCCGCTGAAGTCAGAGCCCGGTATATCCACGGCATGAGCCCGGAACGCGACTAGAATTACTCCAAGTACGATAATTGAAATAAATAGAAGTCTTTCATCGTGCCTTAGTTTTCCGATTTCGCTTTTTATAAATTTAAGCATAAAGCAGTACCTTTCCTTCGCAAAATATTGCGAGAATTATTTTTTAAAAAAATTTCTTTACGTCGTTGTTAACTCGGATTCTTTGATCCGACCTTGATTGCTTTTAGAATTTCTTTGATGGATTTTCTTCCAGTCATTTGATAGGCTTTTTGTGTCTTCTCATCAATAGCCACCAATACCGGTACAGCCTTAAGATTTAGTTTTTTTAATTCTTCTGGCTTCGCAAAACTCCAAGGCAGATTGAGCCCTTTTACTTCGCCGTCTCCTTTGTCAACTCGAATTGCCTCTACATAAACACCCCTTTGAACCATTTGATTGATAGTTTGAAACATCGCATGACAAGATGGACACGTTGATTCGAAATAGAAAATATAGTGATAGTTTCCCAATTTCTTTTCTGAAACTTCAAGTACCTGAACTTCCGCCGTAGGCGCAGTGTTGCCTGATTTAGCAATGTATTGAGATCGTGCTAACTCATATCGTTGAAGTAGTAAGTTTCTCATTTCCTGCCATTTCTCAAAATTCAGAATATTTTCTTTTGTTGGCCGTCGCATAGCTTCTACGAGCGGTGCTGGAGGCATATAGTCTCCTTCTTTGAAAAATTGATCGTTTTCAACATTGAGCTGCTCATTCCAACTAAATGGTTTCTTTTGAGTTTCACTTGGTACTTTTTCAGGAGACGGTTTTAATGAGGGTTTCTCTTCATCAAAAAATTTGACTCCTTCAGAAAAAACTCCAGCATTCGCATTCAATGCGACTAAAATCGTAAAAATGGCTTTTCTAAAATTAAACATTTGATACCTCCTCGATACCAATCACACCCAATGCGGCTCTTTCCAATGCGCATTGCTTAAGTGATCTAAATCCCGGATTCATAAATCCATCTCGAAATTCTCGAGCTTGGCTTTGGTTAATTGACTCGTACATGAGAACTCGTCCAGTAGCGCCCTGGTGACAATCTGGGTGCGAACATCCGTGAACATTTCTTGTAAAGAATTGGACTTCCGAATGCGCCAGCGAGATCGCTTCTTCCGAGAACTTAGAAACCAATTCGGTATCGACTGCTATTTTACAATTTTCACAGAGTCTCTTTCTAAGTGTTAATGCAGAAATTAGCCGGACATTTGATTCAATCAAATCTTCGGCTATCCCAAGACCTTTCAGCCTGGTTAAAGCTTCAATAGCTCCATTGGTATGAAGTGTTGAAAGAACAAGGTGCCCTGTTGAAGCAGCTTTAAATGCGAGTTCAGCGGTTTTCTCGTCTCTAATTTCTCCCACCATAATGACATCCGGGTCCAATCGAAGGCTTGAACGTAAGGCCTCATCGAAAGTGATTTTTCCGTTGCTTACTTCAATCTGCATCAATCCTGGCCCTTCATATTCAACCGGATCTTCAATTGTGATAACCTTTGAAGACTGACGGTCGATTGCCATCAGAAGTGAATACAGGGTCCACGATTTGCCACTTCCTGTCTGGCCGCACATCAAAATCAATCCACTACTTGCTCCAAGAGCTTTTTGAATTTCATCTTTGAACACATCATCAGCACCGATTGAATCAATCGTCGCATTCTTCGTTTTTTCTTCATCAATCAAACGAAGAACTATCGTTTCCCCATGAATTTGTCCGTTAGACTGAGCGCGAACTTTCAAATGTAAATCAGCAAATCTAGCAGCTCCGCTGCACGGCGATCCAATTACCGTCAAAGGAAGTCCTGTTTGCGCTTTTACTTCAGTTAGAAACGACTGCGAAAGTTCTCTTTTAATCGTCTTTACTGTTGTTAAATCGCCATTTACTCGAAAACGAATTGCCAAGCCGTCAAGCGTAGAATCAAAGTGAACATCACTTGCATTTAGAGACTTCGCTTTTGATAGAAGACTTAAAAGCAACTCCCTATAGGGAGTTGGACCGGAAATTACCGGAGCAGACGGTTCGGACACAAGGGTGATTTCCTTAGTTTCACTAATTGGTGCTTGAACCATTCTTCCAAGGAGATCCATCTGTTCGAACGTAAGGATTTTGACTTCGAAATTTGGCGAGTGCTTTTCGGCTTCTTGAACCAATCGATCGGTAAAACGAGATAAATAAAGAACGTTCGGACTTCTAAGCAATAAGTATCCTGCCTCTAAGCCGATAACCAATTTGACAAACATTGACTGGTCGTTTCGTTCCGAAATTACCGAGTAAAATTCTTTCTCTGATTTTACACCGAGAAACGCTTCAAGTGCCGAATCGCAATCATTTTGAGATAAAAGTCCAAGCTCTACCAAAATTCTACCCAATTTTCGTTTTGCAATGGGTTGAACAGATAGGGCTTCTTCGAGCTGTTCGACAGAAATTAAATTTTTATTGATCAAAAATTCTCCAAACATTATTCCATCCCCTGACACATAGTTTTCATCGCGTTCTTCGCAAATTCAGCTTGCGGAATACTATTAACGTCCTTGCAGCACGAAACTCGCTTCCAGACGACAAACAACCAAGAGTCTTGATTCAATTGTGTTAGGCGACCCATCTCATTTACCCCGTTTATCGTTTCAAGCTTTCCAACCGACTGACCCTCACGAAAGCAACTTGAACTCTTTGGAAATATCATTTGCCACTTTTCATCTGGATAAACTGCAACCGAACGATATACTTCGTTAGCAATACTTCGAATTCGTTCTGCTGCGAGAAGCGCTCCGCCAACCGAGCTATTTGATTCAACAAACCCTGTTCTTGGAAGCAAGACACCCCATCCACCACAAATGTCGCTACTCACAGGTGGAAAAACCGAAAGCCCTGCCATTGGAAAACTACAAGTGGCTCCGCCAGCAGGCGAACCATTGGCAATCTGACCTGCACCAGCCGCAGATATCGATCCCTTAATTAAGCAAGCTTTCGGGCTTAGCGACCAGGCTTTGAATTGTGGATCGTTTAAATCCCCTGATCCAGTCTTCCACTGATTGCTAATATGTTCGCTCATTGCTCCAAAGCAGAATTTATCTGCTTCCGTCCCGCCGCACGGCATGCCGGAATAGGCAAGACTGGCAAATGGGGTTTGAATAACTCTCGCGTGATAAAACCTATTGTCCATTTCCACTGATCCGGACGAAAACCACATTTCCTTGAGAGAATTTAGCTGTGCGCCCGCAATGGGTAGATCTGAAAAGAATGATTGCTTAGGTCGACTCGTTACTTCAATAAATGTCGTCGGCAAATAATAGGTATGATGCGAGCAAGGTCGCGGTGGCCAACCACAGGTGCAACTGCTTTTCACATGCTCAAAGCAACTCTCAAATGCAGGTGTTTTTACGACAGAACACACTGATGGAAACGCTTGGGACCTTATCGAAAAAAGAACAAAACAAGCCATCGCCGCCGCTCGTGCTGCCTTCAAGACCTTTTCATGCGAAATGCGCATTGAAGGGAAAAAGGCGGGCTTCAAACAAATCTTGTCATAGAATTCTGTATCAACTCCATTGAACACCAAACCAATGGCTTCGAATGTTTTTAGTCTGCTCATAACTTCTCCTGTAATTCTTGATCGCTTTTGTTGGTTTTTATTTACCGATTGGCTTACAGTCGGTTGAGATGTAAACAATCCAGTTCCAAAAATCTGTTTTGTAGGTCTCTGGCCGGATTCCGTATAACTTTCACTTTCGATTTCCTCTTGAATCTCGCCGCCAATTTCTTTGTAGTGGTCAATGGTCCGCTTATCGGTAGTGGCGCCAACAATCCGGGTTCGAAAATTCGCCAGTAGAACATCGGTACCGACATCATTGCCTGTCGCCTGAAGTAGTGAACTATGACTTTGTGTCGCCACAATCGTTACCCCTAAGGCCTCACGACGTTTTGCTGCGTAGTCTTCGTCTCCTTCAATCTGTCCACCGCCAAGACTAGCGAAACTTTGATATTCATCGAATACGCCGATTGAAAGACGCTGGGTCTCCAAACGTTTCGAATTTTTAATTCTTTCCATAACGGATTTTTGGTACATGAGTTTCATCAAAACCGATAGCGGGCCAGAAACACCCGGCATATCAATACCGAAAACAAAGATTTTTCCCTCGTCGACTACTTGGTCGAAGCCCCAGAAATTGATTTCTTCCCGTGAAGGACAAAATACTTTTTCTATTTGAGCTGCACGAATTTGACCCAAGAAAGTTGTTGCCGTTTGAGCAATACTGTCTTTAATCTTAGAATCGAGATTCATAAATTCGAATTCAAAGTAGTCTCTTGAGATTTCCATATTTCGCCGTTCATCCCATTCGTACTTTTCGTTTTGGAGATAAACCTCAAACTCTGTTGCAAAGTCTCTGTTTGGAATTTCAATCATCTCTTGATAAAATTCCTTGAGAGTGAAGTAACCGTCGTACTTCGCCGCACAAAATATAACTAAATTCTTAATTAGTGCGGAACCCTTTAATCCCCAAAACTTTTGATCACCTTGTTCCGAGCCCACAAAGTTAATAGTGGCGGCTCTGATAAGACTTGTTACATATAAAAAACCAGATTCCTTAAGCATATGTTCACGGTAAATCGGATTTGTTCTGAATCGACCGTCAAGCGTGAAGTGAACTACCTTTTCATCGTGCTTGAGTTCGCTTGCAAGTTTTAATACGGACCTTGCGAATGTGTCTTTTGGATCAATCACGACAATTGAGGGGAATGGAGTAAAATTTGACATAAATTGCTTCGTCCATGGAAGAAGACAAGCCACGGATTTTCCTCCACCAGTACTGGCAATTAGCATCACGCCCGTTACCAATCCTGGTCTTCCAATTGTTATCCATTCTTCTGCTCCATCAACTTGTTTTGATCCAAGGACTAACATGTTCTTTCTCTCTGGAATCGCAGGCATGCCGCCAGTAAGGAGTTTTTGAATTTTTAAAAAAACAAACAAAGCAGCCAAAGCAAGCTCGACACCTAAAATGAAAGAGTTCGTATTCAGGTAAGAAAATAGGATTGTACCTTGAACCGACGGCACGACCCTTGGTAAAGGTTTTATGTTCTCGTATGGCTTAAAATAAAATATAAGGCCTAATATCAGGAGCCCACCGATCAATCCGAAAACCACCATGCAAAGTTTTACTCTGCTCGAAAGCTTTGTTTTACTTTGACGAAATTGTACGATCTTTCCGCCAAACTTACCAATTCCTAAGGCAGCAGCGATCAACCAAACAGAAACGGCCGAAAACAATAAATTTGAAATTAGTACTATTGAAACAAAGTCACCTTTTTGGTGAAAGTACGTAGCCAAGGCATTTGAATTTTGATCAATGCTTCCAGAAAGTGAGAAGAACCACGCCATAAAAAATACGAGTGGAACAACACAAACCGCTAATGCTGAATTTAAATCGTTATTTTTATTCATAGTTTTCCTCCTTTCGTTAATTCATCTAAATTGCGCGCACGAACACCAACAGGCACCGCCGGTTTTAAGAAGATAAGGTCCCCAATCTTGAGTTCTTAAAGAAGGACTTTTTTCTTCTTCATTCGTGCAGTAAATTCTGATGGATCGTCTGTATATTTCGTCTTTGCAAAGCCCAGTCTTACATTCAAGTTGTGGTGGATAATCACTTTTAGCCGCAACCGAATAGTTTGATGAAAGTGCAATGAACAAAAAGATCATCACTTCCTTCATCTCGAGATTCCTCCAAGATAACGACCCGAACGTAGAAAATGTTCTAGGCGATCTCGTTCAAGCGAATCCGAATTCACATATTGATGGTTGTTTTCATTTTTTCGTTTAAAAACATCCGCTAGTTTTTCAAAAATTTTGTAAATTAATTTATGCATAGTATCCTCTATATAAAAGATAAGGCTCCTCCATGAACCAAATCAGGTTTGTATTTTTAAAACATTGGTTTCAAATAAAAGCTCAGTTGCGACAGCGTTCGAGCAGTCTCGAAGTCAATTGGCTCAATTCCTCGTCGTTTAAGCGATTTATATTCTTCGTGCGAGTGAGCAACTGCGCTCATCGGGTTATAGACCCAAGTGCCTAATCCGAAATGCCACATTTGTTCTCCTAGGTGTTTCGATTGTGCGAATAGATTTGGAATTTTCATTTTAACCGCCCGTAGATAAGTTTTCTTCCGGCTTGAAATCCAGAAACTAAATCGAGACGAACTTTTTCATCGTCGCAATAGTTTTGAATTAAGTTTTCAAGCTCCACGTCTCTAAAAATTTCACGATCATTCAATTCATTGTTATCCATATTTCCTCCTAAATTTTCTTGGCATGCGTATTCAACGCTAACCATGCTGTGACCAACTCCGGGTCGACTAAACTGATTTTTTTATTCTTGTTACTTAGAACTTTTGCTTGAATCGTGCTCGAGTAATTGCAGTTCGCGCAGTAGTTATGCGATTGAAACCACTCCAGACAGTGCTCTAAGCATCGTGGACATTTTCCGCAGCCCATTCTTTTCCTCCCCCGATGGATGCGCTCATCGTTCTCGCAGACACTCATTGCATTCGCGAAACCAACTCGTGCCAGCAGCTAAGTTATTGAATTTGTTGAGTTTGAAAAAATGCCAAAATCAAAGCAAATTAATTAAATGGCCTTAGTCGGCCGAACCGATTGAACACGGCTCCAATGAACGGCCAGAGTTGGCCAAAGACGCTTTTTCTCTAAGTTTATGTAACATCTCTGGGCCAGAACTGGCCATTTTGATACAGATTCTGCTAATTCTTCATTTTATGATCTAAATGGTAGGGAAAAATTCGCAGCTTACGTTCATTATCAAAACGAGACGATTTAGGTGATTCTAACTAATAAAAACCGTTAAAGTTTTTTTCACTCTCGACGATAGTTCAGTATGGCGATTTCTGCAGCTGATCTTGTTTCAGTGCCTATAGAATATATTGTTCCCAACGTCACTTTACCGGGGGATGTTTACTTCAAGCTAAGCGAGAGCCATTTTGTCATCATTGGGAGAGAAGGAACTCGCGAACATTTTAAAAGTCTGCATTTTTATGAGAAAATCAAGGATGCGGTCTTCATTAAAAAAACGGATCTAAGAAAGTTTTCTTCGTTAAAAGTACTTAGCGCCAGTGAAATTATGAAAAACGACGACGCTCCTATTGATCAAAAAGTTGACGTCCTGTCGCATACAATGGCCTCTGTATTTACAAATATTCAAGAACTTGGTTTTAGCAACGAGTCCTTGGGTAATACTAAATTCATCGCAGGCTCCGTACTAAAAGTCATCAATGACACGCCAAAGTTGTCTCTGTTAATGTCACTAATGAACTCAATATCCGCTGAAATCATTAGGCACTCAATGGCCGTAAGTATGATTTCTATACTTATAGCTAAATCAAAGGGATGGAATAACCAATCACTTCTGGAAAAAATAGCGCTTGGAGCGGTTCTGCATGACATCGGCCTAAAAGAATATCCTGCCGAATTTTTAAATAAGCCTCGGGCTAGTTACACAGCAGAAGATTTAGAATATTATCAACGCCATGCCTTTCGAGGCATTGAAATTTTGAAAACCGTAGAAAATATACCAGATGAGGTAATGGCAATCGTGGGTGAGCACCATGAAAATGCTATAGGGCAAGGATACCCTAGGGGAACGCGAGATGTTCGACTGCATCCGTTCTCAAAAGTTGTTGCTCTGGCCGACGCATTTTGCGAACTGACCTTTAAAGACGTTAACAATCAAAATCCCGTTGACCCAGACCAAGCGTTGCATATTATTGAATTCAGCCTTGGTCAGCCGTTCAACAAAGAATGCTTTGTTGCGCTTAAAAACGTCCTATTGAACGGAATTAAAAGAGCCTCAGTTAAAATTGTTTAAAAACTTGTTTCATTGTTTATCTGTTTCTAAATAAGACAAAATACGAAATCAAAAAATTGGCCTTTTACTCAACTCACCACTCAATATATAATTTATTTAAAATTAGATATCAAAAGTCACTAAGGTCTAGTTAAGATCATTCACTCTTTGTCCGAATATTGTTATGTGAAAATATTTAAGTCTTTCATCATCCTGTTAATCGGTCTCTCTATCTTTGGTGTTTCTTCGGCATTTAGTGCTGAAACAGCAACACGTCCCGAGCTGATCGAAATCAAGTCTCGTTTAGAAGACTCAATTGCAAGACGATACAAAGAAAGAATATCAACCCGAATACCTCAAGAGTTATTCAATGTTGCCGTTCAAACGGAGCTAGCAATTCATGATCCTAAGTCTGGACAACATCAAGCTAGCGAAAACACGGATGTAAAAAGCAAAAGCACGTCGGTGGACATGTCGGATTTAAATTTAGGAATTATAGAATCAATTGCCACCGTGATTGATGGTCAAAACCCAGAAAAAAGACTCGACATTGCCAAAAGCTTTTTGGAGCGTGTTGAAATTAAAAAAATAGAAGTCATCGTTGGATTTAGCCCAAAATTGGGTGAGGAATATAAAAAAGCATTCAAACCTTGGCTAAGCACCACGGTAAAAGCTGATTTTGGCAATATCGGTTCAATCAAAATTGCTGAGCTTGCACCGATTCCAAAAGAAGAGACCCCAATTCCTCCGCAACTTGAGGAAAGACCAAGAGTTTTAACATTTGAAGAAAAGTTTGGAAACTACCAGAATGCAATCGGCTTTGGTTTATTTTCGCTAATCGTCCTTATTGGTATTTTCTTAATAAAGATGATTCCCTCTAGAGACGTTAAAGAACAAATGAGTCTTTCTTTGAAAATTCAGGAAATGAAAAATTCTCAGTTGAACTTACAAGGCCCTAGCAGCGGCAGTAAAGCACTTGCTGAGTCCAAAAAATCTGAAAAGCAAGATATTCAACTTAGCGCTAGTTTGTTGTTTGATACTTTCAAAGAGCATCAGCGGAAGGTTGCGCTAATTGCCCTATCAAGTCCAGCAATAGCGGACTTGGTTTTTGATCGATGGTTCGAGGAAGGCCTTGATGGTCGAAAAAAGGTCGCTTCACTAGTTGACTGCGTACTTACTTTTTATGGAAATAACAAAGGCGATACACAATTAAACCCGCCAAACTGGAATTTGCCTGAGAGAATTAAAAACGACAAAGAACTTCCATCTGTTTTTACTTCGTTTTCTACGTTATCGCTTCAAGAAAGAACATCTTTAGTCGAAAAGACCTATTGGGACCTTCTATCTGTAAAAACTTTGGGTGACAAACTAACAAGCTTACCATTTTCTAGCGTTGCTCAACTTTCAGCTTCAAAAATTCAAAAAGTTCTGAGCAAACAAGATAAAAAAGTCCAGTCACTTACGATCTTACATTTACCTCAAGAGAAAATGGAAGAGGTTGTCTCTGCACTCAGCTTTGAAGAAAAAAAGAGTATGATAGTCGAAGCCTTCACGATTCCTAGAATGAAGCCTCAAGAAATTGAAATGGCAGATCAGTCTCTTAAGTTTCTTATCAAAAAAGAAGAGGGCGTTGAAGACGGCATGATCGAGATTCAGTCGATGATACCGAATATGCTCATGTGCCTATCACCATATGAAGAAATTCAATTGGTTCAGCAGATTCTGCCCACGTTGTCAGATCAGGGACTGTATATTAAACAAAACTATCCGAGCTTGGCATTTATTTCAAAATGGCCAGAAGATAAACTGAAATTCCTATTAACCGGAGTTCAACCAAACGACGTATTGGCTCTTGTTAAGGCCGTACCGGAATCCTCAGAAATAATATTTTCAGTGATTCCAACTCGAACTCAAACAATTTTAAAAGATTCCATCAATAAGACCCTATCGCCTGAAGAAATTAACCGAGGTCTTGAAGGAATACGATTGAAATTATTTAGGGCGGTCAACGATGGCCAAATAAACTTAGATCAAATTTTTAGAGAATCATCAAACGAAAAAACCAAGGCAGCATGAGGTAACCTATGAATATTTCATCAATACTTGGTCTCATTATAGCAACATCAGTTTTTATTGGTGGGATTTTGTCATCAACAAGCAATTGGAAAATCTATTTGAACATCCATGCCTTCGTCATTGTGATAGGCGGAACTTTGGCTGCGACATTGGTCAGTTTTCCAATTAAACAACTCGTAAAGCTTTGGAAGGTATTTTTCGCTAAGGTTCTTGGCAAAGGAAGCTCACCGCATTTAAAGGTTATTGAAGAAGTTATCGATCTATCAAGAGGAATTCAAAACAATGAAAACTACCTTTCCGAAAATGTAGATAAAATCAAGGTTCATTTTCTTAAGGAAGCTGTACAGTTACAAATTGAAGGTGGGATCTCCGACTCAAAAATTGACCAAGTATTAAAAAAGCGAGCCGAGGTCCATTTCATCAGATACGAAGAAGAAGCCCACGTCTTTAAGACTGTCGCAAGATTTCCTCCTGCATTTGGACTCTTGGGAGCTGTGTCTGGTATGATTGCATTAATGGGCGGATTGGGTTCCCCGGATTCATTTAAACAAATTGGCCCAGCCATGGCTGTCGCGATGGTTGCCACAATGTACGGGATTGCTATCGCTAATTTTATATTTGTTCCAATGGGTGAGTATTTGTCGAAGCTTAACAAAGAAGATCACTTGATGCGAAATATAGTTATTGATGCCATCAAACTATTGAGAAGCCGCGAACATCCTGTCGTGGTAGAAGAACATTTAAAGAGCTATTTACTATCCTCTGAACGCTCGATGCTTAACACGCCGAAGGCTTCCTAAATATGAAATCAAGGAGCTTCTAGTATGGGCGCATTTAAGCTCAAACCACCACAAAAGAATCTGCCGTCTGAACGGAAGTTTCCCTATATCGATTCTGAATTGAATGAAGGGAACTACATCGAACAAGAGATGTTACTTCAGCAGTTAACAACGCAGCCTTCTGAGGATGGAGAAAGTCTTTGGCTGCTATCGTATTCTGACATGATGACGTTGTTATTCGGTTTTTTTGTTCTCCTAATGAGCTTTTCAAAAATTGACGTTGAAGCATTTGAGAAAGTGAAAAAAGAAACTACAACTGTCTTTGGAGGCGAATACCAAAAGCCATTTCAGAAAATGAAAGAAGATCTAAAAGAAGAAGTCAAACTGCAAGGCCTAAATGACAAAGCCGTTTTCGATGAACTTGAAAAAGGTTTGACGATCACATTTCGAGGATCTATTTTTTTTGATTCGGGATCGGCCGATTTAAAGCCTGAGGCTATTGACCTTTTAAAAAAAGTAATTCCAGTAGTTAAAAAACAAGATTCTAAGTTTAATGTTGTGGTCGAAGGCCACACCGACGACAATCCTATTCAAAGCGAAAAGTTCCCAAGCAATTGGGAGCTTTCTAGTAATCGAGCTTCCGCTGTTTTACGACTTTTCGAAGAAAACGGATTTGATAAATCGCATTTAAGGGCTATTGGTTTTGCAGACACTTTGCCAATTTTACCCAACCGAGATGATAAGAACAAAACCATCCCTGAAAACCAAAGTCAAAACAGACGAATTGTTCTTAAATTGGTAAGAGTCACAAAAAAATAAATTTCAAAACGTAAGGTAGCCACCGAAAAGAAGATTAACAGCTTCAATGGCGCCTGATCCCATCACAGCTGTCCCGTAGTTCCACTCCCCGACAAAACCCCAAGAGTCGCTCATTGGATATTCAACGCCACTCTTAAGTGAAAGATATCCTCCTGCCGCCAACACATCATCTTGAGTAGAATTGCTAACAATAGAAGCCTGAGCAAAACCCAAACCCAAGCCAAAATAGGTTAAGTAACCCTGCATTGATATCTGAGAACTATCTTTCCCTGAAATATTTTTTGTCATCTTTGGACTCAACCAAGGATAAAACTTCAAGCCTGCACCGGTAAAACCTACACTTGATCCAGAACTCCCAAGACTCCTAAAATGTTCAGCAAAAATAAAATAGGGACCCGAAAGTGGGAAATCGATACTAACGCCAAAGGCTCCCGGAGATTCTTTTCGAGTCGATTTTTGGCCACTTGCAGACTTTGCAACTGCGTCCCCAAGGCCCGTGGTAAAAATAGTTCTCGTTTGCTCAGCTAAACTACTTTCTCCGGAGGTTAAAATACCCATGATAGCTATCCAAAAAAAAAGACTAAAAAATCTCATTTCTTTTTTTCCTCTCTAATTTTAGCAATCATCTTAATGGCCTCATCAAACGAGCTATCGAGTGCGAGGGCTTTTTCAAACCACTTTAACGCTTCGTCGTAGTTTTTTTGCAAATAATAAACAGAGCCCTTCAACGAAAGTGCTCTAATAAAACTAGGGTCTACTTCTAAAACTTTATCAATATCAACAAACGCCCTTTCAAACTGACCTGCCTGAGCGAATTTTTGAGCGTTATGAAGTTTCTGTAATATGTCTCGTGCTTGGCTAACGTCTTTAAGCGGAGTCAACTTAACATAAACTTGCGTCGAAGTCAGTCCAAAAGGCTTCGACGGCAAAAGGACTATTTTGGTATCAAAGTCCTTTGATTCAAAGCTTAAATTTAAAAACTCACCCGAGGCAGGAGTACCCCCAACTTTGTCGCCAAGATCTGTATAGGATATCTCAATCGGGGTTTTCCCTAACGACTTTTTTTGGGACGAGTTCTGTTGGGCCGCAAAAACTTCGATATCACTAGGTTCGCTTTGAATTTTAATTTTACTTGAACACCCTAAAAGAAAACAAAGTGAACCAAGAAATAACTTTCTAACATTGCTCTTCGAAAAAGCAAGATTGACTTTACACATGTTCATTTCCATTCCTTATTTTACTCCATTTTACTACAAAAAAAGACAGGTCATCAACTAATTCAGCCGTTGATTTAAATTGCAGAACATTTCTTCTAATCTTCTCCAAAAGATCTTGAGATGAATTCCTTTTTCTCTGATCTTTGCATATAAGTTTAAACAGATTGCGTTCGCCGAATGCTTTACCTTCCGGATTTTGCACATCCAAAAGCCCATCAGAGAAAAAAACCATCGATTCTCCATCATCAATTTGAAATTTAGAGGCTTTATATTTTGCGTTCGCATTTTCTCCAAGTCTTGGCCCAGGATCAGACATAAAAAACTTTAAATCTTTTTTAATCAAGTCCCTATCCTCGGAGGGAAGCGAAAACGGAACTTCATGGCTAGCGTTAGCAATATTAATTTCACCGGATTCTGTATTCAAAGACGCTACAACACAAGTCATCATTAATTTTCCCCCTGCTGTATCGCAGATGACTTGGTTTAGTTTTTCCAATGTATCGACTGGAGAAATAAATGACGACGATATTAAACTTACCGCGGCCCTAGCAACGCCAGTCAGCATTGCTGAATTTAGTCCGTGACCTGTAACATCTCCGATCAGAAAAACAAACAAATGATCTTTTTGAAAATAGTACCACCAATCTCCACCAGCATGACTGGCTGGCTGGAAAAATCCGGCAAAACTAGCGCCGCCAAAATCATTGACTGGCTCAGGAAAAAAACTTTTCTGTAGGTTTCCCGCCAAGCTCATTTCTGTTTCGATTTTTGTCTTTTCCTCTTTTTCAAATATTAGATTTTTAATCTGTTTACGCATGATTTGAAATTGGTTAGTCATTGTCGCAACTTCATCCTCATCATTCGAAGTTGGTAATTCAGTGTCGAACTTACCTCCGCCAAAATCACTCATTGCTTGAGATAAAACCTTAATTCCATTTGTCAGTTTATTCGAATATAATATTGATATCAATATTGCGATTGACAGCAAGGCAACAAATGCAGCCACTGCTTTGAATAAAAAAAGTACTGAAGCTCTATCAGCCAGTGATGATGGTGTTGTAATAATAAATATGAGTGGATTTAGACTATCATTATTTACTCTCAAAAAAGATACTAGCAAGCTCCCTTTATCTTTTGCTTTAACTTCAAAGCTTCCCTCGCCGCTTGTCTGACTAAGTAGCTTTTGGTAAACTTCTGAACCATAAACAGTTTCAAGACTTTCTTTTTCTTCGGGCCATAGTTTTCCTGTAGGTGTGATAATAACCAGGTTTTCAAAACCCTCCTGTTTTTTCAAATTAGAAATGGCTTCTCTTAAGTTTTCAGGTTTCTGAGAATTCAAAAAAATAAGATTTGTCGAATTCAGTAGGTTAAACTGATTCTCTAGTAAAGAGAGTTTCTTATCGTTTACAAAAGTAGTTATCGCAAAATGCAGAAAAATCCCAAGGCAAAGGGATGGAATAACGACTAACAATGCTAAAAACTTGATTCTTAGACTCATTGGTAAATAATAGATCTTATGGTGTCTAATGTCAGTTTTTTTAAGACTTCTAACTTAGGTCGAGGTTTCTACTATTTTGTAGAAAAAGTAACCTTGTATTTTTTTGGATTTCTTTTGGCATTGAGTTTATATGCGCTGTCTAGCGAATCCTTTTTTCTACCATTTATTCCAGAGCTAACTGAAGGATTAGATGCGATGGCTGGAATCAGTTCAAAATCTGGTCATTCGTCAAAAAAGACGATCACCGATTCGCTTTGGCTTCCAACGGCATCAAACCAAATCGTATATTCAGGCGATGCACTATTTACCGATTCTGAATCTACTCTTGTCATCAAAATCAATGACACTGCAAAACTTTTTGTAGAACCAGACTCTTACATTCGGTTGCGCAAAATTGACGGAAAACCTTTGATTAGGCTTAGTAAAGGAGTCGTTAAGGCCGAAGTAACAGACGAACAAATTATTTTTATTAAAAAAGGGGCTATGATTGAAAAGGCCATACTGCAAAAAGGTACCTATTTTATAAAAAATGACCAGACATCCGGCATTCAAATTACCACTTATGATCAAAATGTGAATTTATCCCATGGCAAAAAAGAGAATACTGAGCAAACCAAGTCTTCAATGGCTCAAGCAGAAGATGATTCACAAATGGACTCAAAAAGCCCACATCTCGAACAAGAAATTAACAATGGCGTAGAACAAGAGATCCAATATGACTTGCCCACTCCGACTCAAGGAACGATCTTTTTAGTAAAAAATCCAAAGGAAATTGCCATAGGGTCCATGGCTAAATGTCCAAATTCGTGCTCATTTAAAGTTTATTTCAATCAAACAAATGTTCTAGAAAAGAACATGAAGATTAACGAACCCACAGTATTAAAAATACCACCTGATAAAATCCAAGAAGGCTACTATGAATGGACATTTGAAACTGAAACGTCGCAATTCAAATCTGATTTTAAAGTAAAGAAGTTTTCTGAGGACGAACTTTCAAACGCACTCTTGAATGAAATCCCAATTGAGATTCAGTACTAAAACCTTATCCAACTGCCCCCTTGATTTCCTGCATAATCCAATGCTTTTGAAATTCGAATTCAAAAAAAGGACCCTACTCAAACCTATTGGATTACAAAGCAATATCCCTGAAAAAATTTAAAAACCTCGCTGATAACCTATAAATTTCAGTTTCGGCAACCGAAAAGATAAATAAGATGAGTAACTACCACGATCATTTGCCTATATTATACGACGATATACAAGATCCAGTCTGCGTCTTTGAAAAATCAGGAGATGTTCACTATTGTAATGAGGCCTTTTCAACGATCACCGGAATTTCAGTTGTTCGTTTTCTAAATCGAAAAGTTACAGTTTATAACGCTTTAAAGAAACTAGATGGTTTGGATCTGAATTTTAGCTCAGTTGAAAATTTTGTACAACAAAGCGGCATCCGAATTTGCAAATATGAAACTAAAAAAAATCTGCGAGGTCTAGGCCAATTCTCTTTCAAAAAATTCAACTATGAATCCTCACAACAACTTTATTTTTTAACATGATCTAGCCCCGATTTGAAGGAGTCGAAATTCTGTGGTATACCCGCGAGGGAAAGAGGAAATACTAATGGAACCAAGACGAACACGAAGGTACACAAA
>NCGL01000078.1 GCA_002256935.1 Bdellovibrio sp. 28-41-41
CGCTTGATCCAGCCATTCCAAGAAAATCCTATTGGCATTTAAAGAAAGACATTCTTCCAAAGCTTTATTGGTATGGAATGTTGAAAGGACTTGCTTAGTTAAAATCATTGGCAAAAAAAATGCGTTTAACCTTCGCCGAGAAATTTGTTTTTGGATTCAATAAGAGAAGACTGACTTTGCTTCTGGGAAATGCTGTTTCGGCAAAACTGCCCATTGTGAATTTGATAAAATCGCAGTGAACATGGGTATAAAGTGCGATTAAATCTTACTCACGAACTGCTTGAGCAAGTGATGCATACTCTCTACCTTTGACTTATTTTGATGGAACGGTTCAAAGGCCCATAGCGCTTTCATTTTGAATTTCCCTTTTTTGCCTAAAAGACCTTGCGATAATTTTTCTAATTTCTTCGGACCAAAGAACTAAACTTGCGACGGCCCCAATTTTAACAAAGTGTTCAGCATCAATAGGCACGGTGTGAAAGAACCGGTTTAGCGGTGGCCAATATATGACGGCCATATGGAGCACATTACCCAAAATAAGTCCTCCAACGAGCCAAGGATTTTTAAACAAATTCCAAGAAAAAACCGAGTGTAAAGCTGAACGGCAGTTGAGCACGTTAAACCATTGGCAGACAGCAAGCATCGTGAATGTTTCTGTTTGCACAAGAGTAGAATCTACGCCCATTGAAGTGCGATAAGTAAACCATCCGAACGTCGACGCTACTGAGGCCAGTATCATCAGAGGAATTCGCGAGAGCAGCGCACGATCTAAAAGTGGTTGGTTAGGTGATATTGGAAGTCTGGTCATTTCATCCCCCTCAGGGGGCTCCATGATAAGGTTCACAGTAAGAGTGCCCTCGGTCACGAGATTGATCCAAAGGATTTGGACCGCTGCTAGCGGAATTGGATAACCAAAAATCAGAGCAAGAAAAAGAACAACCACTTCATCAATTGAAGTTACAAATAAAAACAATATGAGTTTTTTGATGTTTTGATAAACGAGACGTCCCTCGGAGATCGCCGCGACAATTGTTGAAAAGTTATCATCAGTGATCACAATTTTGGCCGCCTCTTTTGCGACCTCAGTTCCTGTGATCCCCATCGCGACACCGACATTGGCACGCACTAAAGCCGGAGCATCATTAACGCCGTCCCCAGTCATTGCCACAATGTGCCCTTTGTTTTGGTAAGCTTCGACGATTCGCAATTTTTGTGCTGGGTGTACCCTTGCAAAAACACTGATGCTGTCAATTTTCTCTGCCAAGGCTTCGTCAGTAAGTAAATCAAGCTCTTGGCCATCGATCGCAAGATCATTATTTTGGCTAATTCCAAGCGTCCTGGCGATAGCCAGGCCTGTCACCTTATGATCACCAGTAACCATGACGGGCTTTATTCCGGCTGCCCGGCACTCGCGAACAGATGCCGCCACTTCCTCTCTTGGTGGGTCCAACTCACCAATGAGTCCTATGAGGGTGACCTTTCCAGAAAACGGCCCAAACCCCCTTGATCCATCGATATAACCATCCCGCACAAATCCAATTGCCAGTAATCGCAAGGCTGAATTTGCCATTTTTTTTGCAGCAGCTTGTATCTCAACATGAAGATTTTCGTTGAGAGTTTCTACGTGGCCATCGTGGTAGACCGAATCGCAAAGATCGAGCAAGATCTCCGGTGCACCTTTAAGATAAACGATGTTCTGACCATCAATTGAGTGTTGAGTTGCCATCATTTTACTGTCTGAGTTAAACGGAAGCTCAGCGGTCCTGTGATATTGTTTTCGAATAGATATGGGGTCTGTACCACCCTTGGCTGCCAATGTAAGAAGCGCTCCCTCTGTTGGATCGCCGAGCATTCGCCATTGAGAGTTTGAAGCATCTGGTCCCAGAAGCTGAGAATCGTTGCACAGAAGGCTGGCCTCAAAGAGTTTTTGTAGAGTCCGATCGATGTTGGCTGTCAGTTTATATCCGCGCTCCATAAATTCGCCTTCAGGCGCGTAACCAACGCCGGTCACAGTGATTTCTCTTTTGCCAATTGGCAAATATATCGCAGTGACGGCCATTTCATTTCGCGTAAGTGTCCCGGTTTTATCAGTACAGATAATCGTGGTGGAGCCAAGAGTTTCGACTGCAGCAAGGCGCCTAACGATTGTTCCTCTACGTGCCATTCTTTGAACGCCTACGGCAAGTGCGACAGTCATTGCTACAGGCAGTCCCTCTGGTACCAAAGAAACCATTTGGCTAATGGCGATCATAAAGATCTGCGCAAACGGGATTCCGCGCAAAAGTCCTATGCCGACAACAAGGCAGAATACGATAATGGCGGCGGCGACCAGATATCTGCCAAACTGTTGAATGCGAAGCTCAAGCTGAGTCTTTGGTTGTACTGTTGTCGTAGCAAGATGAGCAATTTTTCCGATTTCATTGTTCACTCCAGTTGCGGTTACCACTGCAAGGCCCCGACCTGCTGTAATGTGGGTTCCCGCAAAAATCATATTTTGCCGATCCGCTAGAGGCGTGTTTTCTGCTACAGCTGCGATGCACTTTACAACTGGTAACGACTCGCCAGTGAGTGCCGCTTCGGCGACGGCGATGTTTGACGTCTCTATGAGTCTTGCATCGGCGGGTACAGCATCACCAGAACTGAGAACGATTATATCGCCGGGAACAATTTCGCTTGCCTCGATGGTTTGCTCTTGGCCTCCACGCAAAATCCTGGTTCTCAGCTTCGACAAACGTCTTAGGCCTTCTAGCGATTGCTCGGCTCGCCCCTCCTGGTAAGCTCCAATTACCGCGTTCAAAATCACCACCACTAGGATGACGATGGAATCACGGACTTCACCGATAAAGAAAGCGATGCCAGCAGCTACAAGCAAGAGATAGATCAGTGGACTTAAAAATTGATGGAGAAAAATCGATAAAAGTGTACGCTTTTTTGTATTTGGTAACTCATTTGGTCCGAATTGCTGAAGACGTTCTTTGGCTTCCCCATAGGAGAGCCCATACGTCACATTTGACTTCAGTTTTTCGATTGCCTCATTCGATTGAAGAGAATGCCAAATAAAATGTCCGTTCATTGCGAAACTCCATGTGACAAAAAGTTTCTTTGTTGGGCCAATTTCTCCCCAATGCTCAACAACAGTCAATCCAAAACAAGCTTATGACCTGCTCCCAGATAATGACTCATATTGATCCCTGCCCCTAGATATTCGTTCACATTTCGTATTTATTTTAATGAAGTATCAAAAATAGACATCTATATAATATTGAAAACACTACTATTGTTTAATAAAAGTGATTTTAAATGTTCACATAGTTGAACAAAATATAATATATGTTATTCTGTTATTGTATTGCGTAAGTTCCTCAGGGGCACCTAAAAAATGCCAAAGCAATACGTAACTTAAAGGAGTAGTTTTATGTACGTTTACAAAAAGTTTTCATCAGTAGTAGCTCTGACACTTACGGCATCTCTTGTCGGTGTCGGCTGCGCAAAGAAAGACTCGACAACCAGTGCACAGGTGTCTTCTTCATTTAAAATGACGGGCTCAAATTCAGCAGCCACAGTTGCAAACCACAAAAAACCAACTTTATGGTCTATGTTGGTTGAAGTTGCCCATGCATTGGTTCCTTCGTCCATTGTCGATTCTACGGGGGCGGCAGTGACGTTGACCAGTGCTTGGACAGTTATAAAAGAGGTTGAGTTCAAGTCCGAAGAGTCAGTAGGCAGTGAAGACAACGAATCAGAAGTTGAATTTAAAGGTCCTTATTTTGTGGACTTGCTTTCAGCTGATCCAGTAGCTTTAGACACTCAATCGGTAACTCAAAAAAGCATTAAAAGAATCAAAATGAAACTGGAAGCTACTCAGACAACACTTCCCAGCGGAGCACCTGCAGGACTAGCCAACAATAGTATTTATTTCGCAGGTTCAGTTGCTGGAAAGAGTTTCACGTTTCAATTGGATGATGGCACCGAAATTCAAATTGCGGGGCCAAACAGCTTTCAACCAGTTGAGGGCTCAGAAATGTTAGTGCAGATTCAGGTGGCCAATATCTTCAAGCAGATCAACTTGACGAGTATCGTAAACAATGAGGTGATTGATCATAATAATCGTCACACAGGTTCTAGCTTGTGTCCGTCAATCGACACTAGCGCCAATGATCTCTATACATGTTTTCGAAAGGGACTAGAAGCGCAAGCTGATTTTGGAGTGGATAAAGATGGAAACGACTCTCTCGATGGCAGTGACGATCATGTTAAGTAAATGTTGATAAACGAAAAATATTTGGAGGCGGTGGGGTAAAATCCACCGTCAGAAATTTATGCCTGAAAATAACAAGCCAAACGTATATGTATATCACGATTTCGTTAAATTTTTAAATGATTGGCTGGTTTTCCTTAGGAAAACACGATCAGATTTTTCGCTGCGAAATTTGGCTAAGCAGTCGACGATAGCCCTTGGATATATGAATATGATTTTAAAACGCGAGCGGAGTATGTCGGAAAAGGCCTTTTTGAAAATAGTTTCAAATCTTCATTTAGCTATCGATGAGGAAAAGTATTTAAACCTATTAAGAATAGTAGATCAAACCGAAGATTCCAATGCCCGATTACAAGCGGTTAGCGAAATGATGAAAATTAAAAAATTCAAATTTAATAATCAAAAAGAAAATAGAACTTATGAGTACCTGACCAAATGGTACTTTGTTGCCGTCTATGAAATGTTTAATCTGGATGATTTTAAATGTGATGCTAAATGGATACGAGCTAAACTGCGAAAAAAACTGGCGCTGGCGGAAATTGAGCAGGCCATTGATTTTCTTAAAGTGAACAATTTTGTAAAGCAAAACCCCAACGGAACCTGGTCGCAATCCAATGCGCACTTAGACTGCACAGAGGGTATTTTTAAAGTGAGTCTTGCGGAATTTCACAAGCAGATGCTCGAGTTAGCGCATGAATCTATTTATGCAGCTAAGGCGAGCGAGCGATTCATCATGGGGCAAACAATGACTATAAGTAAATCTGATTTTGAAAAGATAAAACAAATTATTCAAAACTCAGTTGCGAGCATAAATGAAGTGAACTCTGGGGCCGCTTCAAAAACAGAAGTATATCATATAGAAATAGCGGCATTTCCACTGTCAGAGCCAAACAAGGAGAGTATCAAGTGAGAACAAAATATTTTTTAGTAGCGCTGCTTTTGGTTTTAATCGGCGGCTGTCAGAAGAAAAGTGAAAATACGACAACTGGAAATCCGTCGATGTCGATGTCAATGACAAGCTCCTCCTCCAATGCAACGGCTATGAATTTTAAAAAATTTCATTTTCTAGATTTTATAAATTCGCCAGCTTTTGCATTTCCTGCGCCAGCGTCACTGACCGATTCCGCAGGAAATATCGTGATATTGACCTACAACTGGGTTTCGATTGGCGAGATTGAGTTTAAGTCGACAGAGAGTGAAGGCGCGGGAGAAGTTGATGGAAGTGAAATCGCCTTTGCCGGTCCCTATACTATCGATCTTTTTAGTGCGACTCCGTCTGCGATCGGTTCAAGTGTAATTCCTTCAGCACAGATACAAAGAATTAAATTTAAATTAAAAAAGACGGATGTCTTGCCGTCAGCCGCGCCGTCAGGACTGTCTGGAAAAAGCATTTATATTTCTGGTCAGGTCGCTGGGCACGCCTTTTCTTATTCTACAACAGAAGAGTCAGAAGTGCAGATTAGCGGACCAAAATCCGTGGCCCTTTCCCAGGGCAAAACTTTATTGCTAGAGGTGCATTCGGCAAACATAATTAAGAAAATTAATCTTAGTTCGATAAATGCGGCAACAGAGATAAGCGAATCCAATCGAGTAATTGTCGCTAATCCATGTCCTGGAATCGATTCTAGTGCCACGGATTTGTTCACATGTTTCAGAAAAGGTATCGAATCAGAATCAAATTTGGGTCGCGATGACGATGGGAATTTTAGGCTTGATGGTTCTGACGAAGTCGTGAAGTAGAATGTGTTATTCAAAACCTCTGAAGTAAAGGAACTTGTTTATCAAAAAGAATACCGGAGCCAAGCTTCAAGTCGCTGAGAAAGTATTTTATCTCCAAATTGAGTGCTTGCCGAACCAACCAAAAAGCTAGGCCACAAGATAAATTCAAAATTAGTGAATGGCTTATAGTTCATCGGAATTCCTACCGAAAAACTTTGATCATTTAAATTATGAAGCACGTAAAGCGACGGCGTAAAGTAAACCCAGTTAAAAGGTTCGGGCTTACTGACCTTGAAATAAAGGTAATCCCTTATAACTGCTGACTTTTGAAAATAATTTTTTGACGTACTCAACGCTGTTTGTATAGCAGCACTTTGACCGCTCGAAAGTGTGACATCGATATATTGCAGATACTGTTTGAATTCATCTGAAGCAAGGCCATTTCCGTTGTGATAATACTCAAAAATTACAGTTGTATCAGACGAGTCAAGGTAACGAAGTCCGAGCAAATAGGAGTTTCCGTCTTTATTTTGGATGCTCAACATATTTTGATCAATTGTCGCTTTCGGTGCGTTCGTAAATTGCGAGAACTCACCATGAACTTCGAGATTGGTTAAAATGTTGTTAGAAAAATCAAACCCGAGATGATTTCCAACAGTCGCACTGTTATAGGCCATAAGATCAACGTCAATGTCATTAACCAAAAAATAAGCCTTACCCGCCAGATCTGTTTGGGATAGTTCCCCGTATCGGTTTTGAATTTTATTTGAGGGTATCAAAATAAAAGTTAAGCCAAGCGTGCTCAGCGCGCCAGATTCAAAACTTTTGGTATAGTCCACAGCCAAAGACGTTAACCCCGCCTGAGCAAGCTCTGGGTTCTCAGAATCTTTTATTGGGTTGATATACCCTACAGGATTAAAGGCGTACCCCTTACCCCATGCATAAGCTTTCTTCCCGGCAGTAAACGTAAGTGTCGGCATAGCATTCACTGAACCATTTAATTCGATCAACTCACTCGTTGATGTTTGTTCGCTGATATATGTTGAATGCGTTTTAACGTGGAAGCCAATATCCTTTGTAACATAGTCGCCATTTAAATAGGGTTCCAAAATAAATTGTGAAAGCTCATCAGAAACAGTTGGTTGTCCAAAATTCTGAAGCCTGTATAAGGATGAAGATTTTTGACTTTTAATAACAGAGTACTTTGTATCTAGACTGCCGCTGATTTCAAATTTAGCCAAACTGTCTTCAGAGGCAGTCACAATTGAATCAGACGATATTGACAGTTCAGTTGCCTCATCAGCAGCCTTTACTGCGAACGAGCCAAATAAAATCAGAATAGAAAAAATATGACGAGCGTTTTTCATTGAAATTCTTTTAATCTGCCCATGAATGGCAAAGTAAAGGCCTCAGATTGAATTTTTTTAGCCCGGATTTTTTCATAAATAATTGTGGATCGATAGTCTTTATATAGTGGGCTATGGGTTTCAATCACTGAAGGACGAAAAATCCCTCCGCCAAAGTTTTTATCATCTTTAAACTCTAAAGTTTTTATCAATACGCCGCTTGAACCATAGCATTCAACTTTTCTAAGATATTCGCCGTTTTTTGTGATCCACATTTTAAGCTTATCGTAGGTGACAGTTTTATTTTTTGCTTTAAGGTTCAAAATGCGCTCATTGGGTGTTTCTGAATCGTACTCGGCATCATATTCGGCGGAGTATTCTACCGCCATAATATCTGCATTATTAAAGACCCCGCCAACAACTGATTGGAGACTGGTAATTCGAACGGGCTTATTTACGTTAGGAATAAAGAGCCACATGTTTTCGCCAAGCCTAAGAGTTGAACGACCCTTTTCGCTAGCCGGCGACAGATAGAGCATGGCAACTTTGTCAATTCCCTTCTTTAAGGTAAAAAAAGTATACTCTTTCTTTTTGCCGTTAGGCTCTTGGTTAATTAGACGCCGATAGGCCTCATAACTTTCCGGCATCAGCTTACTATCCACGCGCTTTAAAAGTTCATTAGCCGTTTCAAGTGCAGACGAATCAACCGGAAAATTTATACCAAATATCAACGCTAAAACAAAAACAGATTTTTTCATATAACCTCCAATTTTAAACGTGCCCAAGGGCATCAACAGGCTCTAGCTTTGACGCCTTTATTGCCGGCTGCAGTGTTGCGATTGCTGATATAACCATGACAATTGTTACAGTAATCAACATTTCACTCCATGGTATGCCGGGAGTGAGTGCGATATTCATTGAGCCAAATTTAAATTCCAGCTTGGTAATGGTTAAGATAGTCAGAATAACTACCGCAACAATAGCCCCAACCACCGTGCTAATAAGTCCGAGCAGAATTCCCTCTAAAAAAAATATTGAGAGAATCTGCCTGGGAAGAGTTCCAAGGGCCGCGATCATTCCAATTTCGCCAATCCGCTCATAAACTGACATCATCATAATGTTCATGATGCTGACGAGAACAATGGATGTTAAAATCACCCGCACCATAAGAATCAAAACATCGACAATTTTGACAATCGTTGAAAATGGCGTCAGATGTTCCCAGGTGTGAACTTCGAAGGTATCGCCATTAATAGTGTCAGCTAATTTTTTATAGCTGCTCGAAAGATATTTGAATTCTTTAAGTTTGATTGCGATCTCTGAAATCTCAGGAATCTCCATTCTCAGCAAACTTGTGGCATCTTCAATATGAATGTATCCATCTTTACCCGATGGGCCCATGACTCCTTCTGAGTAGCCCGCCACGCGAAGCGTAACCCCATTTACTGCGCCATCACGATTTGTTGCGACCACGACAATTTCGTCGCCTAGCTTAAGGGAAAGTCCCTTAAAAAGAAGCTCAGGAACTAAAATTTCGCCGGGATTTACAATTGAACTTAAATCTTTTCTGCCTTTTATTCGCTGGGCTAGATCGGGGCAGGTTTTAATTTCTTTATCGGGATAAATGGCTACTAATCTTACGCCGGAAGTTTGTGCGTAATTGCTTAACATGGCACTGAACTTAATCCGAGGACTAGAGGCGACAACGTTAGGGTTGCCGCTAATAATTTTAGTGGCCTCAGCAGTTTCCTCAGAACTCAAAAAAATATTGAGCGGTAGATTATCAATAGATTCCACGTATCCTTTTTTATGAATTTGGATATCTGCCAAAAGTGAACCGGTAATGACATTAATCATTGAATTTTTAAATGAAGAGGCGAGCCCTCCGAAGACGATAACAAATATAACACCGATAGAGATTAAGGTGGCGGTCAAAAGAGTTCTTCTTGTGTAGCGAGTTAAATTTCTGACAGCAATTTTTAAAATAGTCGACATATACACTAGGCCCTCAACTTTCTATCTATTCGATCAACGATTATGCCGTCTTTAAGATGATAAATTATTTCCGCTTCTTCGACGATTTTTTGATCATGAGTGGAAAAGATAAAGGTTGTCCCGAGTTCCTCTTGCATACGATGCATGACCTTAATGACCTGCATCGCGCTTTCGCTATCAAGATTTGCTGTCGGTTCATCGGCCAGAACAATCTTTGGATTTGCAACCAAAGCGCGGGCAACGGCTGCGCGTTGCTTCTGTCCACCCGAAATCTGATTTGGATATTTATTCATTTGGTTAAGCATGCCTACTTTTTCAAGAAGCGAACGCACCTTTTCCTGTCGTTCTTCTTTGGGCAAATTTTTAACCATTACTAAGGGGTATTCAATATTTTCGTACACAGTTAGAACTGGTATAAGACTGAAGTTCTGAAATATAAATCCGAGGTGATCGCCTCTGAATTTTGCTCGCGCCACACGATCAAGAGAATCAACTTTTGTTCCAAGAATCGAGATACTTCCTGAGGTTGGCATATCCAAGCAACCAACAAGATTTAATAAAGTAGACTTTCCACTTCCTGATGGCCCGACGAAGGCAACAAATGACCCTTCAGTGATTTCTAAAGTAATATCACGTGCTGCATTTACTATGACTTCACCACTGTGGTATTTTTTGTTAACATTCTTCAATTCGATTAAGGCCATATTATATCCTTTTGGGCTATTTCATCCTGCTGAGAGGGGCTATTCAGAACGACTGTGTTTCCAGCCGACATGTTCAAAATTCTCTTCGTATTTCAAAAGAGCATTGTGTATTTTTTCGTGGACACTTTTACTTAATTTTTCCATTGCTCCAAAATCTAGCAATCTTTTTTATTTTTCTTCTTTCAGAAAAGATCGAACTCGAAATTCTAGACTTGGACTAAGCCCCGTGGTCATCCAGTTTACCATCTGATCTGCGCCGATAAACAGAATTGTTGGGGTTCCCGAAATCTTATATAGCTCTGCGACCTGTCCGGTTTGATCTACTGCGACCTTGAAAAGGAATTTCTGCTCGTTTACAAATGAAGATACCAATTTTGTATCTTCCCGAATAGACACTGCTAGGACTGATTCCGCAGCAATTTCACCGCTCTGGATCATCCTGTTGATGCGACCAAGTTCAATTTTACAAGGACCGCACCATGTTGCCCAGAAAACTAGGATGTGCTTTGTCCGGAGTGGAATTGAAACTGACTGATTACTCAAATCAAATGCTATTGCCGTTTGTGCGACTTCCCCCTGAGCCTTATACATCGCAATTATCGAAGGAATTTTTTGAGCCGCGACAAAAAATAAAATAACGGTGAGAACTATATTGACCGCATGCCGCTTTAAAAACGAAAAATCAAAACTCCACATTCTATTCCCTAACTACACTGAAAACCAAAGTCGTATTGAACCAACAAATAAAAGCCCAGCAAAAAGTCTTTGAGCTACTTTTGCGTTCAATATAGTTCCCAGTTTAGCTCCAAAAAATCCACCAAAGAAAATCCCGATAGATATTATGAGTCCATAGCGAATATGTTCTGAAGTGATTACTCCCTGCTTGTAATAGTACCAAGCTCCAAGTGCACCCACTGGAGCGAGCAGCGCAACAAGAGATGTTGCACTTGCTGTCGCCACGGTAAAGTTAAAGACGAAAATAAGTAGAGGCACTAAAACAATACCTCCACCGATTCCAAAGAGTCCAGAAAAGACACCTGCTATTAGACCTACGAAAACTAAAAAAAAGATGTTTATAGGGACCATACTAAGCAAGTCCTTTCAACATTCCATACCAATAAAGCTTTGGAAGAATGTCTTTCTTTAAATGCCAATAGGATTTTCTTGGAATGGCTGGATCAAGCG
>NCGL01000006.1 GCA_002256935.1 Bdellovibrio sp. 28-41-41
TTCGATTTCTTTCGCTAAGAACAGGTTTTCGGCCATTAGAGCATAGAAATCCTGTGATGAAATTTCTAGGACGATGCATTCGGTTTGGGCCTTAGCGGTGGCGGTCCGGATACCTTGATTGATAAAAAGTGACATTTCACCAAAAGCGTCCCCTGCGGCCAGGACGTTTATGTTTTTGCCATTTTGCATGATGGTCATTGAACCTTGAATCAAAACGTAGAAGTGATGTCCTGGAGTACGTTCTTTAAACAGAGTTTCATTGGCAGGTATGGTTTTAAGGTGGCCTCGATGAATCAATTGATCTGTCGTATCTTCAGGTAAGATAGAAAGTACCGGTGAGCGCATAATCCCGTGGATAACCCAGAAACGATGTTTCAAGGATTCAGCGACTTCTTTGCGGATCCACTGATCAAACACTTCAGGAATATAAATAATTTTTAAAACTTGAACATCGCTCAAAGCAATCACGTCGGCCAATCGTGGTTCGTTCAAAAAGAACGCGTATTCACCAAAAAGACAACCGGGAATTAGGGTAGCGACACGAAAACGTTCACCGCTCGCATTTTTTTTATAGATGCCGACTTGCCCTTTCAAAACTACGTACATGTCGCGATCAACTCCGCCCTCTTGAATGAACATCGTTTGCTTCGGTACCGAGTATGCTTTTGAGTTTGTCAGCATGAAATTTAAACTGGCTGGTTTTAGCGACCGGAAAAAAGGCAGACTTTTTACAGTAGCTAAATCGATGTCCTGGCGTTGGGACAGCAATTGTAACTGGCCCTTTTTTTATCGTTATTGAAACGTGAAGTATTTAAACAGGCTACCTTTTGGAGGTTTCAGATGTCGAGTCACCAAACTTTGTAGCGCTCTAATTTGTTGTCCATTTTTAATTTCAGCTAAGCAGTTTACTTTAATTAATAAATACGGCGCGCCTCTGTAATAGGCTTCGTCAATTTTTGCCGTGTTAGGATGATTAGTATCATTTTCGAAAATAATAAAAAATGGCATTGATTCCTGAGGTATAGGCTTAGGGCCCGCTAACCAAGATCCTGTCACCAGTCCACCATCACCTAAAACAATGGGATCTAATTCGCCGGCCAATGTTTTGTGGATTTTAATTAGATAAGAATCATTTAAATTAAGAGGATTTAGGCCTTGCAGTGAACGAAGCGGGTAGAGGCATTTTGCTGGATCGGCCATCACGCTAAATGAAATTAACAGACCAACGATGACAGTAAGACTTTTAATCATAGCAAGCTCCCTATTTTTGACGAGACAGAGTTTGATATCATGAATCTAGGTACTGGCTAGAAGAATTTGAACAATTGGAAATTTATTTTGCGGAGAGCTATGGGAAACCCGCCCCTAGTGTTAAAAGTTCTTAATTATTACTAGGGGGAGTCGTCCAAGTCTGTTGAGGCTACGGAGTGGTTTTAACTGAAGTCGTGAAGAATGAGGTAAAAACAACTCGGGGGTTTGAGGTGCCGGCCGCTATTGAGTTTTTCAAAGTTGCACAAAGTTCTTTGTTCGCACCTGCTCCAGAGCAGCTGATATTATATGTTGATATGATCACGCTGCCAATTGCAGTTTGCAGCTGCCCGGCTGATGAAGAATCGGGAACTTGCGCGGTATCAGTAATTGCTAGTTTTGCTACTTCCGTTGGGTTAGCAATCGTGGCTTCTTGCATGCACGTATTTAGATTGTAAGAACCACTCGTTGGCGATTTACACGATGGCGCGCTATTGCCACCAGCGACAGCAAAGAAATTCATAAGCGCTGTTGAGAAATATCCAAATGCAGATATAAGAGTTTTACCTTTTGCAGCGGCGTTATAACAATCGTTGAAGGTCGTGTTTGCATTAGCTGCATCGGTAGCGATGACTCCTGTAGATGAAAAGGACACTAAACCCATAAAGTTAGCCGTACCTTGGCCATTGTTTAAATTACTAAATGCCGTAGTATATTTTGTCGGATTAGCGAAACCTTCCCGAACAAACGCAGCCGCGCAACGAATGTTGTAAGCGCCGGTTGAACTCAGCCCCTCAACTTTTTCCGTACAGCTCATCGCCGTTGTTGCTGTTGCTGAGTTCAAACATTGTTGAGCATCGCCGATTTTGTCTACATCTGTTGCGGAACCACACCCAAAAAGAAGCGTAGTAGTTAGTGTAACCAAAAAACAACGAACAATAGAAAGTCTAGGTTTTTTAATATTCATTTTTCACTCCGGTTTTTATTGTAAATAGGATTTACTTGGCATCAAGACTTGCTTGGGAAAAACGGGCCAAAGTCTATACTTCACGAAACCGCTTATGGGCGCATAGCGAAATGGTTTACAATATAAGTATGAAAATGAACTGGTTCCTTGTCCTATTTTTTAACCTCATCGCTGTCGTAGCGTCGTCCACGGAACGTTTTGAATTTTATAATGGAATTCGACCGCTGGGCATGGGAAACGCGTCCGTCGCGTCAGTGAATGACGAGACGGCGTTGATTGTAAATCCCGCCGGACTAGGGAAACTGCGAAATTTTTTCGGTACAATTCTAGATCCCGAGCTAGATATGGGTAGTTCTGCGCTAAATACATACCGCGCAAAAAGCTTTTCTAATCCAACCTCTTTGTCTCAGGTGTTGCCAGCAGTGGCCGCGACCCCGGGGGACTATTTTTATGCGCGAACACAGTTATTTCCTTCGTTTGTGGCTAGAAATTTCGGTATCGGATTGCTTGTGAAAAATGAGTTAGCAACGATGGCAGACTCAGCGACCAGTGCATCGGTATTTTACCGTGATGATATGGCACTTATGTTAGGTTACAACTTTCGCTTTTGGGATGGTCGAATTAAACTCGGTTTTACTGGAAAGATGATTAGTCGCACAGAAGTGAACGAGACAGCGATTGACCCTTCCGGCGCCGTTGATTTGCCCTCGCTAGCAGCTGCGAATCAAGCAAAGCATGGTTTGGGAATCGGCACTGACGTTGGATTGATGCTGACAGCGCCGTGGGACAATTTACCCACGCTCGGCATTGTGGCGCGAGATCTTGGAAATACAACCTTTGATAAGACTTATTTCACTCGAATGACAACGAATGAGAGACCAAACAGTGCCGTACAAGATGTCGATGCGGGCTTGTCGTTTCAAATCATTCATAAACCGAATATTCGAAGTTTATGGGCATTTGATTACCATGGAATACTAACCGCAAAAGACGAAGAGGATAAGAACAAACTTTATCACCTGGGTGTCGAAGTGAACTTTGGTGACGTGTTCTTTTTTCGTGCCGGTTACAATCAACGGTACGTAACAGCCGGATTCGAATTAGCATCTGAACGATTTCAATTTCAAATTGCCACCTACGGAGAAGAAGTCGGTACCGCGGCAGCACCTAAAGAGGATCGACGAAATGTCGCGAAATTTACTTTCCGTTTCTAATTTAACTAAACTTATTTTTGATTTGGCTCTAGCCACTGGTATGCTGATCAGTACAGGTTGCGGTGGCAATTTTTTTGAATTAACTGCAAAAAAGGATACGTCTGAAGCTCTTTATCAAGATGCCCGAGATTCTTTGAATGATCTCGACTACGACACAGCCATTTCAAAGATCGTCGAAATTAGCACTAAGGATTCCAGTTTTTATTTACGGTGTGAAAAAGTCGACGGAATTAAAGTCTGTCCACGTGAAGATCTGGCCGGAGCCTACGCTTCCAAATGCGGATTAAATTTTGTGACTTTTGTTTCCTCTCTGACATCATCTAGTGGTTCGCCGTTTTTATTCTTTATGCAGAAATTTCAATCGGTCGCCGTGTCGCCGTCTAATTGCTACGAGGCGCAAAAGGTAATTGAAACTTTTGGCGCGACGGCAGGGGCTCGTTCGACCGAGCAAAATTTATTCATGGCGGTATTGGGAATGGCGAAGATGGGCAGCTATCTGCGAGATGCGGCCGATGTGAATCAAGATGGTAATGCGGATGCAGCCTACAGTTCATGCAGTTCAGCTAGCATTACCACAGACTATTTAAGGCAAGTCATGTCTGGAATGGGACTGGTCCTCGATAACCTGGCCGCGATTTCTGCAGTATTATCGGGAAACTCTTCGGCCCTGACGGATTTGGAGGCTATTAAGGCTGTGTGTGGAGCAGCATGTTCGATCACCGATCCAAACAGTTCTAGCTTTGATGAAACAGTAACAAGAAAATTACTTCGCTCTAGCGATAACGGAATCGAACCGACTTCGGGATGTACGTTAATTACGTGTTGTCCGTGATGAGATAAACGAATGAATATGAAATGTATAGCACTACTACTAGTATCATGGACGACAACATTCGGGGCTGCCCTCTATGAGTATAACCGTCCAGTTCGCGCGTTAGGTATGGGCGGGGTTTATCTTAATTTTGTAAAAGATGCGGACGCTCCTACAATTAATCCCGCAGCCCTTGGATTTGTAAGTGGTATTGCTGTCGAAGTCGCGAATATCGGTTTGGGTATTAACGGCTTGGATACAATTAGTACCTATAGTGCCTCTGGATCCGTAAATAACGTTTCTGACTATGATCGATTTTTTGGAAAAAAAATTAGATTGGGCGCGAATGGTCGTGTGTCTGCAATTATGCCGAATTTCGGTTTGTCTGTTTACGATGACGCCCAAGTGTCTTTGATTCTTAGAAACACAGCGTTTCCCAATATAGATATGAGTTTTTTCAACGATTATGGCTTTGTCGTTGCGGGGGCATTTCCTGTAGCTCCATTAACTTCACTCGGTGTCGCGCTCAAGCGTATCAACCGGTGGGGTGGTTATCAAACAGTGGGTCTGAGTACAATTGCTGCGGGAAACTCGGCGGCCCTGCAAAATGAATTTGAAAATAAGGGTGTGGGTTACGGCGGAGACCTTGCGTTGATGACTAAAATTCCTGGGAGATTCTCGCCCTCTTTTTCTATAGTTTGGCAGGATGTCGGTTCCACCGCGTTCACTAAGACAACCGGAAACGATGCGCCTCCTAGAATCAAAGACAATTTACAAGCGGGCGTCGGCTTAGTTTTAGATTTACCAGGAATTGATTTGTCGGGCGGATTTGAATATCGACATATTAATGATACGGGCGTGCAAATTGGCAAAAAATTGCACACGGGTTTTGAACTATCATTGCCTCTGATTGATTTGCGTATTGGTTCCAGCCAAGGTTATTCGACAATGGGCGCAGGTTTCAGCTTTCTATTTTTAAATTTTGATGCAGCCATGTTCAAGACCGAAGCGGGCGAGTACCCAGGGCAAACTCCCGAGGATCAAATTCTTTTAAGCTTAAGTATTGACTTATCTGTTGACGCAAACTTTAATTTCTATTCAAAAGAAGGCAAGAAAAGAAATCTAAAACAACGCCGCTAGGCTTTGTAATGAAAGCGTTTTAACGTGCTAAAACTGATTAAAGTACATTCAAAAAATCAGGTTTGGGAACACTTCCAAAATATTGATGTAGAAAAAGAATCTTGGATAGTTTCCAAAGCGAGTGACCGAGACTATATGTCTCAGTATGTGCTGTCTCGTGATGGCTATTTTTTAGATCTCAGTGTTCAGTGGCACCGGACGTTTTTTAGAATGATTCATGAACGCGCATTTCCCAATTTTAAAATCGTGTCCCGTGACTTTGCCGAAATTTTCTTAAAACGAAAACTGCAGAGTTTAAAAGCGGATTTAGATATCGACGTTATTGACGAGAAAAGTCGTCTTCGAAGTATTACTTATTACTCCTCGTTATTATTTGATCCCGATTTAGATGAAACTAAACTGAACGAGTGGCTGAACGATTCTGAAGATCGAAAACTCAGATTGAAACCAGATTTGCTGTTGAATAAATTATTTCTGTCGTTCTTTTTGGATGCGCAGATCGTATGTGAAGATTGGCTAGTGGCTCAGCTTCAAATGGCCGATCTAAGCGAATTGCAGTTGCCCATGTCGTACATGTATTTTGATTTGGGTGCAGACTATGGAATGCTAGAGGCTAGCGTGTTAAAAAAGCTGGCACAGAACTATGAGATTACTTTGTTTCAAACGATACATGCTTTTGATGAGCACTATAACCATTTGATCCAAGCCTATGAGCGATTTGATACCTCAGAAAATAAAGCGAAAGATAAACCGGATGCCGCCAAGGTTGACGTCAAAGCTGACGTGAAGATTGAGTTGAAAAAGTTTTCTTCAGCGGTATCAGAAGCGCGCTTCGCTGTCGGAAAAATAAAAGCGTGGAAAAATCAGGGCGTATCTTGGAATCAGATGTCTATCGTGGCTCCTGAAATCAGAAAGTACGCGGATGTGCTGCAGTGGCAGTTGCTAGCCGAAGGTGTGCCTGTTAACCAAGTTAAAAAATCTATTTACTTGGAATTCAAAGATATTCGCGAGTTGTTGTCAGACCTATCGTTTTTTAAAACGGATATAGAGTTCTCATCAGTGAAAGAATCACTGATGAGATTTTGTGCTGACAGTCGGTCCACGCCGTTTAATAAGCTCGAAGAAAAACTAAATTCACCCTTCTTGTCAGCCGATGTATTTTTGGACTTAGTTCACAAGTGGGTGCCTGGGTTTTTTATTCAACACTTGGGACTATCTTTAGATCAGCTGACTCAATTCAGAAATACGGAACTTAGCGCCCATGACTTTGTTAGACAAACAGAACTATTTTGGGAGCGAATGGGACTTAGCGAGCGAAAAGAGCGAGTCATCAATTCACTTTTTGATTCGTCATCGCCGTCGGTGAAGCTGCATCCGCGTGAGTGGGTAGAGCAGATTGAAAAAATAGCTCTTCAGGCGAGTGTAACAGTTAGTAATAAAGAACTTACGGGTATTCAGTTAACCTCATTATCGCAAGTTTCTTTGTTTAATCAACAGAACATAGTCGTTGTTGGTCTTGATGAGGGAGCGTTTGCTAGCCAGTTCAAAGAAGCTATTCCGACTGAAGACATTTACACCTTAGGCAGCGAGCTCGGGGTCTATTTAGAGCACCCCGATTTAAGTTTAAATTCATTTTTACTAGAAGACCTGCTTGGCCATGTGGGCAGAGAGGTAGCGCTCTCGTATCCGTATAAAGGAATAGATTCACGAATTCAAAATCCGGCACCTTTATGGCAAAATCGCGCGTTTGAGCAGAAGCTATTTGAAAAAGACATGGACACGCCCGAGCCCATTTTGTGGGATTGGTTGATTTCCAATTCCGATTCACAATGGCTTCATCAGCGTCATCAGGATTTTAAGATTGATATCCAAAAGTGGGATGCGCAGCCAGAGCACGCGACGCCGGTTCCCCATTTTGCTTTGAATGAAATATCTTTGTCGCCATCGTCTATCCAAACATTTCTGGATTGCCGTCAGAAGTTTTATTTTCAGCGTGTTCTGAGATTAAAAAGTATCGAAGCTGAAAGTTTCGATATCAATGCTAGAGACAAAGGCAGTTGGTATCATTCGATTTTTGAACAAATTATTGCCAAAGAAAATATATACATCCAACCACTGCTAACCTCTGGGCTTGATGAAGCAGGTCGAGTCGTATTGTTAGAACGTCTGCAGACTGATTTTGCATCGATTGTTCCCGTAGGCTTTGGTGAGTCAACTTGGAAACTAGTTAAAAAGTCATATTTTGAAAATGTGATTAAATTCATCGACCATGAAATCAGACTTCGAAATCATTTCCCGGATTTAAAAAGTGTCGCAGTCGAATGGCCTTGGGAAATCTATTATGATTGGAAACGATACGAGTTCAGTCAGACTCAAACACCCGACACAGTTAAAATCGCTGGTGTCATTGATAGAATTCTAATTAATCAGCGGACCAATCAACTGTGGTTAGTTGATTATAAATCGAGTTTAAAAAATTACTCGTCTTACGCGAACTGGATCGAGAAAAAAGAATTTCAATTGCTGTTATATAATCATATCGTACAGAACCACAGTAAAGAAACCTGGGCTGGAAAGGTCGAAAATTTAACCTACTGGCAACTGCCTGACCTAGGCAACAAAAAAGGTTTTGCTGTTTCAGATCCAAGGCTAATTGATTTTGGTTATGCTAAAAAGACCATTGGATCGATAGAAGACAAAGAGAAAGTAGAAGCCGAATTCCTAGTCCAATTTCAAGAGATGATTAAGCAGATGCGCGAAGGTCATTTCTTTCCGAACCCGTCTGATGAAAAAAAATGTCAATATTGTGAATGGAGGCTGGCATGCAGAGCACCCCATCTGTAAAAAATGATAATTTGAAGAATGTATTGATTCGTGCGGGTGCCGGTGCGGGCAAAACAACTCGTTTGATTAACGAAGTTTACGGGTTCTTTCAGAGCCACAAAAAAGCACACGAAGTTTGGCCGCGAGTCGTATTGACGACGTTTTCCAACAAGGCAACCCAAGAAATTAACGAACGCTTACTAAAGAAAGCGATTGAAACGAATGATATCGAATTTTTTAATTTCATTAATGCTAAGGCTAATTTGTTGGTTTCAACGATTCACGGCGTTTTGCATTTGTTTATTGGGCAAAACCAATCTGAGTTCGGGCTCACAAAAGATTTTACTGTCGTAAACGACGCCGAGATTGCTCGTAGGCAGCAGAAGCTTTTTAGAAAGATCGTGAATGAAGAACCTTTAGCGGCGTTGCTGCTAGATACGTTTACGTTATCTGAGTTATATTCGCTCGTTTGTGATTTTCGTCATTTTAAATTAACAATGGGATCGCTGCAGAGCCTAGATCGTGCGTCCTTTGAAGCCTACTTAAATACCCTCCGAGACGAGTTTGTCTCCGAATTTAGGGCTAGTGTTGATGTGCTTAGAATTTCAAAAGTGACGGATGCGTGGACAAACGCATTGCAGGGTTTCCCTCGGGTGGATGCTGACGATCAGAATATAATTTTAAATTTACTAGAATGGGAAGATACTCTGGTTCGATTGCCAACGGTTTCTAAAAAGGGTGACGAGGGCTTGATTTCGTCGCAAGCACGATTTGTTTCTGCGATAAAGAAACTGCGTGAATACCGTGATAAGAATTATCACGAAAGCTTTCTAGATTCCTTCGAGCTTCTGCAAACAACGTTTGTAGTTGTGGCTGAAGCGTATTTTAGTGCCGTCGATGCCGACCAGAAAGAATCTCAAGAGATTTCAATATCCGATATTGAAACACTCTGTTTTAGAGTTTTAGAAACTAAACCGCATTTATTCGAGCAGTTTTCTAAAAAGTGGGATTTCTGGATGGTCGATGAGTTCCAAGATACTAGCCCTATTCAGATTACATTGTTGAACCAACTGATTGGCAAAGCGCGCGTATTTTATGTCGGCGACCCTCAGCAAAGTATTTATTACTTCCGTGGATCTGATTCGAGAGTGTTTGAAGGCAAGATGATTGAGCTAAAATCATCAGGGCAGGTTGAAGTTCTTGATAACAACTACAGATCGCACTCGGGAGTCTTGGGTTTTATTAACGAGTTTTTTTCGAGACAGTACACGCAGTTTCAAAAAATGGTTCCTATAAAAGAGAAAATTTCACTCAGACAAGATGTGAATGTTTTTGAAATTGGTGACAAGGCCGAGAGTGCTGGTCTGACGGCTAAACAGATCGCTAAGTTAGTCCATACACATCCTGAAATTAAACTTGAAGAGGTTGTCGTGTTGTCGCGTACAAATCGCGATCTAGATACTCTTGCCATTGAATTGGAAGCTCTAGGCATACCTCATTATGTTCATAGCCAAGGACAGTTTTTCAAGCAACGCGAGATCTTGGATATACTATTCTTTGTGCGGTTCCTCATTCGTCCGGATGACGTTAATAACTTGGCCTTTCTGCTGAAGACGCCTTCTGTTGGTATGAATCCGGATGATGTTAAGATAGTGACTCAGAATTTTAAGTCTTGGGAGCAGTTAATTTCTGTCTCGGATAAATTTAATTCCAAGGTGATTTCGGATTTAGAGAAATTAAATAATTATTTAAAGAAAAGTACGGAATTGGGACTTATCGAAACGGCTCAGCTATTTGCCGTGAACGAAGCTTCATTTGTTTTAAATCATTTGGTGGACTCATCAGGCAAAAAAGAATCGAATGTTTGGAAATGCTTTTATTGGATGCGAGAAGAGCTGTGCAAAGGACTAGAGTCATTTCTAGTACAGTTAGACGGCGTGTTGGATCCAAATAAGAACGACGCCTTCGAGGAAAGTGAATCGCAAGCTATTGTTGAACCGAAGAAAATTCAAATGATGACGATACATGCATCAAAGGGACTACAATTTGATCATGTTGTGGTCATTGGTATGCATAGCCCGCAGCGCACCCGTGGTCGATATACTTTGGATGTAGATACCGAAACCAAACAGTTTTCTATATTTGTTAAGAATAAAGATAAGGACGATAAAATTCGCAGTCCTATTTATTGGCGACAATCGGCTTTGCAGAAAGAACGCGAAGCGGAAGAGTTTGAACGTCTTCTGTATGTAGCGCTGACTCGCGCTAAAAAGATGGTGTCGCTTTTTACTCAGAATAAATTCTCTGATTCGTCCTGGTCTCATCAGGTAAAGGATTTCTACAGCCAGTATTTGATGAATAAAGAATCAATGACGTTCAATATGGATTGGCAAAATATCGACGCAAACAGCTTCGTTGATGAAAGCTTTCTGCATTCTGCCAGTGCAACGGCAATCACCCAAGATCACAATTATCGCGAAGTCCTGACTCCGTTCCTTAATCAGTTATCAGCGAAAATGAGTGAGGTTGAAACGCGTGGACCGCTATCGTTTAGTTCATCTAAAGGGCAACGGCAAGCAACACTTCATCAGGTGATTATCTCACAAAAAGGAATCGAGACGCACTTTCGACGTGAAAAAGGTTTTTTTGATTTCTCGTATTACCCGTCGCTGCCTTACGGAGTGGAACTTTCGAAGATATTTGAAAAAGGTCTGCGAGAGTATCGTTTTACATTTCAATTTGGTCAGTATCAGATAGTGGGCTCTGTCGATTTTGTGTTCTTTGGCACGGATCGGGTATTGATCATCGATTATAAATCGGGTCGTTCCGTTCATACAGAATTATATTCTAAGCAATTGATGTTCTATGCGCAGTGTTTGTCGTTCATCAAGAAGATGTCAGCAGAGATGAAATTTGATTTAGTGATTGATTACGTGGATCAAAAAAAAGTGGATCATATAACGTATTTGGTAGAACCTGCAGGGCCGTATTTCGATAGTTTTATTCAAGAGCGAGAATCAGAAAATATAGTTGGTTGAAACAAAGTAGGCAGAACTATTGTCGTCGATAAGTCGAACTTCAACTTCTTCCTGATCAGGTGAAATGACTGTGCCGTAGCTTGTTTGACCAGCCGATACAGAGAACTGCTTGCTGATATTCCAAGATAACGTTTGCATATGAAAAAAAGAATCTTTTGCAGCACCAGCGTAATTCCATGAATTAATATGACGTAACTGAAGAGCCATACCGAACTGTTTGTATTCCCAGCCGGTAGAAACTTGCTGATTGGAAACATACGACGTATTCGAAAAATTGTTGATCGCGACTTCATATTTATGAAAGTATTTTTGAACTGATACGCTGCCAGAGGTAGATAAAATCCCGCTGGCCAGTCGAGATTGACTAGATAGCTTAGCACCTAAACCAACACCGAAATTTAGAAACTGGCGTTGAATTGAGTCTTTTGATAAAGGCACTGTTGACGTTAAGTATGGCGACAGAGTCATGTTTGATAATTTACTTTTCATAAAATAGAAATTCATTAATAAATCGGAAACATCGTTTTGCAATTCATTCTTTGAGTATTGTGTATAGTTCAATAAGCCTTTAAAGCTAGAGTCTTCGTTGAATTTAATCGATGTTTCCGTATTTACACCTAGCGCACTTTGTTTTTTTTGAGCCGCGTTTAGCCCAAGATTCAGTTGCCATGATTTGCTGGTTTGATCAAGATCATGAAACTTCAGACCACTAGATAGGTAATTTGTGGGTCTGTCGTCCACATACTTTTTTGTACGGAATTTTTGAGTAATGGAGCTTGCGCTGCGCATGGGGGCTGCAGAGGCCAAGTGATTTAATAAAAAGGCGCTTAGGAAAATTAAGATCGCAAACGATAGAATGTCGCGAGCAAAAAATTCCCCTATTTCTGTGAGTTTTCTTTCAAGTATTTTCATACTTTATAAGGTTGCATAGCCTATGCCCATAGAGTCGTTTTAATGGGTTTTCAGGTCAAATATACAGGGAATAGGCCATTTTATGGGTGTAGAAAGTTAGACAGCTGTCGATAGTGGTTGAAACTAACCCGCTCGTTCTTTGGGCTCTTCTACTGCGGATGATGCTGGTGTAAAAATCAATATCGTGTTGGGACAGAAACGTTTTCAAAAGAATATTGGTAAAGAATCAGTTAATAAAAAATATTAAAAACAATTAATAAAAATTAGTTTGACAGAGAATTCGCATATTTAAAAGGGCTGCCTTAGCGTAATTTTATTTCTAACAAGAGGCGATCGATACGGATCTTTAAACGCTCACCAGCGGGCAGACTCGAGTGAATAGCCCTATTGTGTTCTCTTGTTCTATTTCTCTTCGCTATTTTTAAAAGCCCTCAAAATCATGATTTTAAAACCCATGGTATATCTCTTCTTCGCGAGGTAGACCATGACTTTAAAAAAACTAACGGATCAGAATTTAGATAAAAACTTAAAAGAGCTTGTTTCCGGCGAACGGGAAATATTAGCTGAAATTATTTTTCATATCATAGAGGTCGAGTGCAGAAAATTGTATTTGAAATTTGGTTATGCGAGTTTGTTTGAATATTTAACTCAGCACATTGGTTATGCCAATGGCAGTGCTCAGAGGCGAATTGACGCTGCCCGGTTAGCGATAGTTGTTCCTAAAGTGGTCGGTGATTTAGAATCTGGAAACTTGAATCTGTCACAAGTTTCTTTGTTACAAAAAAGCATCCGAGCGGTTCAGTCGGATTCTAAAACCAAAGTCGATCAAAAAACGAAAGAGGATTTAGTGGATTTACTATCTAATAAATCCTTTGCAGAATCTGAAGTAGTAGTGGCTCAAGTTCTAGATATTACGCCCATGGAATCTACAAAAGTAACAAATCAAAGAGATGAGTCTGTAAGACTAGAAGTGACCTTAAGCAAATCTCAATGGGAAAAACTCCTAAAAATGAGAGAGCTTTTATCAAATACGATACCAGCTGGTAGTAACTGGGGCCAGGTGCTCGAGGGTGCGGCCGATAAAGTGATTATGCTAAAAGATAAGACCAAGGAAAATCAAAGGACGTCTGCCAAGTCGACAAGACACACGATATTTAAAAACCAAGACACTCAATCAAACGAAGGACGTGCAAAACCGCCCAAGCCAGCAAGGCAACATATTCCTATCTCTCTGCAGAGGAAAGTATTTCAAAGAGATCAGTGCTGTCAGTACATGGACAAAGTTACAGGGAGAAAATGCGAATCGCGATGGCATCTGCAGATCGACCACATCCAGCCTGTATGGGCCAATGGTACCAACACTATGGAAAATCTAAGACTTCTCTGCGCCGGTCACAATCAACAGATCTACCGATGGCAGTCTAATATAACAAAACATCATTAAAATACGTCCGGTGTCTGAATTTGCAATTCAGGGGTATTTATTCTATGAGCGCACTTAAGTGAAAAACTTAGATTGGATCCGGCAGCACCAGCAACTAGCTTTGACCAAATCGGACCACCTGAAATAATGGCCATTCTTTCGCTTTAAATTTCGCGAGGAAAGGCGGAATTATTTAAGTAAACGTCTGGTCAAAAAAATTCAGGAAGCGAAAACGGCCTTCAGAAAATAAGCAGGCTTTAATTTTCACTCATTCGGTACACGCGCTTAATTTCAGAGAAATGGGAGGGGCCAACGATACCTTTGCTTGCGCACATAATATCATTTTCCGCTAAAATGTAATAGACATAGGCCTGCTCAGACGAATCATAAAACTCAACATAACAGTCTGGAAATCCTAAAATATGGCCGAATTCATGGGCCATTGTATCACTTACCGCTGATTTTTCGCCATTTATATCCCGCTCTTCGAAATTCAAAATAGTTTGCCCTACTTTGTCTAGCTTAAATACCGAAGTAAAGGCGTCGCTTATAACCAATTTTGGATCGTCATTGTTTTCAACATACCTAAGTGTTACTTTTTGCTGGCCATTACTCCAAGCCTTTTGGATCGCGGTTTCAAATAAATTTTTAAATTTTCCCAAGGATGACCCGACAAAAGGAACTTCTAAAATATATCCATTTTGAGTATTTTTAACTGAGAAATTCTTTAATTTTTTCCTTTCATTTATTCTGAAAAAGGAGTTGTAGAGGTCTTCAGAATCAATTTTATAAATTTCAAATACTTCCGCTACCGATGCGTTATCATTCTCGTAATCTGTAACTATTTGATCGCAACCGCGTCGTGTTTCTTTATTTTTACACATCCCAACTAAATCTTTCTTAATTGCGTCAGTAGATTTCGATATAAGTTTCTTAAAGGATTTTGGATGAGAATTCTTAATTTGTCTTAGCCTTAGGAAGCCTCGCAAGTCGCGCCAGCTAAAATATTCTAAAATTTCCTGATCTTCTTCTAGCTAAATTAATCTTGAGAGGGAAGATCCTAGTCGGTCAATTTTTCTCAAAAGAGGGATTTGATTTTTCAGAGTTTTATAAGTGCATTTAGATAAATCGTTTCTTTCAATAACTCCCCCCAAATCACTATTGAGCGATCTAAAAATAGTATTGTAATCAGCCTGAATGATGCTCCAACTAACCTTAACTGGATTATCAAATGTATACTGTTTTTTAGACGAGGGTAACTTAACCTCTAAAGAAATATTTATTTTACTATCTTTATTAGGGTCGTTCATTGCGATATCAATGCAGGTATCAGTTCTTTTCGTCAAATTCGAAATGCCATTTTTTAGAAAGGTTTTGTCAATATTTTCGTTGCGTATAGAATCATTCGAAGCGAATGTCGAAGCACTGGCGATAGCAGTTAAAATTATAAAAACGTATTTAAACAATCTCATCTCAGGCAAATTAGCATATCAAGAATCATTTTCTCCATGGATAATAAATGGTCACTATTTTTTACCCTGAACTTCTGAACAAGGTGTCCATTTATCCAATCCTTAAAACGAATTTAAGGTCATCTAACCTGAACTTTTCTAACCGCACCAATGCGAAATAACCGCAAGGTTTCCCAACCAGCCCATCTATTCAATGAGTGCCATTATTCAAAGAGACTGTCGGTCTTGATCGAAACCAGACTTTCGACTCCGTAAGATTATATCAACCTAACCACCATAGAAAGAAAGACACTGGCGAGGGTTTTTCTTCGTCGTCTTTTTACCTAGGTATTTCTCTTCGGCCGCTTTAATTGCGGCTCTATTCTCGACATAGTCGACGACGGCGTCGTTAAGCAAATTATATGATTGAGCATCCCTTAGAAACGGTGAGTTTTCTGTGTGGCGCATATAAGTTTGAACTACAGTCCAAGGATTCACGCTTGCAATTTGGCTAATTAAGGAAGGAGAACGGAGGTACGACACGGCAATGTCACGAGTATGGTCTCCGGAATTCCAATGATCCTTATCACCATTGTCGAGTTTAAATGGGCGACCAAATTCAAGAACTTCATTAACACCGCCATTGAGTTTGGCGTTCTTTATATGGTTTTTTCTGAAGCGATATAAATTTTCAAAGATTTGTCGATTCAGTAAATCGGCCATATGCTCGAATTGATACAGTTCTACTTTTAGTTGGGCGATCATTTCCACCGAAAGATTTTTATCTTTAGCGTAGTCATTTACGAGCTCATCAAGAAGACGATCGTCGATAATATTAATTTGCTTAAATGCATCTCTCAATTCAATCACTTCGCTTTCGCTCAAATCACCGGCTTCTTTGCTGATGTTTTTGCCAAAGGATTTTAAAACACGTTCACTTAATGGAGTAGAGTAGCCTTTTGGATAGTACTTCTCTACAAACTCAGGAGTGTGTGCAAATTTGGAAAGATCATGTTGAACCGCTCGGAGTTGAATTAGCTCTACGTGTGACATCAACAACGGAAAATGCTTTGCCTGTTCAGTCTTTTGTATACGCACTAAAAGAAACTTCATCGTGATGCCGACACCAATACTGTGCTCAACCATTTGCAATTCGAAATCAAAGAAATTTTTTGGGACCTGGCTAAAATGGGCATCTGCCTTAAAGTTAGACAGCAGGGCTACGATTAAAACTAGACACGACATGAGTTTGTTCATCGTATTTATACTCAGCAATGGAGCGGCCATAAACGGAAAAATTTACTTATGTTAGCCAAAACTTTTCTTGTCGGTCTGATTATCTATCTAGGTATTTCTTGCACGTATTTCCACCTCGCCTTGACATCACTTGGTGCCGTCTCATCTTTTAGCTATAGGAGTATTTATGACATACCCAGTTGGATCGGTACCTGTTCTTCCCCTAAAAAATACTGTGATTTATCCCGGAATCACGCAGACCTTGCGTGTAGGTCGAGACAAGAGTAAGCGTGCAGTAGATTTGTCATCTAGCAAAGATGGATGGATTTTTGCGGTAGCCCAGAAAGATGCAGAAGGAAATTTAGATTCAGAGATGGATTTGAATTCGTTCGGTACGCTTTGTAAAGTTGAATCAATTAAGGTTACACCAGATTCAAGTTATTTTGTTGTTGTGCGTGGCTATTATCGTGCGCATTCAGTTAATTATTTTTCAGCCGATGGTTGTTATCAAACAAATTTAGAGCGCTATGATGATGTAATCGACATGGATAAGGCGACGGAAACTGCATTTCTTTCAAGTCTTAAAACCATGGGAACTGATATCCTTAAAGTTATGCCCGGCAATACGGATAATATGGTCGAGTTAATTAAAGGCATGGAAGATTTATCGCTACTAGGCCACATGGCTGCAGCGAACATCGAATTATCGCTATCAGAAAAACAAAAACTATTAGAAGACTTTAATTTACGAACTCGGACTTTATCGCTGCTGACATTGTTGCAAGAATTTAAGCAAACTATGATCGTACAAAATGATATTCGTAGCAAGCTGTCTAATAAATTAGGACAGAATCAGCGCGAACACATTCTGCGTGAACAGCTAAGAACTATTAAAGAAGAACTTGGTGATGATGAATCACCAGATTTAGAAACCGAATATGAAAAGAAAATAGCTGATGCGAAAATGCCAGAAGAAGCATTGAAGTTAGCTAAACAGCAACTGAAAAAACTTTCAGCATCGTCAACGCAGTCACCTGAATACCAGATGATTCGTACGCATCTAGATTTGTTAGTGTCTCTGCCATGGGCCGAAAGCTCTTCGGGCAAAGATTTTAACTTAGATGAAGCGGAAGCAATTTTGAATGCAGATCATTACGGTTTGGATAAAATTAAAAAACGTATCTTGCAGCATTTGGCTGTTATGAAGCGTCGAAAAAATCAAAAAGGTTCTATCTTGTTGTTCATTGGTCCTCCGGGTGTTGGTAAAACATCGCTGGGTCAAAGTATCGCCAGAGCGTTAGATAAAAAGTATCACCGTATCAGTTTAGGCGGTGTACGTGATGAATCAGAAATTCGCGGACACAGACGAACGTATATAGGTGCATTGCCGGGTAAAATAATTTCGGCTTTAGCTAAAGTGAAACAGAATGATGGTGTGTTTTTACTGGATGAAATTGATAAACTATCACGCGGTTATGCTGGTGATCCAGGCGCGGCTCTATTAGAAGTGCTTGATCCAGAGCAAAACCACACGTTTCAAGATCACTATTTGGATACACCGTTTGATTTGTCGAAAATTTTCTTTATTGCAACGGCAAACTCATTGGAAGGAATTCCCGGTCCATTGCTAGATAGAATGGAAGTGGTTGATCTATCTGGTTACACATCGGCCGAGAAGTTTAATATCGCTAAAAGCCATATTATCCCTAAGCAGATGGAAGAATACAGTTTCGAGAAATCAGAACTGCAAGTCTCAGATGAAGCGTTATTAAAAGTGATTACTCACTACACACGTGAATCGGGTGTTCGTGATCTACAAAGGAAGGTCAACGAAATGTGCCGGTATGCTTCCGAGAAACTTCAACGTGGCGAAACTAAAGTCGTCATTGGAATTAATTCTTTGGAAGACATTTTTGGTCCGGAACGATTTACCAGCGAGGTTGCTGAATTTAGTTCAACGGCCGGCGTCGTTACCGGATTGGCATGGACGCCCGTGGGTGGTGATATCCTGTTTATCGAAACAGCGCTTGTTCCAGGTAAAGGCGATTTGATTATTACAGGTCAGCTAGGCGAAGTGATGCGGGAATCCGCACAAATTGCCAAGTCGCTGGTGAAATCAAGAATGTCGGTACTGGCCCCGCGACTGGATCTGAATAAATTTGATATTCATTTGCACGTACCGTCTGGTGCTATTCCAAAAGATGGACCGTCAGCGGGTATCACGATTTTAACTTCGATTGCTTCACTCGTTTCGCGCGTAGCCGTGAATCCGAAGTTAGCCATGACGGGTGAAATCAGCTTGCGCGGCCGAGTTATGCCTGTGGGTGGTATTAAGGAGAAAGTTATTGCGGCCCATAGAGCAGGCGTAAGACAAATTATAATGTGTGAAAAAAATGAAAAGGATTTGCGTGATATCCCAGCTGATATTAAGGCAGACATCCAGTTTACTTTTGTAAACCATATTAACGAAGTTTTGAGTCAAGCTTTAAAATTAGATCTTAAAGAATGGTCTGATGAGCTGCTTTTAACGGCGCCTCAAACGAACAATCCTACGTACTTAGGAAGTTAGTTAGTTGAAATTCTTCGGCTCTCGTTTTAGTCTCTATCTGTGAAAACAGTTGTGATGTACTCAGACGGGGCCTGTAGCGGGAATCCAGGGAGAGGTGGTTGGGCCACCATCCTTGGATTGCCAAATAATAAAATCGTTGAACTCGGCGGCGGCCGTGCGATGACGACAAACAATCAAATGGAACTTCAAGGATTAATTGAAGGTCTTCATTATTTAAAAGACATATCGTTCGATCAAATCATTTACTACACAGATTCATCTTATGTTCTTAACGGAGCGATGAAATGGCTAAAGGGTTGGTCGTTTCGCGGCTGGAAAAACGCGGAAGGAAAAGAAGTCGCCAACAAGGAATTCTGGCAAGCTTTGCAACGACAATTGGCTGAGCTAGGTGATAAAAAAATTAAATGGAATTATGTGCGGGGTCATACCGGTGTTTCTGGTAATGAACGTTGTGACGAAATCGCAGTTTGTTTCTCAACCGGTAAATACGTAGATTTATACGAGGGCGACAATGCGTACTATGGATTTGATATGTTCGAGGTGCCAACGACGGAGCCAATTCCAGATAGCGGTTTCAAGAAAAAAGAATCTACCGAAGCCATTTACTATCTGTCTTTGAAAAATGGCGTATTAGAACGTCACAAAACATGGGCTGAATGTGAACAGCGAGTGAAAGGTGCTTCGGGCGCCAAATTTAAAAAAGTGAAAAGCCAGTCGGAAGAAGCCGAAGTCCTAAAGGGTTGGGGATATGCAGATAAAAAATAGGACAGTCGTCATAAGAAATCTTTATGGGGATCATATGAAAATTAACAGGTGCAAATTTAAAACTGTCCCATTATCTCCCCAAGGCATTTGATTTCTTTGTGGATAGAGCTTTCAAAAGATAAATTCTTGACCACTAGTTTTAATGACGTTACCAATAAGCCTCAATATTAAAAGGGGGCTCACGCCATGAAACTTATTTTATTAGCATCTTTGTTTATCTCTTCATTCGCATTCTCTGCAGCGACTACAACTCCAGCATCATTTGGTGCATTCACATATAAAAACTATTTGTATGTAACGTACCTAGGTGACTGCAATACAAAGTCAGTTGATGTCGTGGTTGGTGGGTTATGCAATAAAGATCGCACGACTCGTAACTACGCGGTTGTTTGTGATTCCGAACTTATAGTTGGCGCGACTCGTATGATTTGCCCGGATCAAGTGATAGAGCCAAAAGTTTACAAATTTGATTTAGCTAATTTACCAGTAGCGGCTGAAGCTAAAGTGATGGTTATCAAATATAATAACGAATCTGTAAAAGTTAAAATTAACAGAGAATAATTCGTTAATCGTTAGAGCGGCATCAGTTCGATGCTGCTTTTCCGAAATCCACCGTTGAAGTTCCCACAGGACCAGTGATTGTTAGTTTAATATTATTCGCACCCTCAATGTTTTTCATCGGTATCGGGAAAACAATTGAATACGGTGTCGAGAAACGATTGTGGAACGGGTAGAGACTTTGTAGTTCTTCTGTAAGCAATTTAATTTTAGTCGTTTTCCCTTCATAGCGTTTTCCATCTACATCCAAGAAAATCTTCCATAAAGTTTTATTCTTATTTAGATCGTCATGCTTGCGTTCTGGGGTAAAGAAGCTAACGAAGAACTCGGCTTCTTTGCGTAGCTTGCCATCGGCAGTGGCTTTCTCTTGTGTGTACTTAGCTTCATCCCAGATAAAAACACGCGCCATTTGGTCAACTTGAGCTTCAGAGACCTCGGTATTAACTGCGGCGGCTGTCATATCGATGGCGTTGTATAAACCGGAATACACTTGCTGTTGTCGCGCATTTTTTTTAATCGTTTGGAAGTAGTCTGATTCGGAAATCAATTTAATATTTGGTGATGGTGAAATGTCTTTGTGAGAGCACGATACCATTAGGCCAAAAACAAAAATTAGAAGTAAGCGTATCATTTAATTAATCCTTTTAAGTTCTTCTCTAAATCTTGGAAAACGTTTTCTCGGTGAATGTCGTTGTAGTTTTCATGTCTGGCGCCGTCGCCATAAATGACGATTCGTTTGTTTGCAGACGAAATAAGTTCAAAAAATTCTTTGGCTTTTGGCGAAGACACTACAGGATCATTCTCTGCAATCTGCATAAAAGTTGGTAGAGTGATTTCGTGCGCGCGCGGAAAAATCATTTGGAAGCTGTCGATCATGCCTAGGTATATTCCAGATGAAATTACTTCATGACGTAAATGATCTTTTTCGTATTCGGCAACGACACTCGCATCACGAGTCAGCATGTCTGGCGAAAGTTCATTTCCCAATGTGACTTTTGGAAACGTGGCATACAGCAATCGAGCTGCTTTATCTTTGATCGGGGGTACCGCAACTGAAAATCCAAACAGTGGTGAGCTTAAAACTTGCGCTTTAATTTGAAATTTATTTGGATTTGTAATCAAAAATTTTGTTTGGATGAGTCCACCCATCGAGTGGCCAAGTAAAATAACCGGAGCTTTAAATTTGAAAGTTTTAAATGCTTCTTCTAGGAAAATTTCCATGTCGTAAACGAAGTCGTTAAAGTTAGCGGCATAACCACGTTTACCGTTGCTGCGTCCATGGCCGCGCAAATCCCAAGAAAAGAAACTAATGTTTTGTGAGGCGAAATGATTTACTAATCTGGTGTAGGATTCTGAATGCTCGCCCATTCCGTGCGTAATGATGACGTTAAGCTCGGGATCTTTTTTCTGCCAAGATTGGTAAAAAAGAGATTCGTTTTTGTAGCCTTTAAAATAACCTTCGTTACGTGTGAATTGTGATTCCATATCTGTAATTAGATATGAAATCGCCTTAAAAAGACATCTTTTTGTCAGCCAGACAGAGGTCTAATATTTTCGATAAACTACCGAGTTTTTAGGAGCGACTCCCTGTTGAATATTCGACTTTGGGTTATCCAAGTTGTAGTGAATTCCAATGGAATCGTCCCTTTTCGACGCACACTCGACGATGGCTTGTGCCACGGTCGCAATATTTCGAAGCTCGATGATATCTTTGTGAATTTTAAAATTTGAATAGTATTCTTTCACTTCGGACATAATATTTTTAAGTCGGGATTGGGCACGTGTTAGGCGTTTGTTGCTGCGGACAATACCCACGTAGTTCCACATAATATCGCGAATTTCATTCCACATGTGGTGAATAACGATCATTTCGTCTTCATCTGTTTTTTGAGGGTAGAACCAAGGGCTCGGCTGAATAAATGAGGTTAAATTTGATTTGTCTTTTAATTGGACAAATAAGTTTTCGGCCATAGCCACGCACTCAAGAAGCGAGTTTGAGGCCAAGCGATTCGCGCCGTGCAGGCCTGTGCACGCGGACTCACCAATTACCCAAAGGCGATTGATATCCGTGCGACCAGCCACATCCGTTACAACGCCGCCGCAAAGATAGTGAGCAGCGGGAACCACGGGAATCGGAGTTGTTGTTAGATCAATCTGAAATTCTAAACATTTCTGGTAAATAGCCGGGAAACGCTGTTTTAAAAACTCAGAATCAAGGTGAGTCATCGTTAGGAACACGCAGGGAGCGCCCGAGCGTTTCATTTCCGCATCGATAGAGCGAGCCACAATATCACGCGGGGCAAGGGAGCCAAGCGGGTGATACTTTTTCATGAATGCATTGCCTTGAGCATCGATAAGCTCGCCACCTTCGCCGCGTAGAGCTTCGGAAATTAAAAAGTTTCGCGAGTCTTTGTGGTACAGGCATGTCGGATGAAATTGCATAAATTCAAGATTGGCCAGGCGGGCTCCGGCTCGATAAGCAATAGCGATACCGTCTCCTGTAGCACCACTCCAGTTCGTGGTGTACTTATAAACTTTGCCTGATCCACCAGTGGCCAAAATAATTTGGCTCGCCACATAGGATTCAACATAACCGGTTTTATTATTGAGCGCGTACAAGCCCATGCATTCGGCAGGGGCCATATTCCAAACATTGATTTGTTTGTTTAATATCAAATCAATGGCGAATGTTTCTTCTAGAATTTTAATATTCGGAGTTTGGCGAACACGTTCTAAAAGCTTTTGATGAACATGTTTTCCCGTTTGATCTTCATAGTGCAGAATGCGTCGATAGGAGTGACCGCCTTCTTTGGTTAGGTCCATTTCAAAGTGATCGCCTTGGGCTGTTTTGCGATGGTCAAATTTAACGCCCCAGTTTATTAAATCCTGAATTCTATCAGGGGCTTGTGTAACAATATTTTTCACTGCGTCGATGTTGCAAAGCCCAGCTCCGGCCACCAAAGTATCCTGAATATGGGACTCAAAACTGTCTTCAGTAGAAAATACGGCAGCGATACCCCCCTGGGCCCAAGTCGAGTTCGCATTTTCTACTTTTTCTTTCGTTAAAATCAGAACTTCTCCGAGTGCCGAGAGTTTAAGCGCGGCTGCTAATCCCGCTAAACCCGAACCCACCACTAGATAATCTGTTTTGATGTAACTCATGAACAACCTCTTTGCACATCTGTATACGGCTGATTTTCCTTTAGGGCAACTGATACTCGTACTTGCTTCTTTGCAACTAATAACCGTAAAATGGAAATCAGAATTGGACAGGGAAAAGATTTGATCAGAATAAAAGTTGTAATCGCTTTAGTTGTTGTATCTGTGCTGTTTATATCGATCATTTACAACAAATTTGAGCAGTCATTATTTGCCGATAAAGTAGAAAATGTGGAGCTTCAGATGAAGAACCAGATTTCTACCATGGTTACGGCGTATGAAGCTGAAGCTAAGTTTCTTACAAAAATGGCTCAAAATCTAAATATCGAAGGCAGTCGCCGTGTTAATTGGGCGAGCATGAGCCCGTATTTCGCATTGGCTTTGCTGAACGATAAAAATCAAATGGTAGAATGGTTATTCCGCGAAGCCTCGCCGGTTTCAGATTTGAGTAAAGAAACTCTGACTCAAGTTGTGCGTAGTTTTCAAATCAATCCCCAATCGACTCAAATTTCCTATCAGTTTTTCCAAGATCAGGGAAAAAAACGATTGTTGCTTACGCTAGTTCCGCTGAAAGACAAAATGTGGGTTTTTGTCAGCCTAGGCGAGAATTTGCAAAGCTTGATGGACATGCAGAAAACGCAGAGTTCAGCACTGGCATTAGTGAATAAAGAACTTGTCAGCATGTCGCATGTAAAACCGGAATATGTCGGACAAAAAATATTTGAAAACACCGTGATCAAAGATTTGCGAGAAAATAATAAAACTTTGTCGACGGGGTCATTTTCCATCACGAGCGGCGAAGAATTTTTTGCTGTGATGGAAAAAGTCCCAAACATGGATTTGTACCTCTACACTCAAACATCACTGTCAAATATTATTAAAAGCAAAGAAGAGTTTCGTCGGCAGTTTGCCTTTTTCTCGTTCGGGTTTTTATTTATTTTGATCGGCGTTTCATTTTTACTTGTGCCGATTGAAGCCGCGTCGCCAGCGGCGCCAAAGACGGTTCGTGGTGAAATTACCCAGAATTCATTCCCGAACCCGATCCCGCCGTCATCAAGTGAAGCTCAGTCGGCACGGGCGCCGACTGAGGTGTCTAAAGATCGCGTGCAAAATAATATGAGAATCGCGTCGGCTCTTGGCCACGAAATGAAAGCGCCGTTAGTGAAGATTTTGTCTTTGGTGCAGATCGGAAATTTGGCCGAGTCTAAAGAAGAAACTTTGAAAATGATCAACAAGGTAAAATCAGAAGTACGATCAGCGAATGAAATCGTAGATAAACTTTTACTGTTTGCCGGTGAAAAAGAACAGAACAAGATTAAAACAAAAGTCGACACGCCGTTATTGCGAGCAGTTAAAAATCTAGAGGGCCTGTGCTACCAGAAGGTGGTTAAGGTTTCAAAAGAGATTGGCACTACGGAATCGTTTGATATGGATGTTAACCAGCTGGTCACTGTATTTGAAAATATAATTAAGAATTCCATTCAGGCCATGGACCGTAAAGGCAGCAAAGAAATTAAAATCAAAACCTACATGGAAAATGAAAAAGTTGTAGTTTTGATTGAAGATAATGGCGAAGGTATCCCTAAAGAAATTAGCGAAAAAATATTCGACCCATTCTTTACTTCGTTGAATGTTGGTCAGCATATGGGGTTGGGCTTAACCGTTGCGCTAGGAATCGTAAGGCAACATAGCGGTGACGTGAAGGTGGATTCTGAACGAGGCAAAGGTGCCCGCGTGTTTATCGAGTTTGGACTCGAAGCCACCGAACAAGCGGACATTGTGAGTGCTCCTATTACTATCGCACCAGCGGCTCCGACGTTCGTGCAAGAGGAGCATGTGAAAGAATTGGTTTTGCACGCCGAGCCTCTGCCTTTAAAAGTGTCGGCTCCGAATCTTCACCTGCCGGTTGATGAAGCTGACGTTGTTGTTATCGACGATGATGAGGACGATATAGTTCGTGCTCCAGATAAATTAGAGCATACGCCGGCTCCGTTACCACCGCGGCCTATAGTTACTCAGCATTTGAATATTCCGAAAGTGAACGAAGACTTATTGTTAAGTATGGACGAAGATAAAAAGCCAGAGGGCGAAGCCGTTGCTGTTAATCACGCCGAAGACAATGAGATGTTCGAAGAATTGAATTTGTCTTCAAAACCGATCAGTATTAAACCAATCGATTTGAATGTTGATGTGGATGAGTTGTTTGAAGTATCAAATGAGACTCCTAAAACGCCGCAGGCACCGGTGTCTGCGGCCATTACAGTTCCTCCGGACATTGCAGATATTATCCATGGGAAAAAGGAGGTTCAGAAAGAACCGCGACCTATTATTGTGCCGCCAAAACTGGCGAGTCATTCAAAAGTGGCGTTAGGTAGCGATAACTTTAAAGTAACAATTAGAAAACCTGGGAGGCCGATGTGAATATTCGTGAATTAGCAACCCAATTTCAAATTCTAATTTTTTCTCGTAATTTGGATTTAGGTTCGACGGTTAAAGTTCAAATTTCTCAAGCCGGATATGAATCTTTTTTTATCGAGCATGAAGAATCATTCTGGGATCGCCTGCAACAAATTGGACCCCATGTAGTTATTTTGGATTTGGGTTCTATTACTCAGCCGTTAAATGAATATGTCGAGAAGATCAATCAGTTTAGTTCAGAAATTGCGCTGATCTTTTTAACGGAAGAAGATAATTTTCAAATATTTGTTAATTACCCAGACTATGGTGTTCGCGAAGTGATTCACACAAAACTACCCTACCTTAAAGAACGTGTGCTTTGGGCTGTTAACCGAACGTGCGAAACTATTTTCCTGACGTACAAGAACGAACAAATTTATTCAGAACTGCAGAAGTCAAAAACCGAAGCTGAAAAAACTCAAGTGATAGAAGGTACAGCTAAGGTTGCGATACCAATTCTGAAAGCAATTTCTGAAGTGATCAATGATTATCGAATTGCTGAAAGCAAGGAAGATATCATTCGAATGTTATTTCAAAACTTGTCGAATTTACCGTTGTTATTTTTTAAATTTCTACCGAGTATGAATTCTTTCGTGATGTCTCATGCCTCTATGCCAAATCATCAGGTTTATGAAGGCCTTGGAAGCGCGTTGAATCCAGAAGAAACAAAAGATTTAGTAAAACAGATTTTACTAAATATTGTTCCGGCATCATTCAATCAAGTGATCTCAAATATGTTTATGTTCCAGCGTCCGTCCATGATTCCTTTGTTCGATCGTGAGAATTTAGAGGGCGTTTTTGTTTTTGATCAAGAGTCGGCCAATTCGCTGATTGATCAAATGCAGGATTATGTGAGTGCGACAAGTTTGTACTATTCGCTATATTGTTTAGAAAAACGTGTCAGCCAACTCGAAGTTGAGGACCCCGTCACGGAATTGTTTAATAAAAAGCACTTCAATGATAAGCTCCGTGATGAGTTTGAGCGTGCAAAGCGATTGAAATTGCCACTGTCGTTAATAAAAATTGCTATTGATGATTTTGATGAGATCGAAAAAACTATGGGCGAGCCCACTCGCGATCTAATTTTGAAATCGGTCGCTAATGTTATGAATAAAACCGGGCGCGCTAACGACGTGACGTGCCGTACGGGTGCCAATGAGTTTTCTATCATATTGCCTCATTGTAGTAAGAAAGGTGCGTCTTTGCGTGCGGAACGCCTACGTCGCTTGATTGAAAGTCACACGCTGATGGACAGTGGGTTGAAAGTAACCGTCAGCCTGGGAGCTTCAGAGTACCCAAGTCTTTGTCGAGACAAAGATTCATTAGATGACTCTGCCGTTAAATCCATGCGTTTTATTTCTTCTAAGGGTGGCAATCGTATTTGTCTTTACAAAGCACCCGATAATTTTGTACCGGATTACGGCGTAGACGAAAACGAGTTGTAATGAACTTGTATAGAAAATCTTACGCAGAAATAAACCTTCATCATCTTAAAAGTAATCTTTCATGGATTCGCTCGCATTTTCCAAAGGAAAATTTTCTGTGTCCCATGGTGAAGGCCAATGGATATGGTCATGGTGATGTCATTGTTGCCAAATGCTTAGAAGCTGAAGGCGTGAATCACATGGGCGTTTGCCTTATTGAGGAAGCGCTATGGCTTCATCAAGCGGGCATTAAATCTAATATTTTGGTTTTCCGCGGATTCGATAAGCAAGGCGCAGAAGAAATTATCGAACGTGGATTTGTTCCTGTGGTTAGTCAGTGGGACCATTTAGAATTTTTAACTCAAGCGAATAAAGGCAAAGCAATCTCTATTCATGTTAAGTTTGATACGGGAATGAATAGGCTGGGTTTTCCAGTTAAAGAGGCCTCGAAGATTGATGAATATCTATGGCAGAATAAAAACTTTCGTTTGAAAGGTGTTCTGACTCATCTTCATAGTGGTGAAGACGGCCTAGATCCAAATGGAAAAACGCAAGAACAGCTTGCTTCATTGGCACAAGTGGTTCCTATTTTTAAAAAATTTAGTCCGGTGGTGCATACTTTGAATTCAGCAGGCGTGTTGGCAAAAGTGGCCGCTGAAAAACAAAAATCTAAAGTGGTCTTTGAACCTACCTTAGGCGTTCGCCCGGGATTGTTACTGTATGGTTATGCACCGAAAATGAATTTTGCGAACGAATTTCAAAGTGAAGTCAAACCGGTGATGACATTGAAATCACATTTAAGTGAAATTAGATTTGTGAATAAAGGTAGCGGTGTTTCGTACTCACATACGTGGGTTGCAAAAAAAGATTCTGTGATCGGTATCGTTCCCATTGGGTATGCTGATGGTGTTCATCGAAATCTATCTAACAAAGGTCTGGTTAGCGTCCATGGACAACTGGTTCCTATCATCGGGAATATTTGCATGGATTATCTGATGATCGATTTGACGCCGATCATGAATTTAAAGATAGAAAAAAATGACGGCGTTATTCTATTTGGTTACAACGATCAATTGGGCTATCAACAAACCGCAGCTAATTACGCCGATGTTTTAGGAACCATTCCTTGGGAAGTTCTGACAAGTATGAGTATTCGTGTTCCCCGGGTCATCGTCGAGTCCAGTCTTTAGAAAAAAGAAATTTTAAATACTCTATTTAGACTGCTACAATAATGGGAGGTCCTTAACAGGAGTGTGCCTCGTGAATTTTATTATCAAAATGGTGTTAAGCAGCATCTTATTTGTGCAGTTTGGTTTCGCTGAAACAGTTTTATTTTATCAAAAACCAAAAGTTAAAAATGCCATAGATTTTATGGGGACTCAGCCAACGGTTGACGAAGTTTCTAAGATGATTGCATTTGGAAAAATGGATGCGCAGTCTTTAATAACGATTAGAAAATTTTTAAAAGAGAAAAAAATTGCTGGAACAACTCGCATGCCAGGTGTGGAGTTGAAGGGGAATAGGCTTACTATTGAGGGACTTAAGTTCCCACTTGTGATTGGCAATTCTGAAAAACTCCAAATCTCCTACGATGGGGAAAATGTTGAATTAAAAAATCCAAATGATGTTGCACAAACGTTTAAGGATGTTGAAGCATTCTTTGGTCAAAAAGTCGGAAAGCACGATGCTATTAAGTATCTGTTGTTTCGCCTTGGCGCCGGCGAGAGAGCCGAAGCTGTGTTATTTTTACCATATTTGATTGCCCTAGCCGTCCTAGCACTCGCTGGCGGAATCTATTCGTGGTGGAATAGCAAAAACAAAAAAGGATTGGAAGAATGGCCATTTGAAGTCGACAACTTTGGAAAGCCTGTGGTTATCAAATGTGAAGCTGGAAATTTATCTGTTATGTGTGGAAATGAGAAGATGACGTTTAGAGTGGATTCTAGTGGTAGTGCCGCGACGGACTATGTGGATATGAAAAAGCCATCGCGAACAGGTACCTTGGTGTCGACCGGAGATGATGGGTTAATGAGGTCTAGTGGGCGTTTTTCAAACGCGTTCTACTCTCAACAAAAGAAAGAAACCGTCATGTCTATGGCCAAAGTCATTTTGGGTGAAAATGGGCAAAGAAAAATTTGTACCGAAAACGAATTCGCCGAAAACTTAGGACCCGTATATGCCGAGATTGCTAAACAGGTAACTGACCATAGTAAGAAGAAAGACAAACCGCAGGCGATACAAAAGCTGAAAAGTTTAGATTCAGGGAATCAAGCCAAGTAGTTTTGCAACATTATTACGTCACAGAAGAAAGTGCCTAGCATGGTTACTTTCCTCTAGTCCGTATTCTTCGATCATTGTAATACCTTAACGAAAACGATATGATAAGGCATGGTAACCGCCGTACGTAGTTTTGTAACTGAGACAGGGAACATGATTTTGTTCATGACTTCGTCGTTGCGTTTACTGTTTACTCCGCCTAGTCGGTGGCAAGAAATTCTGAAACATATGGAATTCATTGGAAATAAATCGGTGGCGATTATTTCTTTAACCTCTCTATTCACGGGCCTAGCGCTGTCTCTTCAAATTTATTTAGGATTTAAAATTATCAACGCTGTTAACCTGGTTGGACCGACAGTTGCATTAGGTGTTACGCGTGAACTAGGACCTGTGTTGACGGGGCTGATCGTTGCCGCTCGGGCGGGTGGCGCAATGGCAGCGCGTTTGGGGACGATGCGCGTGAATGAACAAATTGATGCGCTGGATGTAATGGGCGTGAACACGCGCCAGTATTTGATCGGTCCTAGAATTATTGCCGCCATGATTTGTATGCCTTTGTTAACGGCTGTGTTTGATTTTGTGGCTATGATCGGTAGTTATATTTTGGTCGTGTTTATTGTTGATTTAGATAAAGCTATTTTTCTAGAAAAAATTAGGCAGACGGTGGAGGTTAAGCACCTTATGGAAGGCTTGTTTAAGTCCGCTATTTTTGGCTTGGTATTTGGATTAGTCTGTACCTATCGTGGGTTTTACACTACCGGCGGCGCAAAGGGCGTAGGGGAAGCAACCAATCAAGGCGTTGTTACAAGTATGGTTATGGTAATTGTATTAGATTATTTTATGACCAACTTAATTCGTATTTTTTATCTCACTGTGGGGATTCAATAGTGGATGCCGCAGTTAAGATTCAGGACCTTAAAAAAACTTTCGATGGAAAAGATTTTGTTCTTAAGGGACTAAATTTGGAAATTCCTAAAGGAGCTTTAACTGCAATCATAGGCTTCTCAGGTACTGGAAAATCAGTTTTATTAAAACATATGCTAGGATTGTTTCAACCAACGTCGGGGAAAGTTGAAGTTTTAGGTACAGATATGTCCACGCTATCTCCGGATGACCTTACCAAATTTCGTTGTCACTTTGGTGTGTTATTCCAATCCGCCGCTTTGTTTGATGATATGACGGTTTTAGAAAACGTATGTTTTCCTTTGATCGAGCATCGTCGAAATTTGAAACCGGATGAGGTTATAAAAATCGCAGAAGAAAAACTCAAGATGGTGGGACTTGATCCTAAGCACTTTAATAAGCTACCAAGTCAGATCAGTGGCGGTATGCAAAAGCGAACAGGTCTGGCGCGTGCGTTGGCCCTAGATCCAGAAATACTTGTGTATGATGAACCAACGACAGGTTTAGATCCCATTCTGACTGAAATGGTTGATAATCTGATATTGGAAACACATAAACATAATAAGGGGACCACCTCTATAATGGTAAGCCATGACCTTGCAGCGGCCTTTCGAATTGCCGATTATGTAGCTATGCTTGATGCTGGCCAGGTATTGCTATTTGGAACACCTGAAGATTTTTATAAAAGTGAAATTGAATTAGTGAAACGATTTGTGTCCAAAGGGATAAAACACTCATGAGCTTGATGGGAACTACCGAATTTAAAGTGGGCGCTCTTGTTGTTATCGTCGGTGGACTAATTGGTTTAATGTCTATGCAAGTCAGCGATGACCCAAGCTTTCTAGGAAAATCAAAACGCGCCTGGTTCTTGCTCGACAATGCCGCGGGATTAATTAAAAACTCAGGTGTAAAAACGGCCGGTATTCCTATCGGTATTATTAAAGATATTCGTTTGCAAGATGGTAAAGCCCGCATTGAAATCAGTGTTGGATCGGATACTCCGATGACGACGTCTGCGGCAGTTGAAATTAAATCGATCGGTATCTTGGGTGACAAGCACGTAGAGTTAAACCCGGGATCTATTTCTGATCCACCGTTGGCTGAAGGCGGTCAAATCCTAAACGTGCGTGACAAGGGGTCTCTAGATAATGTGCTGGCTCAAGTCGGTGATATCGCCGGATCATTGAAACAAGTTTCCGAAGTCGTGCGCCAATCCTTGACTGATGAAGGAACGCAAAAACATGTGCTCGGTCGCATCGTTAAGAACATCGAAAAAATCACAGATGATATCAAAGACATCACTGGCGAAAACAAAGAGCAAATTGCCGAGATCGTAGATCAAGTGAACGACATCACTCGTACATTGGATGAATTAGTTAATGACGAGAGCGATGAAGGCTTGAAGAAAACGTGGAAAAAAACTTTGGTTCGCTTGGATAGCACGATGAAAAATATCGATGAAGTCACTACCAAGATTAACAAAGGTGAAGGCACCATCGGTAAGTTGATTAACGATGAAACAACTGTGGACGAATTAAATACGGCGATCACTGGAATCAGCAGTCTGTTTGATAGTGCTGGGAAAATTCAAACCGGATTTGATTTCCATGGCGATTATCTTACGTCTGTAGGACAAACTAAATCGACTATCGGTATCCAAATTCAGCCGGGCTTGGACCGTTACTATTATTTAGGCATTGTGAATGATCCCGCAGGTCTTGTTGAGCGTGAAGAGACAAAAGTCAGCAGCGGCGGTTCTGTCATTTCAGACACCAGCACTGAAAAACGTTTCTTGAGCAAAACGAAATTCACTCTATTATTCGCCAAAAATTTCTACGACTTTACCATCAAAGCCGGCTTAATCGAAAATTCAGGCGGCTTCGGAATGGACTACCATTTCTTCAACCGCAAACTTAGATTCAGTGTTGAAGCATTTAACCTAGAGAAAGCCAACTTACGCGTATCGGCCCGCTACGACTTATTCTACGGCCTATACGTCACAGCCGGCCAACAAGACATGCTAGACAAAGAACAAACCCGATCCAGCTACCTAGGCGCCGGCCTATTCTTAACAAACGACGACCTAAAGCTATTACTCACAAAATCCCCATTCTAACCACCCCTCCTTCGGGTGCCAGGTCCTAAAAAGTCCAACCCGCTTGGCATATCTGCCTCGTTGGTTTCTAGAGTGCCAGGTCCGATAATTTCCTAAACATAAAAAAGTAATTACTCGAAACTTGATTGTCGTTTTATTTCGATAGTGCAATCGCAACTCGTAGTGTTTATCAATGTTTTCGGATTGCGACTTTGGGCAGCGGAAATTATCGGACCTGGCACCTTAGGGGGAGTTGTGGTAGCGGTGGTGGCTTGGGGGTTTAGATGTTTCGTAGGGCTTTGGTGAGTGTTTCTGATAAGTCAGGGTTGATTGAGTTTTTGGAGCCGCTTGTGAAAAAAGGGCTTCAGTTGATTTCTACTGGGGGGACGGCTCAGTTTCTTCGGGATCATAAGTTGCCTGTGGTGGATGTGAGTGAGGTGACCCAGTTTCCGGAAGTCATGGATGGGCGAGTGAAGACGTTGCATCCTAAGATTCATATGGGACTCTTGGCGCGTGCGGGAAATGCGAGTGACCTTGAAGTGTTGAAAAAGTTTGAGACCGAAATGTTCGATCTTGTTGTAGTTAATCTGTATCCATTTGAAGAGTCCCTGAAGAAAAATCTTCCGCCGGCAGAGATGATCGAGAAAATTGATATCGGTGGGCCTAGCATGCTACGTTCTGCGGCTAAAAGTTTTGAGCGCATCACTGTTGTTTGTGATCCTAAAGATTATCCTCGCATTTTAGACTCTACGGATAAAGCGGCGCTGAACAAACAGCTAGCAGCTAAAGTATTTCAACATTGCAGTTACTATGATTCATTAATCAGCCAGTATTTAAATCCCGAGGTGACCGAGCAGTTCATACTGGGCGGCAAACTGGAAAAAGAACTTCGCTATGGCGAGAATCCTCACCAAAAAGCACGCTGGTATAAATTTGGTGGCAATCTGCAAGGCTTTCAAGATTTCAAAATTCTTCAAGGCAAAGAACTTTCGTATAATAACTTGCTCGACCTGGATGCCGCTCTGACATTGTCTCTTGAGATATTAGAAAAAAATGCAGTTGCGGTTAAGCATAATAATCCATGCGGTGTTGCTTACGGTTCTGACGCTGACGATGTCATGCAAAGACTGGTAAAAACAGATCCTGTGAGTATTTTCGGCGGCATCGTCGCTACTAATTGTACGATCAGCTTAAAAATGGCGGACGAGTTATCAAAGATATTTTTAGAGTGTATTGTGGCCCCGGGATATTCTGACGAAGCTCTGGCCCTGTTTTCAAAAAAGAAAAACTTACGTCTATTAACATACCCGACGCAAGTGAAGAAAAACCCACTCGTCGTGAAAACTATCATGGGCGGTTTTTTAGTTCAGGACCAAGATGTGTTTCCGTCCCCAGCTGATCAATGGCAAAATTTCGGACGACCCGTTCCAGAAACTATTAAAGCCGATATTATTTTTGGCGAAAAAGTTTGCGGGTATTTAAAGTCAAACAGCATCGCTTTGATCGACAACAAAATGACAATCGGTTTAGGTATGGGGCAGGTAAATCGTGTTGATGCCGTTGAACAATCCTTAGGTCGAGCGCTAAAACATCATCAGATTACTTCGCAAACTGTTTTAATTTCAGATGCGTTTTTTCCTTTTACCGATTCGATTGAACTCATAGCAAAACATAAAATTAAATGGGTCTTTCAGCCAGGCGGAAGTGTGAAAGATGAAGACGTAGTTAAAAAGTGCCAGGAACTAGATGTGAACTTAATTTTTAGTGGCAAAAGGCATTTTAGACACTAATATTAGTTCATGGGTTATGAAGTTAAAGATGTGAATCCGAAAGAGAAAATGTGGCTGATAAGGTCGTCGTCTCGATTAATCGGACCGTATAGTTTAGAAGAAATTGTTGAGTTACTAACTTACAATCAAGTTTCTTTTGTTGATGAAATTCGCCGTCCTAAATCGCGTTGGAATTTTATTCGTGACTATCCCTATTTAACTGAAACTGTAAAAAATAATCGCGATAAATTAAATTTAAATAATACTAAAACAAGTCCGCTCAGCATAATCACTGGATCATTCACTCGCACTGAGAATGTTGACTCGTTTCAAGCCAAAGAGGCCGCAAAAATTGATTTTGATGATATTAAAGATATTGAGCCTCTCAAGGAAGTTCCGTTTTCATTTAATCCAAAATCTAAATCCGCTGATTCGAAACAGTCTGCAGCCGTTGCTAAAAGCTACGGTTTGTTGAACGATCAAAAAGTAAAAGAAGAATTAGAAGCACAGCAAGCAAAACTCAAACGCAACGTCATCATCGGAACTGCCATTGCAGTGGTTCTGTTTGGTGGATTTAAGATCTATCAGCGAATACAAAATTCAGAACGAATTCGTCAAAAAGTCGAGAAAGTGGCTCAATTATATAATCTGAAACTGTATCAAAAGTCGTTTCAAGTTTATAAAGAAATTGCTGGTGCTGACATTCCAAAAGAAATAATAGAGCTGATAGCTCCGGCGCGTATTACGATTGGTAAAGAGATCAGTGATTTCAGAAATCAAACGACTGGCACGATCGATTCCACCAATCCTAAAAAACGTTCTGAGCTTTATAACTTGCTTGGCCTCAGTTTCCAAATTGAAGGTGATAACTTGAAAGCACAAGAAAGCTTCAAGAAAGCCCTTATCCAAGATCCAATCAACGAGCTGGCGAATATCAATTGGGGTATTCAGAACTACAAGATGAACTCAAAAATGGTTTTAAGCCCAATTTCGAAAGCTACGTTGAGTGATTATTATAAAAGCTATGCCAATGTTCGATATGAAAACTACGAAAATATTGGCTACTTTAGTTTCGTTCGTGGATTGTACCTAATCGATTTCAGAGACTTATTTAAGGATGATATCAACTTAGTAAAAAAAGATCTGTTTGAATCAAGATCGAATTCGGCGTTTCTTCGTAGTGAAATTGCTTTAGTAAATATCGGCTTAAGTAGCCAAGATGGGACTTCAAATGATTCAGCGTATGTAGATTTCGTCGAATTGATACCAAGGCAATCTCAAAATTTTGCTAAAAATCCTGCGCTGGATTGGACGCTAACAGAATGGACGGCGCTCGATGACCTTTGTGAACGTATCTATGCTAAGAGCCAACAATTAATGCCAAAACTATTCAGAGCTTTTTGCTCGCTAGAATCAGGACAGTTCGAAGCTGTTGATAAGTTGTTGGACGAGGCTCATTTGCTTTCCGTCGGTAGCAACCATTATGAATTGATGCAGTTACATGTGGCGTACGCTAAGGGTCAGAAGATGCTTTTAGAATCGTTTCTGAAAAAATCAGATCTTTCTAACTTTGCAGCGACTCATTATTACCGAGGTCAAAATTGTTTAGCTAACAAAAAAATGGATTGCGCTAAGGAGTCGTTCACCACATTGGGAGAGAAATTTCCGGAGTGGTCTTATCTTGCAGCTTTAGGGCTATTTCAAGTCGATCGCGCCCAATATTCTAGAGGCATTTTTGATGCATTAAAGAAGGAGCCTTTACAAACTCAGTTGATTGAGGCCCGGGCGCAATTGGAAAATCCAGAATGATAAAAAACACGTTCACTTTAGTATTAGTTTCTGCCTTTGCGGCTGTTGCCGTGGCATCGGAACACGAAGCTTCACCGGCCCATGGCGCAGCTCCAGCGCATTCAGAAGCGCGTCCTGCATTTAATGGAACGGTGCTGGATATTCGCGACACTCCTGAAGATTTTAAAATGCCGGGCAAACTATGGGACATCGTTATGACGTCCGGAGCCGCCCCAGCGGAGGCCGGTGGCCATGGTGGCGGCAAAGACGAAAAATCCGATACTTTGATCGTTTGGCTTCCTGTTGAAGTTTCTTTCACTGCCAAGGTCTCTGGCATATTAACTCACGATGCTATTCAGTACAATTTACCTCGCGGCGGCGGGACACTTGATCTATCTAAAATTACATCCGGAGATAAAGGAACATTCTATTTGAAATTCAATTTAGTTGAGTTCAATAATCCATCTGCAATGAAAGTTTATTTTGTGAGTAATGCAAAAAAACGTCGCATCGATGGTGACGTTTATGGTGCTGGATGCAACGTTTTTTTTGACGTGACGAGTTCATTTCAAAAATCAAATTCGGGTGAAGGTATTCGGTTTAATATTACTAACAATCGCCACATATCTGCACTCAGCGGACATTTTATTTTTGTGCAATCAGAAAAAGACAAGGTTTACTTATCTCAAGTCGAATTTAATGACTCTAAAAACAGAGATTACCTATGCAAGATTTAAATAAAACGCCGCGTACGCTAGTTAAAGATTTGAAAGACAAAGAATCAGTTCAGTCTGTCTTTTTAGTTAAAGAAAAGAATTTGGGTGTGGGAAAAACGGGAAAGCCTTTCATGTCCTTAGTTCTTGGCGACAACACCGGAAATATCGATGGCCGAGTGTGGGATCAGGTAGACGAATTCAGCAAAGAATTTGATACCGGTGACGTCATTCAAGTAAAAGCCAGTGTCCAAGTTTTTCAAAACAGGAAACAGCTGATTATTTCTAAAATTGCGCGTCAGGAATTAAGTTCGTATCAGTTGAGTGATTTTGTAATGAGTTCCTCAAAATCTCCAGAGGACATGTTTGCTGAGCTGATGATCTATGCTAAAGAAATTCAGAACGAACATATAAAAATGTTAGTGCTCTCTGTTCTTGAAGATCCTGAGATTAAGCCTATGATGTTTAAAGCTCCGGCAGCAAAAACGATTCACCACGCGTGGTATGGCGGTTTGCTTGAACATATTTTGTCGATTATCAAAATATTGAAGGGTTTATCTGAACATTATGGATTTTTGAATCGTGATCTATTATATTTCGGAGCGATCTTTCACGATATCGGAAAGCTATGGGAGTTAGAATATGAGCACATGTTCAACTACACCAGCCGAGGCCGTTTGATTGGTCATATGGAAATTGCGTGTGAGTTGATTGATAAAAAATCAAATCGCATCATGGGGTTTCCGGCCGATCTGAAAGACATCTGTAAGCACATAATTTTAAGCCATCACGGAAAACTGGAATATGGTTCGCCTAAGCGACCTAAATTTATCGAAGCATTTCTAGTCGCATTTGTTGACGATTTGGATAGTAAAATGAGTACTTTGAATTCTTTCATTACTAGCGAGCGTGGCAGCAATGAAGGCTGGTCCCGTTATAATGATTTATTTGAGCGTTACTTTCTGTTAGATGATTTGAAAGAAAAATATAAGTAGTGGTAGTGAATGATCATTGAGTTAGTAAATGCGTACAAAAAATATGATCCAGCTGCGAAAAGTAAAATTGAAATTTTGCTTTTGTATCCTGGTATAAAAGCAGTGTTACTTCATCAAGTGGCTCATGCTCTGTACGGATTAGAATTATTTTTCTTGGCCCGTTTAATAGCTGAAATCAGTCGTTGCATGACTGGGATTGAAATTCACCCCGGCGCTCAGCTCGGGGATCGTTTGGTAATTGATCATGGAATGGGCGTGGTTATTGGGGAAACGGCCGTTGTTGGAAATGACTGTGTGATATTCCACGGTGTTACATTGGGCGGAACAAAGTTCGATCCGACTAAGCGCCATCCCACCATTGGCGACAACGTCTTGATAGGCGCGGGTGCTAAGATCTTGGGCCCAATCACAATTGGTAACAATGTGCGTATTGGTGCTAACTCGGTTATCACTAAGGCCATCAATGACGACCAAATCGTCGTCGGGAATAATCAGATCGTAACGGGGGCGTAGCTAGCCTTAGGGTCGTCTCAATCCGAGATCGTCGATCGATCGTGTTTAAAAACGAGAATCTTCAAAAAACTGTTAAAGAATTACATAACGCGGCCGATAAAAAGGTATGGGGAATGATTTAAACAGCCTAGTCCCAATCACAATGGACGACATAGTTCCAAATGTGAATTTGCCTGGGGACGTATTTTTCAAATTAAGTGAAGATAATTTTGTCGTTATTGGACGCGAGGGAACTCGCGAGCAATTTAGAGAACTGCATTTTTTCGATAAAATTAAAAATTCTAATGTCTATATTAAAAAGCCAGACTTAAGAAAGTTTTCGTCGCTTAAAGTTTTAAGCGCGAGTGAAGTGATGAAAAATGACAAGGCTTCTGTCGAGACTAAGGTCACAACACTGTCGCAGACACTCAATACTGTTTTTACATGTATAGATCAGCTGGGTTTCAATAATGAAGCTCTTGGGAATTCCAAATTTATTGCGAACTCAATTTTAAAAATAATAAATGATACGCCTAAACTAACAACTCTGATGTCGATCATGAATTCAATCTCTGAAGATTTAGTTCGCCATTCGATGGCGGTCAGTATGGTTTCTGCATTGATCTCGCAATCGAAAGGGTGGAACAATCCTTCGATTCTAGAAAAAATGGCTCTGGGCGCGATTCTTCACGATATTGGATTGAAAGAATATCCAAAAGAATTTTTAGCTAAACCGCGCGTTGAATACACAGCTGAAGATTCAGAATACTATCAAAAACACGCATTCCGAGGAATTGAAATTTTAAGAACGGTTGAAAATGTTCCACAAGAAGTAATGGCTATCGTATACGAACACCATGAAAATTCTATTGGCCAAGGTTATCCGCGCGCTTTAAGAGACGTGCGTCTGCATCCGTTTTCAAAAGTGGTAGCGCTTGCCGATACGTTCTGCGAACTGGTATTTAAAGACGCTCAAAATCCAACGGTCCGTTCACCCGAAGAAGCACTTAGTTTTATTGAGCATACGCTTGGGCAGCCATTTAATAAAGAGTGCTTTGTAGCGCTGAAAAATGTGCTGACGTTTGGTATCCGTAAGGTATCTATCAAAATCGTATAGCGCAGGAGATGTCGAACTTATAAACACCGACCGACATGAGTCGGCCTTTTTGTAAAAAACGTTTGATATCCCTGCATCTATGCAAATCTATTGCTGTTTGGGGCGTAATATCGGCCCGGATATAGCAAGGTTGTGACAACGATGGCTCGCAAACTATTGAACGTACTTCTCGTTGCTTATTTATTCTTCCTTCAGACCGCACTGGGTGCTGATATTATTTATGATTTACCGACGCCCATTCAGTCTATCGATGCACGCTTAAGTCTTTTGAGCGATCCCGACACAAAAACAGTTGATTTTAGCACCTACGAGCTAGTTTACGACGAAGCCGGAAAAGTATTTATCGCGGCTTTAATCAGAGCCGCCGAACGAGGCGTCCATATTCGGGGAATCATCGATAACAAAATTACTGATGCTGACCCGATGCTAGTAAATTACCTTCGAGAAAAAGGCATTGAGTTGAATTTTCATAACCCAATTAAATTTTCTGGATATGATTTCTTGCATCCGATAAAAGCGTTTCAACGATATAATCGCCGATTGCACGACAAGATGTTCATCGTGAATTCACGTATTTTTTTATTGGGTGATAAAAATTATGCAAACAAATACTACCCTCAACTTAAAAATATCGATCCTAGTGCCGGCTATGTGAAAGGGCGTGAAATTGTAATGATAGGCTATGGAGTCAATGACTACGTAAGATACTTTAAAGGAATGTGGAATAACTATGAGGGACTAAAAACGGAAGAGGACATAGCCAAATTGAATGAGCCCGTGCCGGAGCCAATGCGGCTAAAGTTTGAAAAACAATTGCGGGCATCGTTTATTTGGTTGGCAAAACGTATGACCCGGTTAGGTAATTGGCGTAAGAATCAATTTTCTTATGAAGCGGCCCACTTGGTTTCGGGTATGCCGGGATCTGGTGCATCGACTTTGGATGCTATTTTCCAAAAAATTTCATACGCAAAGCCGGGCAGTAGAGTGCTAGTCGAAAACGGCTACTTGGTTTTATTTCCTGAATTGAAAAGCGCAATCCGGTCGGCGATAAAGAACAATGTTGAAGTTGTGATAAATTTAAATTTGAAAAGTGAACTTTTGGTCATTCAAAAAGCACTCGACGTGGATCTTGAAGAAATCATCGAGATAGGAGCGAAAGTATATTTGAATCGCTATCGTCCGACTCATGCCAAAGTTATCTTACTAGAAAATGCAATTGGGGAAAAAGAAGTTATCGTAACGAGTGCGAACTTTGATCCTCGTTCGTATAATATAAACACGGAATCAGGCTTTTCAATTAAGAGTCCATCATTACATGAATTTTATTGGAGCGAATTTAATGACAGAAAGGGTGGCAAGGCGTTCTATCAAAAAGCCAGCATGTGCCAATCGTTTTATTCCAATAGTTTGTTTCCAGGAAAAGCGTCGCTGTCCAGTAGGGCCCTGGTAAAGATGATACGTTCTCAATTATAAAAGTGGCGTGTTGTAGTGGGTTAGATACTTGGTGTATGAAGGCTCGCCCATGTGCTTAACGATTTCGTCTTTAGGTGCATTGACCATATCGACGATGATCATTCCATCAATGGTATTGAAGTCGGGATCAAAGTTAAAACTTAAATATTTAGCATTCATTTTCGCGTAACTTTTTAGTAACGAAGGAATGACGGTGCCATCAAACTTCTTCACATGCTCGTCCAATTCCGTGAAGGACTTAAGATTAGCCGCGATATCTTTAAGCTCATTTGAATTTTCAGATTTTAACTTTACTGGAACACGCGCTTTAACAAACGGGCTTAGTTCCGATTTGAAATTTTTGTTAAGATAATAAATCATCAATAACTTTGAATTCACTGTGTAGGCATTGGAAATGCTGACAGGACCAATCAAATAGCGGTAGTGAGGGTTTTCCGCAAAGAAACAACCAATGCCTTTCCAAATACTGTCTAGCGCGCGCAATGCTGCGCGGCCGGCCTCATCGTCAACGAACGAGCGACCTAGCTCTACACCGTCTACGAAGTGAGTTTTCAGCAAGGCATCGTATTTAAACAACGTATAGCTATACAAACCTTCAGCGCCGCGGTTGTGCAAAATTTTATCAATCAGGCCGATACGGTAGGCTCCTAAAATTTTACCATTTACTTCATCCCAGGCGATCATGTGATGATAGAACGGATCGAATTCATCGATGTCACATGACTTGCCGGTTCCTTCATTTACAGTTCGGAAAACCTTTTCACGAAGGCGGCCAATTTCCAACATCATATCGGGAATTAAAAAACCTTGAGCCATGTACACGCCGACATTAGATCGTCCTTCCGAACGGTAAATCAGCGTCATTTTTTTTAAATTTTCTTGAAGCACATCAACGGGAATTGGTTCAATTAAAGGCTCAAGCGGACGATGAACTATTTTACGACCAAAGCGACCTTTCAAAGAAAAAATAACCGTCTTTAAAACTGCTTTAGTTTTTCGTGCTACCTTCTTGGTAACGGCCTTAGACTTGTCTTTTATGGTTGTTGTTGTCATTTGTCTCAGAACGTATTTAAAAACGGTCTATAAATCAATTCTTAAATGAAGCGGGATCTTCTGGCCACGCGTGTTTAGGGTAGCGTCCCTTCATTTCTTTACGAATTTCTGGGTAAGAGGATTTCCAAAATCCGGGCAAATCATTGGTGATTTGGATAGGGCGACCGTGGGGGCCTAATAAAACGATTTTTAGTTTAATTTTATTGTTTAAGATCGTGGGATGGGTAGCTAAGCCCAGAAAATGTTGCAATCGAGCTTCAATTAAGGGTGCTTCATTGCTCGGGTATTGAATTCTAAAGCTGCGATTTAGATCCTTCAGTAATAGCTCTTTAGGAACAAGTGCTTTAAGCAGTTTTTGATTTTCATACGATAGATAGTCTTCAATTTCAAAATTCCATTCTAAGCGATTCTTGAGTGTCAATCCTTTAGCAATTTCCTGCTCGATCACTTCGGGCCAACTGATCTCGATTTTTTGATCTTGATGTTGATTGATCAAGTTTACGCGGTTTAGGAACTCACTTAACGATGGCAGCGTGAATAACAGATTATCCATATCGTTAGTAAAGATATCCTGAGTTTTCCCTTTTAGCTCGTTTGAGGCCAGTGGTTCCGTAGATAGAGTTTCAATCGAAAGCTTCTTGATGACGAGTTCTGTGACTTTGTAGAACTGCTGCTTGCTGTCTACAAACTCTACACGGCTTACTAGTTTTGCAAAGGGCCTAACGGCAGCATTAAATGTTTCTGCATCAAGAAAATGAAAGTTAAAACAACGGGCCGTTTGCGTGGCATCGATGATGGTGTGAAAATTCAGAAAGTATTCTTGCTGGGGCAGTAGGTTTGCCTTTTGCGGATCCCCAATTTGAACTTCTTTGCCTTTGGTGGTGATCGCGCGATTAGAAAATCCTCTTTCTTGTTTGCGACGTTTGCAAACGCGATTCAGATAAGAAAAGCTAAGGATCAAATCTAAAACCGAATCGGATTTTTTATAGGATTCTAAAGTGTTTAAGAATTTCTTTTGTTCATCGAGTTGAAACAATTGGTCGCAGTCCTGTTTCCAGGTGTCTTGACGATTTTCAGTCGGACCACGACGCTGAAGTCCTGCGATGATTTGTGCCGATCGTTTGGCCGTATCGCCCGATCCGCCTAATCGACCGCGACGATAATCTTCGTGCGCGTCTAATAGTGTGCTGTGGCTGACCCGGCTGGTATCCGAGGATGAAAGTTCTGATTCCAGAATCGCAATCAATACGCTGACTTTCTCGATTGAATAATAACAATGTGCAAGCACCGCAAAGATTGTATTCTCATAGGATAAATTTAGATCTAAAGATAGCTGTCCAAAACGTGTGAGTTTTTTATCAACGCAGAGTCCGCTATCTATGTATACCTGCTGCCAATCATTGAGTATGGCATCGCTGGGTTTTTCGAACCAGGTAAATTGACTTAATGGCCAATGACCCATGTCGATCAATTGCAGTCCTAGTTCATACAGCGATGATTTCTTGATATCGGAAACGGGCGCTTTCTCCATCGATCTCTCGTCCAGTTCCGACCACATTTTAAAGCAAATGCCGGGGCCTAAACGATTAGCGCGACCTTGTCGCTGAACCGATGAAAAATAAGAAATCTTTTTTGTACTGAGCTGCGCGACTTCATATTCGGCATTGTACGATGCGTCCCGATGCAGGCCCGAATCCAAAACGGCAGTGACGCCAGAGATCGTCAAAGATGATTCCGCGATATTTGTCGACAGAATGATTCGTTGTTCATAGTTATTGCTGTTGGCAACAATAGCTTTCTGTATAGCTAAGGGAATGCTGCCATGAAGAACTTCAATTTGAAATCCTCTGAACTTGGCATCGCTTTCAAGCACACGACCGGCATTGCGAATTTCTTTTAGTCCTGGAAGGAAAACCAGGATTTGTTTTTTTCCTTTTTGAATTAGTTCGTGCAGTGCGGATACAAAATTAGATTCAAATTCACCATTCCAACTATAACGAAGTGGTTTCCTTTGATAGATCACTTCGATGGGGAATCGCGGCAGTTCAATGTCAATCATCCCCAAATTTTCAAAAAAAACCTGCAAGGGTTCTTTGTCGACGGTCGCAGATAAAAACAACAATTGTATGTTTGATCCTAAAATTTGAAGTTCTTTGATGTGGCCAATGGATAAATCAGTCCAATACGAACGTTCGTGGAACTCATCAAAGATAATTAGATCGATACCTTTAAGTTCTGGGTTAGAAATAATTTTTTTAGCTAGCAAGGCTTCCGTTAAAAATAGAATGGATGTGCTAGGCGAGGATTTAGAATCAAAGCGCACTTCATAGCCAACTTCTTTCCCCAGTTCCCATTTGCTTTCGTCCGCGATGCGAGAGGCGGCATAGATCGCAGCGATTCGGCGAGGTTCAATGACTAGTATTTTTTTATACTTTGAAACTAGAAACGGAGGAATGCGCGTCGTTTTCCCCGAACCGGGACTAGATTGCACCAACACATTTTGGTTTTTCTCTAGCAGCGTAGCGATTTCCGGCAAATGGGGATCTATGGGTAATTGCATAGACTATTTTGGTTTCACCAAAATCATAAATTCAGCTTTTGTTTTAGTAAGTTTGTTTTTAACTGCGCCAGGAACGCCGGTCAGAATCTGCTCTTCGGCAGTGCCTAGATCCGTGGCTAGCACGATGAAGTGATCACCAAAGAAGGATTCCAGTTCAGATATCATTTTCTGCAATCGATACGGGGTATCCATCAATACAACGGCACGCTTAGTTTGTTTCAGCTCGGCCTGAAGATTTTTATAGGCTTCGTTTCGAGCGCCCGTTTCTTGAGGTACAAAGCCGCGAAATAAAAACTCATGTAATTTTAAGCCCGACAAACTAATTAGGCCCATTAAACTTGAAGCGCCCAAACAATTACGAATTTCGATTCCTTCTTTACGGCACTGTTCGACTAAGTCGCTACCGGGATCGCAAAATGCGGGCGTTCCGCAATCGCTGACCAGGGCTACCTTTTTATCGCGGCAAAGATCAGTAAATTTTTGAAGATCTTCTTTTAGAAAGTGCTCGTCCAAAACTTCATAGGTTTTCCCCGAGATGCCATGATGTCGTAATAGTTTTGAGGTTTCTTTTGTCGATTCGCAAATAATCACCTCAGCTTCTTTTAATGTGGTCAAAGCTTTCAAAGTTATTTCATCATAGTCTCCGATAGGAGTTGCAACAAGTGTCAGCATTAGTCTTCCATAAGGTAGTGGACAAGCGTAAAGACTTCTTCGGGTGGTGTTTCTTTGCGTGAATGGGTGCTGTCAAAAAACACAAGTTCTACCTGAGGCAGTTCCTTAGCGATCAAATTAATATTTACAGGTTCATTTTCAAACAAGAATACAGGGGATTGGAAGTTGATCATATGATCATGAATCCAATCGCGTTTGAACAGAGCATCGTCCATTGAACGTTCTGGCTTTAAAACCAGACGGCTCATTTTATCATCCAAAGGAAAATCCCACTTTAATAAAACTTCACGAGATCCACGTTCCATGCGTTTAACATCTCGACCGGTTAAATAGACGATGGGGATATTTAATTTTTCAATTTTACGAACAAAATCGACAGAGCCCTGATAAGGAACATCGTAATGAATATATTCATTTGAGAAAAATTTTTCGATCCAAAATTGACGAACGGTCTTAAATAAATCCAAATTGTCGTGCTCAACACCGGCACGATGAAGGACTTCAATAAATCCCCAATCCCGGCGTTCAGTTCTGATATTTTTAAAATGTGGAACCACCGAAGGGAATTTTTCCATCATAACTGGTTCGAAAGCGATATCAGTGAGAACTTTTTCCAAGCGAGGAGCCACGTCAAAAAGAGTCGAGTCCAAATCAAAAATAATCAGAGGATTACTTTTTTCAACTAGAGCTAAATGTTGGATTTTATTGTAAATTTCGCTGGCTTTAAAATTTTTTAAGTTCTCATTTTTAGAAGATTTCATAGTCTATAGTTTAATAGTCCATTTTGGGACCGGAACGCAACGTAAATCGTGTGGATTTTTGCGGTGAATTTTGTTAGCTATTGTCCATGATTGTAAAACAGATATTTATGGCAACGATAGTGTTATTTGGAATGTTAGCATGTACTCGAAACATTTCAGAGTTAGGGTCTAAAGATAACCCTATCAAACTTCATTTTTTACCGTCGATCGAGGCTAAGGTAATTGAAGATAACTCAAAAGCTTTTAAAGTTTTTCTCGAGGCCAATACTCCCTATAAATATGAAATCGTTGTACTGCCGTCTTATGTCTCGGTTGTGGAATCCTTTGGCACCAAGAAGGCGGACGTGGCCGCACTGAATTCATTCGGCTATCTGCTGGCCCATGAAAGATATGGAGCCGAAGCAAGAATGATCGTTCTAAGGCATGGCTCGGCCACTTACCAGTCTCAGTTTATCGTACCTAACGATAGTAAAATAAAAAGTCTAAAAGATTTGGATGGGAAAACAATTGCTTTTGCAGATCCATCGTCCATGTCGGGGTACTTGTTGCCGCTTAAAACATTACGTGATCATAAAGTTAATCCCAAGGAGTCTATTTTTGCCATGAAGCACGACGCGGTCGTAACTAAGGTATATCTTGGCGAAGTTGATGCTGGCGCTACTTTTTATACCCCTCCTGCGGCTAACGGTGCGGTTGAAGATGCGCGGCGATTGGTACTGACTCAATATCCCGATGTGGTTAAAAAAGTTAAAATTTTGGACCTATCCGAACCAATACCGAATGACCCTATTGTTTTTCGTAAAGACATGCCTGAAGAAATGAAGTTAAAGGTTATCGACGCTTTGATGAAGTTTATTAAAACGGAAGACGGCTTAAAGGCGTTTAAAGAAACATACGGAGTCACGGATTTGAAATTGACCACCGATGCTGAGTTTGAGCCGATCAGAAAAATGCTAGCCGAAATTGGAAAATCCGCCCAAGAAATGATGAGTAAATAATGTCCGATATGATCCTGTCTGTAAGAAATCTAGTTAAAACATATCCAAATGGAGTGCAGGCGTTAAAGGGTGTTTCGTTCGATGTGAAAAAAGGCGAGTTCCTTGTTGTCATCGGGCTGAGTGGTTCCGGTAAATCCACACTTCTTCGTTGTATCAATCGTCTGCACGATCCGTCGTCGGGTGATGTGTTGTTTGAAGGGAAAAATATCAGTCGTCTAGATAGTGACGCCGTAAAATCCATTCGAACTAAAATAGGAATGATTTTTCAGCACTTTAATTTAATTCCTCGACATACAGTATTATCAAACGTGTTGATGGGACGATTAGGGCAAATGAGCATCTGGAAATCACTGTTCGGGATGTTTTCTGACGAAGATAAAAACAACGCGATAAAATATTTAAAATTAGTAGGAATTAGCGATAAGGCTAAAATTCGAGCCGATCAATTGTCCGGTGGGCAACAGCAACGAGTCGCCATCGCTCGCGCATTGGTTCAAAATCCAAGTATGCTCTTAGCAGATGAACCGGTCGCATCGTTAGATCCGGCCACTAGTCACATCGTTATGGATTACCTGAAGAAAGCGAATCAAGAATTAGGCATTACAATCATCTGCAATTTGCATTTTTTGAGTTTAGTTCGCCAGTACGCAACCAGAGTCATTGCTTTGAAAGACGGGCAACTGGTATTCGAAGGCAGTCCGGATGATATCACCGAGGAATGGTTTAGAAAAATATATGGCGATGATGCTCGCGAAGTGCGGATAAATTAGTATGAAATCGCATTTAGCCAAACGACTTATTTTTGATAGCATTTGTTTCGGGTTTATATTTTGTATAGCACTGATCGTAGTCGTTAATCCGACGGATGATCAGTGGCTTAACTTATCTTGGAATTCCATGGTAGCAGTCATTGCTGGGATTTTGGGAATGGCTTTAAGTCAGATCCTAATCAGCAAAAAGATAAAAACACTGGGCGAATCTTTATTCGAACCTGATTTTAAAAAAAATCATTCTGACGAGAAACCATTCTATCGCCAGTTTGCTCAATGGCAGTTGTTTGTATTGTTGTTTCTACTGTTTGCGGCTGGATTGAAATCGACAGATTTTTCTATATACAAAATATTGGATAAAGATGGATTCGACGGCGCGATGAGAATTTTCTCTAAGTTGCTTAATCCAAATTTTGATTTGCTACCAAGTGCCGTCATGAAAATGTTTGAAACTATATTCATGGCGTTTCTAGCGACGGCGTTCTCCATTCCCATCGCGTTCGTATTAAGTTTCGCAGCGGCGAAAAATATAATGAAGCATCCGGCAGCCTTCGTTGTTTATCTTTTGCTAAGAACATTTTTAAATGTGATTCGATCTGTTGAGGCCTTTATGTGGGCCATTATTTTTTCCGTGTGGGTTGGTATCGGCGCTAGCGCCGGTATGTTTGCGCTGATGGTTCATTCCATTGCCTCATTAGCCAAGCAATATTCCGAGATCGTAGAAACTGTGTCTGATGGCCCGATTGAAGGCATCCAGGCAACGGGCGCATCACAGTTGCAAACGATTTGGTATGCGATCGTTCCCCAGGTAATTCTACCGTATGTTTCGTTTACGGTGTATCGTTGGGATATAAATGTTCGAATGGCAACTATTGTCGGATTTGTCGGCGGTGGTGGAATCGGGAAATTATTAATCGCCTACCAAGGCCAAGCCATGTGGGAAGAAGTCGGTTGCATATTTTTTGTAATCGCCGTTGTCGTATGGTTATTGGATCAAGGCAGTGCTTATATTCGTGAAGCTCTAAAATAGGAAAATAATATGATAAATTTTGAAACTACAATTAAAGAAACTCAAGTCGATATGTTAGGGCATTTAAACAATGCGGTTTATTTAGAATTATTTGAACTCGCTCGTTGGGATATAATTCATTCAAGAGGTTACGGAATGAAGAAAATGTTAGAGCTTCAGAAAGGTCCCGTGCTTTTAGAAGTAAATTTGAAATTCATGCGCGAAGTTTTGACTCGTGATGTGATCACAATTAAGTCAGCGTTAGTCAAATACGAAGGTCGAGTCGGCGAAATCTTGCAAAAAATGTACAAGGAAGATGGCATTCAAGCCGCCGAATTACGTGTAACGTTTGGTTTGTTTGATATGAAGACGCGTCGATTAATTGAACCGACGCCCGAGTGGAAAGCCGCCTTAAGCTGATTTAAAGAATTTTGCTTTTTTAGTTTCCAAATCTTCTTCGGTAGAAAAAAGCAAATCTAGCTTTTCTTCCAATTTGTTTAGTATCACTTCGGGAGAAGCGGTTCTCACATTACCCAAAGGGTCCGTTTGCAGAAACAGTTCTTCCATTTCCTTAGCCGGAATTCGATCATTTAGAATTACTTTAAGAAACGTATAGTATTCGCGTAGTTGATCGATAGTGGATCTAATCTCGCCACGTAGTTTTGAACTGTCGTGTTCGATAATAATATCTTCAATCGCTTTTTCGAGTTTCTCTTTAGTTGACGGTTTTTCTAACAGTCTAAAGGCGCCAATTTGTAGCGCTTTAAAGATAACTTCTTTTTCCAAATAAGCAGAAAATAAGATAAACGGAAAATGATATCCCTTTTCGAAACACTTTTTGACCATGTCCAGACCAGTCATTTGCGGCATGTTGAAATCAGAAATGAGTGCATCAAAAGGCACATCTTTATGCGCAGATAGGTAGGCAATGAAATCATTTGGGCGATTGAAAGTAATTACATCATATGAGTCTTCAAGCAGACTGCTGAACAGGTCTGTCAAATCCACTTCATCATCGATAATTATGACGGTTTTTTTCGTCTTTGTCACAGATAACATATCGGCATGATCGTGGGGGAGTTAAAATAAATTCTCTTGTTGGCTGTCTAATAAATCGACAAAAGTACGGGAAAAAAAGCCCGAAAAATGGTCTAGCTAGCATAAAGTTGGATGCTTTAATCCCCGAATAAAGTGGGGGCTAGGAAAAGGATGAATATGGTTAAAAACTATTTCGTGAGTAAAAATAATCAGCAGATCGGGCCGTTTTCTGAGGATGATGTGATTGGTAAGATCAAATCCAAAGAAATCAGCTGGATGGATTACATTTACGATGAAGCCAAAAAAGACTGGGTAATCATTGTCGAGCATAAGGCATTTAATAAGTTATTTACAGAAAGCGTATTAAAGCATTCGGTTAATGATCCTATGTTAAATAAGACTCCAAAGAATGTAGATTCGTCTGCCGCTGACTCTATCAAAGAGAAGGCTTGGTATGTTTTAAAAGACAATAATAACTATGGTCCGTTTTCTAAAGCTGAAGTCATTCAAATGCTACAGGCAAAAATCCTGTATGAATACGATTTCTTATGGCAACCGGAAATGGCAAGCTGGAAGCGTCTGGCCGAAATCGAAGATTTTTCTAGAGCTAATTTAAAGACACTAATTCAAAGTGGTGATCCTACGATTTCGGAAATATTCTTCCGTCGACGTAACGTGCGTGTGATGTACGGTTGTTCTTTGATTGTTCATAATAACAAGCAAATATTTAAAGGTCGCAGTTTAGAGATTAGCTCTGGCGGTGCCGGTGTGTATATTGATACTAATCAATTTACTCCGGGTCAGAACTTGTTCTTACATTTTCAGCCGGGTGATGGCGTGCCTCCGTTCAATGCGGTTTGCACAATTATCAGCAAGGAATTTCATTCGCATCCAATTAATAAAATTAATGAGTTTAAGTACGGAGTGAAATTCACGAGCATCAGCCAAAACATAAAACAAAAGATTCAAGAGTTTGCTGAAAAAGAAATGATTCAGCGTAAGAAGGTTGCGTGAAGATTTGGCTGTTATTACCACTGCTATTGTTAATCGGATGCTCAAACGGTGTTGAATTTAATGTGGCTGAAACCAGCCAGAATTTTGCACAAGATGTAAAATACAATCGCACGCTCGACATCCTATTTGTTATCGATAATGGCCAATCGATGAATATGGTTCAAAAGCAATTGCATGATCAATTGCCTTATCTTTTTGATTCTCTTCACGACCTAGACATGGATATTCATATCGCAACGACTTCAATGACCATGTTAAGCAGCTTTCCAGAAAGTGGCAAACTAATGGGAACTCCAAAGTACATCACAATGGATACACCTAATTTCGTAGAAGAATTGAAAAAAAGAATCTTCATTGGCGAGAACGGATCGACTCTAGAAGAAGGATTTGGTGCGATGGAAGCCGTATTATCTGAATCGTATCGAAATGCAGAAGGCAAAGGCTTCCTTCGTGATGATTCGTTCTTGAATATCATCGTACTTACAAACGAAGACGACAAAAGCGCTAAGCCATGGAATTACTATGCGAGTATGCTTGATAAGCTAAGACCTAATCATACCGATGGAACTAAAGCTTGGACTATGAATTTTTTCGGAGTCCTATCTCAACAGGATAATTGCAGCAGTTCAGAGTGGGGTTTCAAAGAACCTGGAGTAAAATTCATGGAAGCTGTGACTTATTCCGGCGGGATCAGTGGATCATTGTGTGGAAACGATTTATATCGTTCCGTTTCAACGATCAAAGCTCGCATTATTCAAATTCTTACAGATTACAAATTGGATCGTAAACCAAAGGTGGATACCATTCGTGTCTATGTTGCGGGACTTGAAGTTCCAAAGAACGATTCCAACGGGTGGAGCTATCTTGCGACAGAGAATTTGATTCGTTTCAACGGATCAGCCGTACCTGGCGCTGAACAAGGCATTCGTGTCGATTTTCTTCCTGACGAAGCTAATTAGTCTTTTGGTTCCCGACTCAATGTTTGGATTTCTTCAGGCTTAAATCCTAATCCGGAAAGATATTTAGATAGAGAAATTGCGGGGACCGGGCTGTTATTCAAGTTATCAATATAAACTAGAGTGCTATTCCGTTTGCGTGAGTCTGTGTGCTGTTCAAACATGAAGGGAGATAGACCCTCTGCCTCAATTGAAAAAATTAAACGAAGTCGGCTAGAATTTCGTTCCATTGCGAACGTGAAGGGCGAAGTTCTTTTTCATTCAAGAAGGCAAGTGAGCCGTCCACCAAATTCAGTGTATCGTTCAGCGATTCGGATTTTTCATTTATGTGGAACAATCCCGTTAGGATTTCACTTGTTTGCTTGCTTTCGTTTAGCAATCGCATCGCTGCGTAGCGATCCGTAATATCAAGATCTTGCTTGCCAAGTTTTTTCAACGTCAAAGTTGATCCGTCGGGTAATAGAACATTTTGTCGTTCACCTTCGGCATAGTCGACTTTGATTTCATCCATCGGTTGAATAATTCCAAGTTCTTGCAAGCTAACATCATGTTCACGAACATACGTGTAGCTTTTTGTAGAACCGTCATGATTGTTGAATGTGATGCATGGTGAAATGATATCAATCACTGCGGTGCCTTTGTGTTTCATGGCCGCTTGCAGTAGGGGAACTAATTGTTTCGCATCTCCCGAGAATGAACGCGCAACAAATGTGCAACCCAAATCTAAAGCTAACGAGCAAATGTCGATGGTATCAAACGGATTGTAGGCGCCATTTTTTTGCTTGGCACCTTTGTCTGCGGTCGCGCTGAATTGACCTTTTGTTAATCCATATACGCCGTTGTTAGCGACTAGATAGCACATCTCGACGTTACGACGAAGTAAGTGAGCAAATCCGCCCAAGCCGATACTGGCTGTGTCGCCATCACCACTCATTCCAATTAATTTCATATGTCCATTTGCAACTTTAGCACCTGTTGAAATGGGCGCCATACGGCCGTGCATAGAATTGAATCCGAATGATTTAGAAATATAATACGCTGGCGTTTTTGAGCTGCAACCGATGCCCGACATCTTCGCAATGTCATGAGGATGGGTGCCATTCAAGAACGTCGCTGACATAATATGAGCAGAAATAGAATCATGACCGCAACCGGTACATAACGTCGACGGTCCGCCCGCATAATCTTTTTTCTCTAAGCCCGCTTTATTGGTAGTTTTAGGAACTGGCGTTGCTTCGGTACTCATGTCACGTCTCCTAGCAATGTTTTAATATGTTTAACGATGGTATCTGCTGTGATTGGTGTTCCATCGTAGTGTTTCACTGAACTTAAATGAAGAGTCGTATCAGGCATTTCCATTTTTAATAATTCGAACATTTGTCCATCGCGATTTTGATCAACAACGAAAACGCGTTCGTGAGATTTAATAAATTGTAGAACAGAATCGTTGAAAGGAACCGCGCGAACACGGCAGTAATCGAAACCCAGATTCTGTTTATTCAATAAATACATAGCTTCTTTCACCGACATATCGCTGGAACCGAAAGCGATGATTCCATATTTGTTTTTGCAAACTGATTTCACAGCAGTGCCAGCAGTTAGTTCAGCTGATTTTAAGTTTTTTGAATCACAGAACACAGGACCTGGTACATAGTTCTTAGCCGTTTGCCATTTTTTAGCTAAACGATCTAAGATGTAGAGATACTCATCGCTTTTTTCTGTGTAGGCAGCACGACGGTTGTGGCCGCTGCCACGAGTGAAAAACGCCGCTTTATCGCTTTGTGTGCCAGGAAGAGTGCGGTAGGCGATGCCATCGCCATCGACATCGGCATAGCGTTCGTACTGAGTGACTTTTTCTAAATCAGCCGCCGTTAAAACTTTGCCGCGATCGTATGGTTTTTCAGGGTAGTCCCATTTATCTTCCATCCAAAGATTCATACCTAAATCTAAGTCACTTAATACGATTACTAATTGTTGGAGGCGCTCTGCGACGTCAAACGCAGTCTGACCAAAATCAAAACATTCTTTGATCGTTCCAGGAATCAGGCACGGGTGTTTTGTGTCACCATGAGAAAGTAAAACCGAAGACAGTAAATCACCTTGCGCAGTCCGTGTAGGCATACCTGTCGAAGGACCCATACGCTGTACGTTCCAAATAACTGCTGGGATTTCCGTGAAGTAAGAAAATCCTGCAGATTCAGCCATCAAACTTAATCCGGGACCAGAAGTCGCTGTGATGCTGCGAGCACCAGACCAGCCCGCACCAATCACCATACACATAGCAGATAGTTCATCTTCTGCCTGAACGACGGCGAATTTGTTTTTTCCACTTTCGTCTTTGCGATACTTGTTAGCAAACTTGATATAGTTTTCAACAATCGAGCTAGATGGAGTAATTGGATACCAAGCTGTGAATGTACAACCGCCAAATAACCAGCCCAGGGCACCAGCGGCGTTTCCATCCATCATAATTTTATTTCTATTGCGATCCGATTTTTCCGCTTTAAATAGGAATGGTAACGTGATGTTTTCTTGCGCGTAGGCGAAACCATTTTCAGAGGCTTTGCGATTTACTTCGATAACAGATTCTTTGCCTTCGAATTGATCGGCAATTGTATCGTTCAATGTGGGAATATCGATACCCAACAATTGTGCGAGCACACCCACGTAAACCATGTTGATCACAAGTTTTTTAATTTTGATAGAGTCTGTCGATTTATCGACAAGAGGCTTGAAAGAAATAGGAATCAAATGAACTTCTTGAATATCTGGAGTCAATTCTGGTTTGATACCTAAGTCAGAATTGTAAATAAAATAACCGCCATTTTTTACGGTTTTTAGATCTTCTTTTAATGTCGTTGGATTCATAGCTACAAAAATGTCGGCGTGTTCACGACGAGCTACAAAGCCCTTTTCATCCGCACGAATCCAGAACCATGTTGGTAAGCCCGCGATGTTAGATGGAAATACATTTTTGCCACCAACCGGAATCCCCATGCGAAATAATGATTTCAATAGAATGCTGTTCGCGGACTGGGACCCGCTTCCGTTGACTGTGGCGACTGAAATAACAAAATTATTGATGTTCATGGGAAAAGTCGTAACATGATTTTCGTCCGTCTAAAACTGATATTTTTAACCTAGGGAGCATAGAGTGAAAGCTTTTGAGTCCGTCGATTTTCTTGATTTAAACAGTGAATTGTCGCCCGAAGAGATTCTGATTCGAGACACTGTCCGTCAATATGTTAACAAAGAGATCATGCCTAGAATTGCCGATGATTACGAGAGAGGCATTTTTCCTAAAGATTTGATTCCAGGTTTAGCAGAACTAGGGACTTTAGGTTCAACAATTCAGGGTTATGGCTGTGCGGGTGTAAATTATACGGCTTACGGCTTGATCATGCAGGAATTAGAGCGAGCCGACAGTGGCATTCGATCTTTTGTCAGTGTACAGGGTGCGCTGTGCATGTTCCCCATTGCTGAATTTGGTAGCGAAGAATTAAAGAAAAAGTATTTACCTAAAATGGCTAAAGGAGAATGGATCGGCTGCTTTGGTTTAACTGAACCTGATTTTGGTAGCAATCCAGCGGGTATGCGCACCACGGCCATTAAAGACGGTAACGAATATGTTCTTAACGGATCAAAAATGTGGATCACTAATGGCGGCATCAGTCAGCTGGCTATCGTTTGGGCACGTGACGAACGTGGTAAGGTTATTGGTTTAGTTGTTGATCGTGAATTGAAAGGTTTTAAAGTCAGAAATATCGAGAAAAAGTTTTCTTTAAAAGCATCGGTAACGAGTGAATTAATTTTCGAAGATTGCCGAGTGCCGGCTTCGAACAAGCTCAATGTTGAAGGATTAAAAGGTCCATTTGCCTGTTTGAACAACGCGCGATTTGGTATCTCGTGGGGTGTGATAGGTGCGTCGATGGCGTGCTATGACGAAGCCGTTAACTATGCTAAAACACGAATACAATTTGACAAACCAATCGCTGGATTTCAATTAGTCCAAGCCAAACTGGTCGAGATGCTAACTGACATTACCCTCGCGCAATCATTGGCGCTGAGAATCGGGCGATTAAAAGATAGCGGGAAATGCACAGCTCAACAAATTTCGATGGCTAAGATGAACAATGTATCTAAGGCACTGAAGCATGCGCGTATGTGCCGGGATATTTTAGGTGCCAGCGGAATTACATTCGAATATCAATGTGCCCGTCACATGTTAAATTTGGAAAGCGTCAACACGTATGAAGGTACTGAGGATATTCACCGCTTGGTTCTGGGCGAATACATCACCGGCATACCAGCGTATAAGTAAAACGTATAAGTAAAACCGTTACACAAAAAAAACTGTACAGTTTATTATCAGTGTTAGTTTTGTTGACGGCTAGGTACAAACTAGCTGTCGTTCGACCGGTGCCGCATTTGCAATCCCTAATGTATGGGGGTTTTAATGTCGCTGAAGAACAAAATATTGTATTTGTTTTTGTCAGGTTTGATGGTTGTCTCATTTCAGAACTGTGGTCAAAATGGTTCGGTCGGTTTAGAAACCCAAGACTTAGGCAAACTCGCAGCAAGCAGTACTGATTTAGTAGATGTTTCAGATGGCAGTGATGTTCAAGCTCCTCCCGCAGACGCAGATGATGACAGTGATGTTAAGCCACCTGTAGTTATCCCTCCAAAAGATGGTCCTAGAGGCGGCGGCAGTTGCGATGATCGCGATGACGACGACACAAGGGACATTGTGGATGCCGATGATGACGGTAATGTAAAAGGCATGAAAATCAGCTGTGCGGATTTGCTAAATGATAGATTCAGCTTGCTGCCTGGCTCAAGCAAATCAAGTTTCCAAAACACACGCGGATTTTTAAAAGTAGAAAACAAAGATGAAGTGAGTGTCGTAAATCATCGCGGTTTGTTGATCTTAAATAATATCAAAAGTATTTCAAAAATTGATAACGTCCGCAGCTTATTGATACGCGCGGGTGCGCAGTCGATTAAACAAATTAATAACGTGCGTGCATTATCATTGATCGATTCAAAAAGTATCGAATCGGTATCGAATTATCGCGGTTTAGGCTGCTTAAGCGCCAGCGTAGGCGTGATTGAAAACTATCGAGGAATCCTTGAAATCAAAGGCGATTTAGTCTCAGTAAAAAACTTTAGAGGAATATTAAAAGTCGACGGCAATGTCGGATCAATAGAAAACTTCCGAGGAATATTAGTAGTTTCAGGAAGTGTAAAATCGAAAAAAGACGTGAAAGTAAGTAACCCATAAAAAAAAGCCCTCACGGAAAAAAGTGAGGGCTCTATCGAAGACCCTGGGGCCAGAACCTGGTGTAACTAGTACTTCATCAAATTCACAAGATTCAACTTCCCACCGCTAGATACTTTCCCTTTAAGTGAAGAAATCGGTGCTGCTGAATTCAAAATAGCAGCCTTAACTTCTGCCATTGTTTTGTCAGGATACTGTGCCCAGTACAGAGCCGCTGCGCCCGCAACATGGGGAGCCGCCATACTTGTTCCTTCCCAAACCGCTAAGAATGGAATCGGTTGATCCGAGTATTTTCCACCAACCACTGTGCTGTAAATTTTCACGCCGGGAGCGCCGATGTGAACTGTTTTAACGCCGTAGTTTGAGAATTTACCTAATTGGTTTTTCGTATCAATCGCAGCGACGCTGATGATATTTGAGTAAGGGTAACTAGCCGGATACGCTGGACGAGCCGCTGTATCATTGTCATAACCTTTGCCTTGAAAGCCGTTACCAGCGGCTACGATAAACAACACACCTTTAGATTCAGCATACTGAATCGCATCGCGAAGAGCTTTGTTTTCTGTTGGTTCACTTGCATCTTCGCCCATTGAGCCCCACGAGTTATTTAAAACTTTTGCGCCATTATCAACTGCGTAGCGAATCGCTTTGATTGCTGCTGAAGTCACGCCCGTGCCTTTTTCAGAAATAAATCTAAGCGCCATGATTTGTGCATTGGGAGCCACGCCCGAAATACCTAAACCATTGTTGCCACGAGCTGCAATATTTCCCGCACAGTGAGTTCCGTGACCTGGGTTGCCGCCGCCTAAAAGTAATTGCCATGCGGCCACTGATTTATCATAAGGAAGTGAATCGTTCCCTGCGAAATCATAGCCAACTACGTCATCAACATAGCCGTTACCATCGTCATCAATTTTGTTGGTTGCTTTGTCTCTGCCTTGTGCATCTTTTCCAGTTTCGCCCGGATTGCGCCACATGTTGGGCACTAAATCGGGGTGAGTGTAATCAACGCCCGAATCGATCACGGCCACTACGATTGTTTTGTTGTTTTTAGCCACTGGCCACATTTGAGTTGCGCCCATGTCGAGCATGCCCCATTGTTTGTTTATTAAAGGATCGCGAGCGGCGCCTGAGTTTGGTGATTGAGGAATTAAAGGGTTATCACCTTTAGCTTTGGCCATAAGCTGTGGGTTTTTCATCAAGTAGTCCATTACTTGAGCCTTTTGGTCTTGGCCATCCGCTTTAAATGTTTCGATTAGACCCAATTCATAATCGGGCTGAACGTACTCGATATTTTGATTCTTTAGTAATGGAGCTGATGCGGCATTTTTGCCCGACACTAGAACCATTTGTTCTGTGATGACCTCTACTTTTTGGTCGGCATTGGCTTTGGTGCCCGACATAACCGACTTTTTCATCGCGGTCTGTAGGTCGCGAGTCGATTTGAACTTCACTAGATAATTGATTTGTTTGCTTTCCAAAGTTTGCGAGAAACTTGGTATAGCGATGGCGATAGCTGCTAAAATTAATAGAGCTTTCATTGAACCCTCCTTGTGTTTTGACCTTCTCCGAACACACCCTTGTTTTCGAAGTTTTTTGCTTTAAGATCAAAGTCGAGTCTCATTAAAGTTCGAATACGCGCGTTTGTCTAAGAGTTTCTGCGAAAAATTTCAGCAATTGCAAAACTTTTTAGCATTTTCTTATGCGTTTTCTTGGTCATTTTTATAGGCAAATTGAGAGCCGTTTTCATCGCCAATTTTCCATCCCTTTTTAAGCAGCTAAGCCTGCAGTTTTACAAATGAACTTCTGTGAATAATCCGGTTGTCAGGTCGGAAAAATTAAAGTAACCATTATATGTCTAGATGAAAACGAGGTGAAAATATGGCCGATAAAAGTGTTGACGAACTGTCACGTTCTTTTGCGTTCACAACCAAATTGGATGCGATCGTCGCCTGGGGTAGAAAAAATGCATTGTGGCCATTGCCTTACGGTACTGCCTGCTGTGGTATTGAATTGATGAGCGTTATGGGTCCACGTTATGACTTAGCTCGTTTCGGAGCGGAAGTTGTTCGTTTCAGCCCACGCCAAGCGGACTTACTTCTTGTGGCGGGTACGATCACAGAAAAAATGGCACCCATCTTGGTTCGTATTTACGAACAAATGCTAGAACCAAAATATGTTCTTTCTATGGGGGCGTGTGCAAGTTCCGGTGGTTTCTATCGCGCGTACCACGTACTTCAAGGCGCTGATAAAGTTATCCCAGTTGATGTTTACGTTCCTGGTTGCCCTCCAACTCCGGAAGCGGTGTTAGATGGTATCATGTTGTTGCAACGAATGATTGCTACGAATCAGCCTCGTCCTTGGCGCGACAACTGGAAAAATCCTTATGAAGCTAATCTTATTCAAGCAGGATCAGGCACATGAATCGCATTGAAGAATTAAAAAGTGATTTAGATAAACATTTCAACACCAACCAATATCGCTTTTCGCATGCGGTAGGTGATGATGTTTTAGAAATTCCAAAAGAAGACGTAATTCCAGTTTTGCGCCATTTGAAAGTAAATCAAAAATTTGATTTCTTAATGGACGTATGCGGAGTGGATTTTCCAAATCGTGAAAAGCGTTTTGATGTGGTGTATGCTTTATTCTCGTCTCGTGATGGTCGTCGCTTGCGTGTGAAAACTCAGCTAGCCGATGGCGATCATGTGGAAACGGCTACTAAAGTTTGGAAAGGGGCTGACTGGTTTGAGCGTGAAGCTTATGACATGTTCGGTATTCGGTTCCAAGGTCACCCTAATTTAAGAAAAATTTTAACTCATCATCAGTTCCAAGGTCATCCTCTTCGTAAAGACTACGAAGCCGATCGCCAACAACACTGCACTGATGTTTTACCAGTTCATTTTGATAACGATGGTGATGAGCGCGGCGACGTGTTGAATGAAAATCTAGTTCCGATCAACATCGGTCCGTCACATCCAGCGATGCACGGAACATTGCGTGTGATGGCTGAATTGGATGGCGAGACTATTGTGCGCGCGAATTGCGAAATTGGTTTCTTGCACCGTTGTTTTGAAAAAATGGCGGAAACTCATCCGTACAATCAAGTTATCCCGTACACAGATCGTTTGAATTACTGTTCGGCACCAATGAATAACGTTGGTTACTGCAAAACAGTCGAGCGTCTTTTAGGAATTGAAATTCCACCTAAAGCGCAGGCGATGCGTGTTATTCTTTGCGAACTTTCTCGTATTATCGATCACATTATTTCTGTTGGTACTGGCGGCGTGGATTTAGGTGCCTTAACGGCGTTCTTCCATTTGTTCACGTACCGTGAAAAAGTGTACACGTTATTTGAACGTCTTTGCGGCGCTCGCCTAACGGTTTCGATGACTCGCGTAGGTGGCATGGCTCAAGATGCACCCGATGGCTGGTTCGATGAAGTCATGGCATTCTGTAAAGAAATGCGCGTGGCAGTTGATGAAATCGATCGTTTGTTTATTTCTAATAAAATCTTTATCAAACGTACTCAAGGTGTTTCTCCCGTTACGGCGGCTGAAGCGATTTCTTGGGGATACACTGGTCCTCTATTAAGAGCGTGCGGTGTGAATTTAGATTTACGTAAGACATCTCCTTACTATGGATACGATGGTTTAAATTTTGACGTTCCAGTAGGTACAAACGGCGACATCTATGATCGTTACTTAGTTCGTATAGAAGAAATGAAACAAAGTATCCGTATCATTGAACAAGTTTGCAAAAACGTACCAGGCGGTGATTACACAGTTCGCGATAAAGGTATCGTTCTTCCTGAAAAGAAAGACGTGTACGGAAATATCGAAGGTTTGATGAATCACTTCATGCTTGTGATCAAAGGCTTACGTCCGCCTGTCGGCGAAGTTTACGATGCAACAGAAGCCGCTAATGGCGAGCTTGGTTTCTACTTAGTCAGCGATGGTTCAGCGAACCCATACCGCCTAAAAGTAAGACCACCATGCTTTGCGATTTACCAATCGTTCCCATCAGTCGTTAAGGGAATTATGTTAGCGGACGCGATTGCAACTGTAGCCAGCATGAACGTTATTGCCGGCGAATTAGATAGATAAATATTTAAAGAGGGATTCAATGTTAGAAACTGCGAAATCTACATTTCAACTGTCTGCGGAAGGTCTAGCGGAAGTCAAAAAAGAATTGGCTCGCTATGAAATCAAAGACTCGGCAATCATTCCGGCTTTGTACGTGGCACAGAAAGAGAACAAAGGTTTTATCACCACAGCGGTGATTCATCATTTAGGACAAGTGATGGATATTCCGGTGAGTAAAATTAACGAAGTATTTAAATTCTACACTATGTTCAATCAAGTTCCTGTTGGTAAACATCACGTTCAGGTTTGCACGAATATTTCATGCGCACTTGAAGGTGGACGCGAACTAACAAATCACATCTGCCACGAGCTAGGTGTGAAATTAGGTGAAGTGACTGCGGATGGTCGTTTCTCTGTATCACGTGTTGAATGTCTTGGTTCGTGCGGAACAGCACCGATGATGCAAGTAAATACAAAGTACTATGAAAGTTTAACTCCAGAATCAGCAATGAATATTCTTCGAGGTATGAAATAATGGAAACTAAATTACTTACTGAATTTTATCATTTAGATGAATTTCGTTTTTTAGATGGCTACAAAAAAAATGGTGGCTACGTAAATCTAGAAAAAGCTTTGAAAATGCAGCCTCAAGCCATCATCGATGAAGTTAAAGCCAGCGGTCTACGTGGCCGTGGCGGAGCGGGTTTTTCGACAGGTATGAAATGGAGTTTCTTACCGAAAAATAATGAACCAAGATATCTGGTATGTAACGCCGATGAAGGCGAGCCTGGTACTTTCAAAGATCGTTTGATGATGGAGCGCGCTCCACACCAACTGATCGAAGGTATGATTATGTCGGCATTCGCAGTCGGTTCGAAAAAAAGTTACATCTACGTTCGCGGTGAATATTACTATCCAGTTGAAGTCCTAGAGCAAGCGGTACAAGAGGCTTACAAAGCTGGCTACCTTGGTAAAAATATTTTAGGTTCTGGTTTTGATCACGATATGGACGTGTACCGCGGCGCGGGCGCTTACATTTGTGGTGAAGAGACAGGTTTGATTTCTTCTTTGGAAGGTCAAAAAGGTCAGCCCAAATTAAAACCTCCGTTCCCAGCAGTAAAAGGTTACTTACAAAAACCAACGATCGTTAATAACGTGGAAACATTAGCGGCTGTGAAATACATCATCCGTGATGGCGCGGCTGCTTATAAAAAATTCGGGACTGAAAAATCACCAGGTACAAAGTTATTTTCATTAAGTGGTAATGTTCGTAAGCCAGGTAACTACGAAGTGAATTTAGGTTATTCTTTGAATGATCTAATCAATAATGAGGGCGGCGGAATGAAACCGGGCCGTAAATTAAAAGCCGTTATTCCTGGTGGATCATCAGCTCCGGTTCTAACAGCGGAAGAAGCGTCGAGAGCAACTATGGATTACGAATGCCTAGCGCAAATGGGAACTATGTTAGGTTCTGGTGCGGTTATCGTTATCGATGATTCGCAATGTATGGTCGATATGTTGGGCGTATTGATGCACTTCTATCACCATGAATCATGTGGTCAGTGTACTCCGTGCCGTGAAGGTACGGGCTGGTTAAATAAAATCACTCATTCAATTCTTGAAGGTAAAGGTCGTTTGCAAGATATCGATCTGCTAGTGAAGGTAGCTGACAATATGAAAGGTCGTACAATCTGCGCTCTTTCGGATGCAGCGGCATTACCAGTGTTGAGTTTCGTAACTAAATTTAGAGATGAATTTGAATTCTATGTACGCGAAGGTCGTTCAAAAGTGAGAGGAAGCTTCTATGCCCAAATGCACCATTAATGGAAAAGAAGTCGAAGTAAAAGACGGTCAAACAATCATGGAGGCTTTCTACAAAACGGAAGAGCCTATCGCCCATTATTGTTATCACCCAGGATTAAGCGTAGCCGGTGTTTGTCGTCTTTGTATCTGTGATATCGAAGGCAACCCTCGTCCGCAAATCGCGTGTAACACGGTTGTGACAGAAGGTATGAAAGTTTCTAACAAGTCTGACAAAATCAAAGACGGCGTTAAATGGGTTTTAGATTTTCATTTGATCAACCATCCTTTGGATTGCCCGGTGTGTGACCAAGCCGGTGAGTGCGGTTTGCAAGAGCAGTACATGGAATTCGGTAAATACGATCCAGAAATGGCTGAACACAAAGTTAAAAAACACAAAGTCGTCGATCTGGGGCCAACCGTGGTTCTAGATTCTGAACGTTGTGTGTTGTGCTCACGCTGCGTACGTTTTACTGATGAAGTGTCTAAAACAAGTGAACTAGGTATTTTTAATCGCGGTGACCGTTCTGAAATTGGTACCGTTGAAGGTAAAAAATTAGATAACAAGTATTCACTAAATACAGTGGATATCTGCCCAGTGGGCGCGTTGACGTCGAAAGATTTCCGTTTCCGTCAACGGGTTTGGTATCTAAAAGATTCAGAAACTGTATGTAACGGTTGCTCTACTGGCTGTAACGTTAAAGTGTACTTCAATAAAGAAGGCTTCTTCCGCGTAAAACCAGTTTACAATGAAAAAGTAAATGGCCACTGGATGTGCGATGAAGGTCGCGACATCTATAAGTTTCTTAACAAAGACGCCCGTTTCACTACAGGAATTGTTCGTCAAAAAGGCGAGCAAACAGAAATGGCTCCAGGTGCCTTAGCTAAGGAGCTTCATAAAGAAATCAAAGCTAAAAAAGATCAAGTCGCTCTGGTTCTAACTGGCCAGTACACGGTTGAAGAGTACGATGCTATGGTGAGTTCTATGGTAAAAGAATTTGGTATTTCTAAAATTTACCACTGGGTAAATAACAAAGAATCTTTTGATTCATTTGATGGCTTGTTACTTCGTGGTGATAAAAATCCTAATACTAAAGGTTTGCTGCAAGTTCTTGAAAAGCACCAAATTAAAGGCGTTTGGGGTGATTTAGAAGCCGGTCTAAAAAACAAATCGATCAAAACATTGATCGTTGCCGGTCCTGAAAACAAAGCGGTTTTCGATAATTTGGAAACTCACGTGAAATTGTTCGCGCAAGCGGAGCATTTAGTTTGGTTGGGATCTGCGAAAGTGGATTCACTATTGAACTTAAATAACGTTAAAGTTTCGATCGTTCCTTTGAAAACATTCGTTGAAAAAGAAGGAACATTTATCAATGCAGCCGGATTAGAACAAAAATTCAAACGCGCGACGACTGTTGTTCATGAAGCATTAACATTAACTGAAACGGCGATTTTAATGTCCGGTAAAAACTTAACAGTTCCAATGGCACAAATTGAAAAACCAGCGTTCCTAGAAAACAAACGTCGCCAAGACCAAGTTATGCTAGAGAACAGAAAGAAAAACGAATTTGTTTTTAAACGAGGTTCATTATGAGCGTTGTTCAAAAAGCGGGTGCAGCCAGCAAGTGGTACTTACCTGGAATCTTGACGGGTTTAGGTATAACATTTAAGCACATGATTAAAAATATCGTGTCTAAAAAGCAAATGGTGACATTAAATTACCCGGAAGAAAAGTATGAGTACAGCTCACGTTTTAAAGGCAATCACATTCTGACGGTGAAAAAAGACGGTAACATTCGTTGTACGGCATGTATGTTATGCGCCACTAATTGCCCAGCTGAATGTATTAAAATCACTGCTGATGAAAATCCAGATCCTAAAGTGGAGAAATTTCCAATCAGTTATGAAATTGATATTCTTCGCTGTGTATTCTGTGGTTATTGCGAAGATGCGTGTCCAGTAGATGCCATCCGTTTAGGGCCTGAGTGGCAAACACCTGGTTTAAGCGGCGCGAACTTTACATACGATATTAACCATCTTGCGTATCGCCCATCTCTTAAAGGTGGAATCCAATCGCACGTAGACGATGAAGAACGCCACAAAGAAGGAATTTAAAATTCTTGTCTAAATTGGCGACTAGAAACCCTAATTTTTTAATTGGGGTTTTTTTTATCTTATTGGCTGGAATTTGCTTTGGAAGTTTAGGAATTTTCGGCAAATTGTTTATTCAAACGGGTCTTGATACGGGGTCTGTTTTATCTATTCGTTTCTTGTTTGCTTCGGTCTTGCTGGGGTTAACACTTCTAGGTTTTAAAATTACAAAAAATATAAATTTGTTTAGAGTGACTAGAGTTCAGTTTTTCACCTGCGTTTTATTGGGCGTTCTCGGTTATGCAGTTTTTTCCAGTTTCTATTTTATTTCATTTCGTTATTTGAGCGTCGGAATCAGCGCGATGTTATTGTTTACGTTTCCCGTGTTTGTGTTTTTGGGTTCAGTGCTGTTTCTAAAACATCCATTTGAAAAGCGTACAGGCGTTGCTTTGCTGATTGCTCTATCTGGGATGTTTTTGCTTTTAAAAGACGAGTTTGAAATAAAAAATGCACTTGGCGTGTACGCGGCACTAGGGGCAGCAATTACGTATGCGGCTTATGTAATTTTATCAGATAGATTTCAAAAAAATATTCATCCTTTGACGTCTAGCTTTTATGTGATGTTGTCAGCAGGAATTTCACTAGCTCTGATTCATCATCCGACCTTGAACGATTTTGTTGGGCCCGAGTTTTCACATTTTAAATTATTTTTGGGGTTAAGTGTTGTCGGAACGATCGCACCGCTGAGTTTATTTTTAGCTGGCTTGCAAAGAATTTCAGGGCCGCAGGCAAGTATCCTTGTAATGATTGAACCTATAACAGCGACTCTGTTGGCATTTTTATTTTTCTCGGAGGTCATGTCGATCCGGCAGTTAATCGGTATTGCTCTCGTAGTTCTGGCAGATATTCTGATCGTTAGAAGTCAGTAGTCCTGTCTCTAGGTAATACTTCTTGCTAAAATAGTATTCCATTCTGATCATATATAAATATGAAGCTAAATATGAAACTTTTATTAATATCTATTCTATTGTCTGTTCCGACTGTGTTGTTGGCGAATGACTCACAAACCGAAATTAATTTGATGATTTTGAAGCCATTGAATTTTGTAAATGAAGTAGCAAAGAGTATTAATCAAATCGATTCGAATCTAAAAGCTCCTGACAAGTGTGTTGAATTTATTTCCGATAAATTGGATAAGATTGATCGATTGAAAAGTGATAGTTTTTTTCCGCAAACAGAAAAAGAAATAGCTGAGCTAGAAGAAAAGGGTTCTGAAACATTAAAACTACTATTTCACGTTCAATTAATGGTAAGAAAAAAACAAAAAGAACTTTCTCAACAAGGAAAGTTAAGTTTCGATTGTCTGCAGAATATTAAACGCTCGACACGTTATGTGCGGTTCATGGAAGATATGCTGATCGAGTGGCTTATCGAACGCAAGAAAGTGACGCAATTTAGTAACGATATTCTGAGCGGTGAATTTCCGCAGCTGATGAAGAATGTGGATAAGATCGACTTCCAAATCGGTGATTTGTTCCTTATTCGCGGTAAAAGCTATGTCAGTGGAATGATCGCTCGTATCGGCGATACAGAGCTTCAGTTCAGTCATCTAGCTATCCTAGGATTGAACGATAAAAATGAAAAAGTGATAGTGGAGGCTTTGATTCCCTACGGAACAAAGATCAGTCCGTTTGAGACCTGGCTAAAACAAAAAGAAGCTCGCGTTGTTCATTTCCGATTTCATGATGCGGATACAGCCAGCAAAGCGGGCAGAGCTGCATTTGATTTGGCCAATAGCTTTATTTCAAAGCACGGCTACAATATCCCCTACGATTTCAAAATGAGCTCGCTGGATGCGGATACCATTTTCTGTGCGGAATTGATCGAGAATGCGTACCTGACAGCATCAAATTCGAAAATGTTGCTACCAGAAAATAAATCGATGACGACAAAGTTTAAATCGACACCGTTCTTAAAAAACATGGGTATTGAGTCTACCGAAATATTTGCGCCCGGAGATATTGAATTCGATTCAAGATTTGATTTGCTGTCCGAGTATCGTTACTTTGGTAAATACGAAGAGTCGGATACAATTCCGTTGCTAAGAAAAATTAGAATGCAGGATGCGATCATTCAAAGTATTTATAATTGGACAATCGTGGATAATTACCAATTTGTCGATTCATTGAAAATAAATACAAAAACGGTATTGGCTAAGGCATTTCGCTATATTGGATTTCTAAAAGATCGCATGCCAACCCATATGCCGTACTCTTCATTGAAAACAGTGATTCAATTTGAAGATACTAGTCATATTTTGGAAGCGTATTTATTTCCGATAGAAGAATCGTTCTATTCGCAGAAGAAACACAGTTTGCATTTCCAAGAAATGCTTAAGGTACTGAAAGACTTTAGAAATGCTGAGTGTGAAAAACCAGATTCTGAATTTAATAACTTAATGACAACCAAAGCCTGTTTTAGAAAAGTCGGACGCGATATTTAAAAAAAGGGACCCGTGGGTCCCTTCGATTTAAGCAGCGTTTTAAACCAAAGGTTTAAGCAGCGTACTGTCTAGCGAATTTTTCGTATTTTTTGAAAAACTTCGCATTTTCTTTTTCGTAGTGACCAGTGTAACCATCGAATAATTCAAATAAGAAGTTATAGTATTCACGGTATACGAATGTTCCCATAAACTGACCATAGAAATCTTTAGGTGCATCAGCATAGTATTCATATTTACGGAAAAAATGAGTTACATATTTGTTGAAATACGCCCACCATTTTTTAGCTTCTTTTTCACGGATAAAGTTACCAACGAAGTAAACTTTATTCCCGCACGTTAAACCGACTTCCCAACCTTCACCAGCTGTTTTCCAATAAGTTTTGAATGTGTAATCACCAAACTTATAAGTCTTTGTAGTATTCATAGAACCTCCTTGTTCTTGTGAGTTTTAATTTCGTCATAAGAAAATTTGATTGTCATGTGAAGAAAAATTTTGCTGGACGAAGCGAGGGTCCTAACTCAATTTGGCAAATTTGTAGGTTTTCTGTGAACAAGGGATTAGAGCTAAATATCCATGCCTTGGCTCTCAATACAGAAAAAAAGCACCTGAGTTGCAATACCTTAGGCACCTTAGTGATGCCTTGTTATGTTAGCCTGCCATCGGTAGATTTCTTGATTGTGACCGGCACAGAGAAGTCTTAGATTTTCTAACTGGTTTGTACCATTGGCCCATACTGGTTGGATGATCTGCAAAATAATTTCAGCTAATATTTCCCGCTCGCCTGAAACGAGTTCTTTTAAATTTTTATCTAAATTCTGATCCGTTAGTTTTGTTAGAGTCATCGTCTACCTCGTAAGAATATATGTCAAATTCGGTTCTGGGTCTGACTCGTCCATTTGAAACCAAATTTATCGGTAGCAATGGAAAGATGTTTTAAGTATGATAGGCAAATAAAATAATAGGATTTTAGTTTAAAGGTAAAAGGGGGATTTTATGAAAACGATGTTAGTTAGTTTGTTTTTCACCTTAGTATCGATAGCAAACCCAATTTCAGGACTGATCAGTGTCGATAAAGGCGCGGCCAAAGAAATCAAAAGCGGTGGCACTTTATTTATCTTCGCAAAAAACGCGGGTGGTAAGGCTGGCGACGGACAAATGCCTGTTGCCGTTCAACGTATCGCAGATCCTAAATTTCCCGTTAAATTTGAACTAGGACCTGAGAACGCCATGGTTCAAGGAACTCCGTTTATAGGGCCGTTTACGGTGTATGCGCGCTATTCTCAGGTGGGGAATGCTACGGATAAATCGGGACCCGAAGGCGCAACGGCTGACGGGAAGAAGATTAAGCCGGGTGATAAAGATTTGAAGATTGAGTTGAAGAAGAAGTAGAAATAAAAAAGCCCAAGTTTTACTCGGGCTTTTTTTTATCTGCTACTTTTAGCTTACGTCTTAAATTCCAAAACCTAGAACAGCTTTCACATACGATCCGCTCATATCTAGATCTGGAGTTCCAGAGATTGTCCCAGTCGTATCTTTTACTTTAGTCCATTTCATATTTTGATAGCCGGCTTCAGCACCAATTCGGAAGCCTAGTAATGCGACGCCCGCTTCTAAACCGACTGAGTAGCTTGATGTTGAGTCTGGAGAGAAATCAGTGGCCCGCGCACCTTCAGTCCATTTAATACTGTTTGTATGAGACATTCCGATCGTCGCAATCGGACCTAAATACATGACCGTGTTTATCAAGCGATAATTTAAGATCAATGATGTGCGAGTGGTCTGTGATTTGTATTCTAAGCCTTCTGAACTAACGTTGAAGCCAAGATTTTCATAACGAACACCGGCACCGATACCAATAACTGGGAAAATGAAAAGTGCATCGAAACCAATACCGGCATTGGGTGCCACTGCGGGAATTGTTGTAGCGCCATCATAGATAGTCGCTAGGTCTGGTTTGCTACCAAGGACTCCGTAAGTTAAACGCGCTTCTACAAGAGCGTGTGCTGAACTAAAACCGAGTAAACATAATAATAAAACAAAATTTTTCATGGGAAACCCCTCCTAAATCACTTCTGATCCTAGTCTTTTGTTACCATACGAACAATCAAATTATAGAAAAACCAAACTGAATCAGGTCTAATGTATTTATGGTGTTTGAATCTTTCTCGCATCCCGAAGAATGGGATCTGGTTAACTTTCGATTAAAGACTGAATTGAGCACGCTGAATCAAATTAGCAGCTACGTGAACCCCTACTTAGCGGTGCATGACTTGTTAGTCAGTATAGCGCAACTGTATGCACACAAACGCAGTATCGCGTGGGTTACGGGAATTTCGCCCCTTTTAGAGAACACTCAACCGTATTTTATTCGTGAAAGCTATAAGGTCCAGAACATCAAGATCGCAGATCTACAGCAGGCGAACGACGATGGACAAAGTATTATTGATGGACTGAACAAGGACACTCTGTTTTTAGTTTTCTTTAAAAACCACGCGCTGACGGGCGAAATATTTCCTTACGAGAAAATTGAAGAGTGGGCCATCGAAAAAAAAATATTTTTCATTTTAGTGAATCACGAATATACGCCCGATATAAAAATGCAACAAACATCCTACGCCGTACAAATACCAAGTCATGATTTAAGCTTGGTGTATTTACCAGAACGTGCGAAGTTGTACTCGCCAGTGGGTCCTTACCAGAACATTCACTGGCAAAACGAATGGACGTCTAAATTAAAGCAAAAGTCTCATTCGTTCGAAGCCGAAGTGAAATCTTGGGAATCTAATTTGGTACAGCTGAAATGGGATTATAAAAGCCCGCGGTCTTGGAATCGATCACTGTTGCTGTTTGACGGCATCCACGGTGACTTGGTCGCAAGCAAGCTCAAAGAAAAAGGGTTTGCTCATGTACGATCGTATTCCGATTGTGTTTCTAATAGCCCAAAATCAATACGTTCGTGGATTCAGCCCGAAGTTTCTGACGAGGTTCTTCGGGGATTAATTAGCTTGTCTTTCAATGACGTGAAAGATATCCCATCCAAAGCAGTGATTGACGATATCGTCAAAGACATCAAATCCGATTCAGAGTGGAGTTTTTAGCGCCACGCTGAAGTAGTGGTGAGGATCTAAAGACTTGGTAAAACAAACCGGAACATTTATTCTTTTAAGGAAAGTCAGATACGGCGAAGCCGATCTGATCATCACGGGAATTTCTGCAGCCGGAGAGAAAAAATCGTTCCTAGCTCGGTCTGCTTTGAAAAGTCGTAAACGCTTTGGCGGGGGAGTTTTGGAGCCCTTACATCATGTAAAACTAAGTTATTCTGACAAATCTGGTAAGCAGCAATTGTCCATTCTAGATGAAGCCCAGTTGTTAAATGATTTTGCGGCACTTAAAAAAGATTACGATTTACTACAGTTTGGTTTGTTCGCGGTGGAATGCATCGCCAAAGTATCTCAAGAAGGCGATAATATGTCGGATTCTTTGTATAACTTGTTAGGTCATTGTCTAAAAAATCTTTCAACAGAAAATTTAAACTACCAACTCTTCCTGCCGATTTTAAAACTTCAATTTTTTCTAAAAATTTTGGCAGAGCAAGGTGTGCTGGAGCAAGAAATTTGGATGCCGCCATTTCTGCAAACACCACTTACACACTTCGCACGTTTGGAATCGCTTTCAAACGAAGCGCGAACTCACGCTTCGCGAATGGAAAAAATAGTGCGCGAGTATTTGGCTCATGCTCATTTATCTTAACAAAGCATGGCAGTTTTAAAAGTTTTTCTATTTATAGTAACAGAATTTAAGGTTTTAAAATTGAAAACGCACTTAAAAATAAATAACTGCTATTTTTTACCCAAAGGGTGGGCTTTCTCCATCGTCTGATACAATTGACTTAAATTCAAATGCGTATACTTTTCCGTCGCCGCTAAAGTCGAATGACCAAGAAGACTTTGGATCACACGCAAATTCGCTCCACTATTCAGTAAATGCGTAGCAAAGCTATGGCGTAAAGCGTGGGGATTCAGGCTTTGTGTTAACCCAGTTTGTACACCGATTTTCCGAATCCAACTGTAGCCCGAGCGTTCATTGATCGGAGCATCTTCGAAAACTTCATTTTGAAATCGGAAAAAAATAAATTCGTAATTTTTAGGAACGGATGGAAAGTGGTCCGCAATATATTTTTTGTACTGACTCCATTCGGCCCAAACAAATTCCGGACAAACGACAATGCGCTCTTTTGCACCTTTACCTCGAACTAAAATTTTTCGATCTGATTCGGTGACGTCACGGACCTTTAGCTGACAACCTTCGGAGATACGTAATCCCGCTCCATAAAGAAATAAGAATAACAGTCGCTGCTGTCGCTGGAGTAAATTCTCCAGCGCCGAAATCACCTCGGGCTGATTTCCTAGAAACTGCAAGCAGGCACTGACTTCATCGAACGATATAAAGTGGGGTATTTTCCGGGGTACTTTGGGAGAATGATAGACTTCGGAAAGGGCCGAATCGATTTTGCGGGTCTCATATAACCAGTTTAAAAAGCTCTTCAGGGTGCCTACTTTTCGATTCCGGGAAGCTAGGCTGAGCTGGCCCAGCGCCAATAATCGACTTGAGAAGTACGTTCTCAAGTCCGACGTATTCGATTTTGAACTTTTTACAGGCTCGAAAAACCCATCTAAGTCTTTTTTATAGGCCCTGACTGTGTGAGGACTGCATGTTTTTATATTCTGCATATATTTCAAATAGTTATCTATTTCCTGAAAGGCCTCTTGTGGGGTCATTTTCGTAAAAATCCTAAAGTTTTTATAACACCATGCAAAAATTTTCTTGCAAAAATTACTTAACCTAGACTATATTGCAATGCATAAGTGACGCTGCATCATTTTGAGACTGGCGATTCGGCCTGTCTTTGGGATTCGTCGTCACTGAAAAAATTATACTACTGAAATGACATTATCACACAACCTACCGACAAGCAATTCCCAGAACCAAGTGCTTTGGGGCAAACCAATAGAGCAGGCTAAGCCGGCTCATACGCTGATCACGCGTACAATTATTTACCAATCGGAAGCGATGGGTAACTTGATGAAAATGATCGACCGTGTAGCTCCATCTAACGCCAATGTGTTGGTTTTGGGTGAGTCTGGAACTGGTAAGGAATTACTAGCTCGAGCGGTTCATGAAAAGTCGACTCGTAAGAGCCGTCCATTTGTCGCTATTAACTGCGGTGCTTTACGTGAAACTTTGCTTGAGAGCGAATTGTTTGGACACGAAAAAGGTTCATTCACTGGCGCCTACACACGTAAGATCGGTTTGGCAGAAGTTGCTAACGGTGGAACTCTATTCCTAGATGAAATCGGTGAGTTGTCACACGGTATCCAGGCTAAACTTTTACGCTTTATCCAAGAAGGCGAAATCTTCCGAGTAGGTGGTAAAGAGCCTATCAAAGTTGATATCCGTTTAATCTCTGCAACGAATAGAGAGCTTGATCAAGAAGTTCAAAAAGGTAACTTCCGTGAAGATTTATTCTATCGTATCAATACGATCGTAGTAAACGCACCACCTTTAAGACGTCGTAAAGAGGACATTCCTCTTTTGATCCAGCATTTTATGAGTTCATCACCACAAGCTCAGTATGGGAAAATGAAAACTATTTCCACTGAAGCCGTTCAATTGTTGATGAAATATGACTGGCCAGGCAATATCAGAGAATTACAAAACGTTTGCGAGCGTTTACAAATTCTTTCTGAGGGACACCAAATCGAGATCGGTGATCTTCCAGATTATATCCAGAGCCCGGAAGTTGAAATTGATTTCTTGGAATTTGATCCAAATATTCCACTGTATGAAATCGAGAAGAAGTACATTCTTAAAGCTCTTGGTCACTTTAGCGGTAACAAAACGCAAGCTGCTAACAGTCTAGGTATTACTATCAAGACTTTGTACAATAAACTTCACGAATACGGTGAATTCGATAAGTTTGCGGTGCATTCAAAACCGATGAAGTAAATTTTTAATTTAATGTATGGCAGTTGAACGTTTTCCCGGCCATCAATATCAGAACGTCTGTTGTTTTTTTAAAGGGCTTTAGTAAAAGCCCTTTTTCTTTTTTTGAGACAGTAAAAATTTTCTTAATAATCCCTGATAACCCTTTATTTCCTGATCTATTCTCCCGATCTATCCAGTGATAGAAATGAGCCGTCTTTGGCTGGAGAGGTTTTGTGAAAATAAAAGTGGTTGTTCTTAGCTTTTTGATTACCGCGTTCCTAAGCCTTAACTTTGTAGTACCCCAGCTGATACAAGAGCATCTTCAATCCTATATGGGAGACGTTCAAGAGGCCGTTTCAAAATATGGTTTGGATTTAAATTTTGAAGACGTACGTCTATCTTACATTCCACTTAGAGTTCGAATCAGCAAATTAAGCATTAATACCAAGTCCGGCGAGAAAGTGGTTTCCACTGATCGCGTGGATTTTTCGAGCTGGTCATTTGCCGAAGTTTACAACATCACTCAAGGCGATATGGGTGTCTCGGATTTAACTAAGCTTAAAGTTTCAGTACAACAATTAGAAATGAATGAGCAGTATTTATCTCCTCGTTTGCAATCGGCACTGAGCGAATTAGGCTACGAGAAATTAGTTCTCAATATCGTTTCTGATTACGACTACAAGGCCGAGACTAAAGATTTTTATTTAAATGAACTATCAGTCGAAGGTTTTAAGATGGGCAAGCTCAGCTTGAGAGCTCATTTAACCGATTTTTCGATGCCTAACGGGCTTGATTTAAAAGATATCTCTCAATTCAACCAAAGTTCAGTGAAACAGTTTTCAGTCGAATACGTCGATAACTCGCTGATGACAAATGTAAAAACTCTGGCGCAAAAAAACAACGTACCTTTGGATAAATACATCGCACTTACTAAGAAATCCGATAACCAGCGTGATCCTGCCAACACAGAAGACTCGGAAATTGAGTCAGGCCTGCGTGAATTTGTAAACAACCCTCGTTCAGTAAAATTAGCGGTTACTCCTGAAAAAGAAATTCCGTTCAAGGATATTTCTTTGATGATGATGTTATCGCCAAACAAGCTGATCGAATCCTTACAGCCCAGCTTGCAGATCAATGGCTCTACTGTTCATCTCTATAAAACAGCCGACTAAAAGTCGGACAAACACGCCAACTAGTTTTCATTTAGCAGTCATTTGTTGAATTCAGCCGGTTTTGGTTTAAAAATTGGCGTATGAAATACATTTTAATATCTCTATTGGCTATCGCGGTATCCGCCGCTGCTCAAACGACAACTTCGACATCGGCAACTCCACCCGCACGGTATGAAACCAAAGTTTATGATTCGTCTTTTTCGACATCGTCACGTGTGGTGATTGATGAAGAAGAAATTCAAAACTCAAAAGCCCCGAACATGTCAGATCTGCTTTCGACAAAAGCCAATATCAATATTACGAATTCTGCGTTTCAGCCTAACTCGTTATTGGTTCGCGGCGGTGATTCTAGCCAGGTGTTAATTATTGTTGATGATATTCCTGTATATGATGCTTCGACGATTCAGCGTTCATTCAATTTGAATTCTATCAGTTTGAATTCTGTTCAAAAAATTACGGTCATCAAGGGTAGTCAGTCGGTATGGTACGGTGGCCAAGCCTTGAGCGCTGTCATCAAGATCGATACGTTACCTAAAACATGGAAAGAAAATCATCGTCTTGATATTCAAGGTGGTAGCAGCGATTATCGTGAAGTTAGCGGCGATTTCTATAAAGCGGTTTTCGAAAATTCAATGGCCATCGTACGGGGTCAGTATCAATATCAAAATACGCCTAGCCCGGTCGAGAATTCAGAATTTAAATACAAACGCAGAAAAGATAATGTCGAAGCTGTCTATTTATTACGCGACGACTATCAATTCAATATTAAATTGTCGCACACGACAGATCGAAATGAAAACGCGACCGGATTTTCATTCACTGATTTTAAATCTGCGGACACATTGGACTTTATTACATCGAGTGAAGTGAATCAGTACCAGATGGCGTACAGAAATAATTCTGTTTGGTACAAACCATTCCTATCAGTAGGTTTTGTAGATGCCCACCGTGTTTATAATCAAGGTTTAAATCAATACAGCCCAACAGAAGACAACCAAGAATACAAAAGTACATTGATTCCTATTCGTGCCGAGCTACG